>CAMWTO010000007.1 GCA_947177205.1 uncultured Ruminococcus sp. | reverse complement strand
TTCCGGAGGGATGCAAGTCTGAGAAATGACTTACAAAAAAATTTATTTTTTTTTGAAAAAAGACTTGCTTTTTTTTCAGATTCGTAATATAATTAAGACTGGAGTGAGAAATTATTTTAAAATAATGCTCACAGAATTATTTCTTATTTTTTTAAAATTCTATACTGGAAAGGAAAGAAATTTATGCTGATTTTAGTAGTGAATGCCGGCAGTTCTTCTCTGAAATATCAACTGCTGAACATGGATGACGAGAGCGTTCTCGCTAAGGGCAACTGCGACCGGATCGGAATTGATGGTCATGTATCACACAAAACTTCTGACGGAAGAGAATACATCGCTGACTGCGATTTTCCCACACACACAGAAGCTTTCATGAAACTTGTGGAAGTCCTTACTACCGGAGATGCCGCTGTCATCAAGGATATGAGTGAAATTGCCGCTGTTGGTCACAGAATCGTCCAGGGCGCAGAAACATTCTCTGAGACAACACTCATCACAGATGAGATCATTGACAAGATTGATGAACTGCGGGAACTTGCGCCGGTACATAACCACGCACACGCACTTGCACTGCGTGCCTGCAAGAAAGTAATGCCGGAATCCGTTCCTCAGGCGGCTGTATTTGATACGGCATTCCACCAGACAATGCCCGAAAAGGCATTCATGTATGGTCTGCCTTATGAAGATTATGAAACTCTTCATGTCAGAAAATACGGTTTCCACGGCACTTCTCACAGATTCGTCTCTGCCGCCCTGGCAAAGGCAATGGGCAAAAACCCGAAAGATCTTAAGATTGTCTCCTGTCATCTCGGAAACGGTTCTTCTATTACAGCAATTGACGGCGGAAAATCCGTTGATACGACAATGGGCTTCACACCGCTCGACGGCGTTCTCATGGGCACAAGAACCGGGGCGCTCGACCCGTCCGCTGTAACGTTCGTGATGGAAAAACATGGATTCACACCGGCGGAAATGTCCGATTACATGAATAAAAAATCCGGATTTCTCGGCGTTTCCGGTGTTGGTTCTGACAATCGTGATGTCAGTGCTGCCGCAGAACAGGGCAACGCAAGAGCAGCACTTTCCAAAGAAATGCTGTCTTATCAGATCAAGAAATACATCGGCGCATTTGCCGCAGCAATGAATGGTCTGGATGCAGTGTTATTCACAGGCGGCATCGGTGAAAATGCCCCGGATGTCCGGGAAGCTGTCTGCGCTGATATGGACATTCTCGGCATCAAGATTGACACGATTGCCAATGCAGGCGTTCACGGCAAACTTTGCAAAATTTCCCAGTCAGATTCGAAAGTAGAAATCTGGGTTGTTCCGACGAACGAGGAATTACTGATTGCAAGAGACACGCTTGCTTTGATTTCCAAGTAATCCGGAGAATTTCAAAAAATTCTGAAACATTCTGTCAGAATGCAAAAGCAGGACAGAGAACTTGATTTTCTGTCCTGTTTTTGTAGAAATTGATAAAAAATAAAAAAATTAGAAGTAATCAGGAGATTTTTATGATTGAAAAAACAGATCATATTTATAAACCCAAAAGTCAGGGCCATTTTGAAACAAATCCCAATATCACGGTGACGCATAGAATTCCGGAAAGTTCCGGAAATGACAACTCCGTGAAAGCGTTTATCCTGGATCTTGACGGGACACTGTTCGATTCCGTGGGCACATGGCAGGAGATTGACCGCCAATTCTTTGAGGAACAGGACATGAAACTCCCCGGCAATGTCGCCAATCAGATTAACAGGATGTCTATTGCGGAATGGGCAGAGTTCTTCACAACAGAATACCATATTTCTCTGTCTCCCAAGCAGATTATTTACCGGATTGAGGAAATCGCCTGTGATTATTATAATACAAAAGTCAATCCCAAACCGCATATGATGGAATTTCTGAATTTCCTGGATCGTTGCGGCATTCCCTATGGAATCGCCACCGCCGGTTATGCCAGTGCCGCCAATACGATTCTTAACCGGTACGGACTTCTGGAACGTGTGAAATTCATCCTCACGGGAGAAGACGTTCCGAGCTGTAAGAAAACGCCAGAAATCTACCTGAAAGGGTGCGAAATTCTGGGGAGCAGTCCGGAAACCACCTGCGTTGTGGAAGATTCCCTGCACTGTATCCAATCGGCGAAAGAGGGCGGTTTTCTTACGGTTGCTGTGCATGATTCCTACACATCTGTCTGGGACTGGCAGGAAATGCAGAAAATCAGCGATTTGTCTGTGAAAAATCTAAGTGAAATTATCCATCATTTCAGCAAAGCATAACAAAAGCTCCGGTCTGTGCCGGAGCTTTTCCGCTTAGATGTTATACACAAGAAAATACTATAAATAGCAAAAATATGCTATACAGGATGAAAAAAATCTGTTATGATAATAAAAATTAAAAATAAATAAAGGAGCTGCTAATTATGCTGAATTTAGAACAACGAGGATTTTATAAAGGCGTGAATCTTGGAGGCTGGCTTTCACAGTGTGATTATCATCCTGAAAAAATGGATCATTTTATCACAGAACAGGATTTTAAAATTATTTCTGCATGGGGTCTCGATCATGTCAGAATCCCAATTGATTATAATATCCTGGAATTAAATGACGGATTGCTGAGAATTGACAAGGCAATTGCTATGTGTAAAGCCTATGGTCTGCATACTGTGCTGGATCTGCATAAGACAAAGGGATTTTCTTTTGATAATTATGCAGAACACGAAGAAGGATTTTTTGAAAATAAAATTTATCAAGAGCATTTTTATAACATATGGGAATGTTTTGCCCAACGATATGGACAGGATTCTCAACAAGTTGCATTTGAATTATTAAACGAAGTGACAGAAAAATACTATCTTCCTGCCTGGAATGAAATTGCTGATACATGTATTCAGAGAATCCGAACATTTGCACCGGATGTATTGATTTTAGTTGGCAGTTATGAGAATAACAGCCCTGAAACTGTGAAATATTTAAATCCGCCTTATGATCCGCATGTGATTTATAACATGCACTGTTATGAACCTTTAAAATTCACACATCAAGGCGCATACTGGACGGATAAAATCAATCCGGATGAAAGATTTCGTTTTTCGGAAATCAATATTACAGAAAATTATTTTGAACAGCTTTTTACTTCTGCCATTGTCAAAGCACAGGAAAACCATACTGTGTTATACTGTGGTGAATACGGCATGATTGACAGAGCAGAACCGGAAGATATCCTGAAATGGTTTCAGGTGATTCACAATGTATTTGAAACATATAACATTGGTCGCTGTGCGTGGAATTATAAAGAACTGGATTTTGGTCTTTCCAATCCCAGATTAAATGGCATCCGTGAAGAACTCTTAAAAAATTTATAAAATTTATTATAAATCCCCCGTCTCTACAGACGGGGGAAAATATCACTCCGGAATCCGTTCCGGTATTGCACGGATGGTGATTGCCGGAAGCTGATAATGCAGAACATAGTCCGGCGGATCGGCAACCAGATCCCGCTGCAGAGGTGCACCCCATGTTTCGCTTGCAAGAAATTCTGTATTTTTTGCTTCATTCCGATACGCATAGGCACACAGATCAAGCAATACTTCTCCAGCTTCTTCCGTGAATTCTTTTTCGATTTTCCAGCATGCAATAATCCCCGAATCATAGTCATCCACAGCAAGAACCGCTTCGACCTGTTTCCCGGATGGCAGAATGCCACGCATCACAAACAGAAAATGAAGCAGATCCCGGTAATGACAATAACGATCCAGATAAAAAAACGCAACATCCACAAGGGATTCTCCCTGTGTGAGTCTGTTGCGCAGGGGCGTTGTATCAATAAATTTTCCATATCCTTTCAGAATGATTTTCTGTAGATATTCTGGTTCTGACATAGCAGACAACTCCTTTCATAAAAAAACACAGAATCCGCAGAAACTGTACTGAAACGTACAGTTTCCACGGATTTTTTTTAAAATTAAATTTTTACGAGTTGCCATATTTATTGTACATCCGGATGTTGTCGCTTGTAATCAGAATGACAAATCCTACAATACAAGCAAGGATGGCGACGGCGTAGAGAATGCCGTTGACTGCACCGTTGCCCTCGGTCTGCATCAACAACGGAATGCCAGGGAATAACATCATCACAAAACCCACCAAATCCAGGAATTTGCACAGTCCTTTGAACGCCGGAATCGGTGCAATCAGCAAAAGAGACCCAATGCCGATGCCTGCACCAACATATCCGGCAACGGATTTCATTTTCTGTGCAAATCCTCCGGCTTCTTCCATCTTGTTGCCGAGTCCGAACATGTCCGAGAAAAACAGACAGAATGCCACTGCGCCGACAATCCCGACAATCGTCAGAAGAATCAACTGCCGGAATCCTTTCTTTGCCTGTTCCCGTTCACGCTCCTCCCGGAGCTGTGCCATTAACCGACGGCTTTCCTGTTTCTGTTCTTCGGTCATCTCCATGGGCGGCGGTGTGTATTTTTGGGGCTTCTGTGCCTCCGCCTTGGCACGTTCCAGATCCTCATCTTTGAATTTAGGAACGTACTTTTCCTGAACGGGTGCATCTTCCAGCATAACTTCTTCCTGAACAGGCGTTTCCTGATTCAATTTCGGACGCATTTCATTGGGGATGATCGGTGCAGGAATACCGAGTGCATCCGCCCGCATTTTCACAACTTGCATCTGCTTTTCAGGATCAAGCGTGACAAATGCTTTTTTGAGATTTTCATCAAACTGAAGTTTTTTGCAGAATTCCGCAGCAGCGTCATATGCATTCGCAGAATCGTCAGCACCGCCGAGCAGATCCTCCGCAGATGCCGCCTGCTGCAGGACGGACGCATCCGGATGAACGGCTGTTGATGCCTGATTCTGCCAGTTCTGCGCCGGATCATCAAGGACAACCTGTTCAGCGAGTACCGGCGCACCCCTTTTTTGTTCGTTTCCATTCCAGACTTCCGGGGTATCACCGAGCAGTCCCATCAGGTCATCCGCATCAATTTTCGGCGCACCCCTTTTCTGTTCGTTCCCAGTCCAGACTTCCGGCGTTTCGCCAAGCAGGTCATTGAGATCCGGCATGAAATCACCTCAATATATTTAATATTTTAAATGTTTTAAAAATTAAAATTATCTTTCGATCATCTGATCCCGGTCAGGACCAACGCCGACCATGCAGACTTTGCATTCACATAATTCTTCCAGTCTCCGGATGTATTCCTGGCATGTCTCCGGCAATTCTTCAAAACTTCTGCATCCTGTAATATCATCATCAAAACCGGGAAATTCTTCATAAACCGGCTGACATTCGGCAAGTTCTTCCAGACTGGACGGAAAATCCCTTAGAATTGTCCCATCCGGCTTGCTGTAAGCCGTGCAGATTTTCAGATTCCCGATATTGCTCAGCGTATCCAGTTTATTAATTGCCAGACCATCCAGACCGTTCACACGAACGGAATGCCGTACAATCACAGCGTCAAACCAGCCTGTTCTTCTCGGTCTGCCGGTTGTCGTTCCAAATTCTCCGCCACGATTCCGGATCAGTTCGCCCGTTTCATCTTCCAGTTCTGTCGGGAACGGTCCTTTGCCGACTCTGGTTGTGTAAGCCTTTGCAACGCCGATAATATGATCAATCATTTTAGGACCAACACCCGTGCCGACCGTGACACCGCCGGACAGCGGATGAGAACTTGTCACAAACGGATATGTACCAAAATCAATATCTAAAAGCGTTGCCTGTGCGCCCTCAAACAGGATTGTCTTGCCTGCTTTGTAAGCTTCATAAGTCAGAACGGAAACATCTGCCACATAGGGTTTCAGGCGTTCACCGTAAGCCGTGTATTCCGCAATCACAGCATCCAGGTCATGTGCCTGTCCGCCGTAAACAGCCGTAATGATCTTATTTTTGAGATTTCCCGTTGCACGGGCTTTTTCTTCAAATACTGCCGGATTCACCAGATCACAGATCCGGATGCCGCAGCGTTCGTATTTATCCATGTAAGCAGGACCAATGCCCCGTTTGGTTGTACCAATGTCGTTTCCGCCACGGAACGCCTCGGACAGACCATCAAGCGTGATATGCCAGGGCATGACAACATGAGCACGGGGGTCAATTTTTAAATTTTTTGTAGAAATGCCCCGGCGTTCCATTTCGTCCAATTCTCCGATGAAGTCCTGAGGATTGAGCACAACACCTGCGCCGATCAGGCACTGTGTCTCTGGGTAGAGAATACCGGAAGGGACAAGATGCAGTTTGTAAGTTTCGCCGTTGCTGACAACCGTGTGTCCTGCATTATTGCCGCCCTGGGAGCGGACAACGACCTGCGCACGGGAAGCCAGGATGTCAATGACCTTGCCTTTGCCCTCGTCGCCCCACTGCGTTCCGATTACGATATTAGCAGACATGAAAAAGACTCCTTTTCATTTAATAATTTTTTAAAATTTTATAATAAAAAACACATACAAGTTTATTATACCAGAATTTAAACCGGATTGCAAGTAGTTTTGGAAAATTTCTCAATCTATTTTTATAATTTTAGTTTTTAATTTAATTCTGCTTGCTGTACTGCTTGACTTCTTTTTTTGTCATGGTGATTTCCTGGTCTTTGGGAAAACGGAATAAATTATCTTCTGTGACATAGATCCAGGTTTCCACGCCAGCTTGATTTTTAATGCTGATCCGATAATTATTGTTATTGTCTCTTGCCGTGACAGCCGTGACTTCTGTGACCGTGTAGACGGTTTCCGTAGATTGATCCAGATCATAGCCGAATTTGACACCGCACAGCCCGGCAACCAGGAACAATATGCCAAAGATAATTGTGAGGACTTTTCCATGATTGCACAATAACAGAAATCCCAGAATTGCAACGAGCGCTCCGCCGATAAGAAGATACAGACCAGTTGTGAGAGTCATAAAAAAACCTCCTGAAGTGATAAAATTTTATAATATTTTCATGATAAATTGAAACTTCTAATTATTTCCAGTTGCAAAATCAAAAATTCTGCATAAAATAGCATCAGCAGAATTTTTTCGTTCCTGATCCTGATGGAGAGTGACCGACTCTGTACTGTGCAGAGAACGTCTGTAAAATTGCTCTCTGCACAGTCAGAATCCTGAACACTGCTTTTTGAATAGATTCTCCGGAAATCCGGAGAAAAAGCCCCTGTTTCACAAGCAGGGGCTTTAAAATTAAATTTAAACTAAATTTAATATTTAAATCTCTTTTATTCTGTCGGATTCTGCTTGTCAGTTCCCAGGTCAGATTCCGGATTCTGCTCCGGATTCACTACCGGTCGGAATCCTGGTGCCGGAATGTCCGGTGTTCCAGGAATTTCCGGATCTCCGGATTTCACCAAATTTTCCGGATTTTTTAAATTTTCTGAATTCTCAGGATGCGGCGGTTCTTCCCCATGCATGAGCATCTCAAATTCCTCTGCTTCCACTTTTTCATATTGGATTAAATACTGTGCCACTGTATGAAGCTGATCCATATGATCCGTGAGAATTTTTTCTGCCTTTGCATAACCTTCTTCCACGAAACTCCGGATTTCTTCATCAATCTCTGCCGCCACTTCATTGGAATAATTCGGCGTACTGCTGAAATCACGTCCCAGGAACGGTTCAGAATTGTCATCTCCATAAACAACAGGTCCGAGCTTTTCGCTGAATCCGTAACGAGTAATCATACTTCTTGCCGTCGCCGTTGCACGTTCCAGATCGTTGGACGCACCCGTAGAAATATCATCCATGATTAACTTCTCAGCGACACGACCGCCCAGCAGCACAATAATTTCTTCATGCATTTCCATCATGCTGTGATAAGACTTATCCTGTTCCGGGAGCGACAGCGTATAACCGCCTGCCATGCCACGGGGAATAATTGAAATCTGATGAACTTTGTCCTGATGCGGACAATAATACGTGCAGATGGCATGACCTGCTTCGTGATATGCCGTAAGCTTGATTTCCCGTTCTGTCTTGATTCTGGATTTCTTTTCCGGACCTGCCACAACTTTGATCATTGCTTCTGCAATGTCATCATTCGTGATTGCTTTCCGGTCATACCGGGCAGCTAACAAAGCTGCCTCATTGGCAAGATTTTCCAGATCCGCACCCGTAAAGCCTACTGTGCCTTTGGCAATATCATCCAGTTTCACATCCGGCGCAAGCGGCTTGTTCGCCGTGTGAACTTTCAGAATCGCCTCTCTGCCCTTGATATCCGGATAGCCCACAACAATCTGCCGGTCGAATCTGCCCGGACGCAGCAGTGCCGGATCGAGGATGTCACGCCGGTTGGTTGCCGCAATAACGATCACACTTTCATTGTCAGAAAAGCCGTCCATCTCAACAAGCATCTGATTCAGTGTCTGTTCCCGTTCATCATGACCGCCGCCGAGTCCTGTGCCTCTGTGCCGTCCCACAGCGTCAATCTCATCAATGAAGATAATCGCCGGAGCAGTTCTTTTTGCCGTCTCAAACAGATCCCGGACACGGGATGCGCCCACGCCGACAAACATTTCCACAAAATCCGAACCGGAAATGGGATAGAATGCACAGCCGGCTTCTCCGGCAATTGCTCTTGCCAGTAATGTCTTGCCAGTACCGGGAGGTCCTAATAACAGAACGCCTTTGGGGACTCTTGCGCCGAGTGCCCTGTATTTTTCGGGATTTTTCAGAAAATCCACAATTTCTTCCATTTCAAATTTTTCTTCTTCTGCGCCTGCTACGTCCTTAAATAATGCCTTTCTGCCCTCCGCCTGGTTGCGGAACTGCATTTTTCCGAAATTGGAATATTTTCCGCCGCCTGCCTGGCGCATCATGAATACAAACAGAACAATGCCCATGACTAAAATAATCAGCGTCGGCACATATGTGATCAGCCAGGAATTATCGGTAATCTTGTAATAATCCTGTTCCAGCGGCGCATCTGGATTTTTTTCATTATAATCCAGACGATAATTTTCCGTATCTGTGAGAAATAGGTTCACATTCGGGACGGAATACTCCAGTTCCGTGCCATCATTGAGAACCAGTTCCAGATCACCGGAACCCAGATCGAGCGTATAATTGGTAACTTCGAGGTTGTCAAAATGACGGATAATCTCTGAGTATGTGAACTCCGGCTCTTTCTCATTCATCCGTGGCAGCATGTAGGCAGCAAGAAAAATGAGAAGTGCTGCGATAATCAGGTATGCTGCGAGACCGCCCCTGCTTTTTTGTGGTGTCAAACAGTTCAGCTCCTTTAAATAAATTAAATTAATAAATAAAATAATAAATCAAACAATTTATTTTAGAATATTCTAGTATAACCCGAAAACATGATGATTCTATGTTGATTCTGTGTCGGGATTGTGAACATCCAGAAACAATATGTGCCGGGTGTGATCTGTTATGCTGACGGATGGATCCGATCCCAGGCGTTCCACCCACAGCAAATGCCCGGATTCATCTGAAAGATAGTGAATCCTGGTGCGCTCCGACACAGGGAGTGTCTGCAACCATTTCTGAATCCGGATTCTGTGTTCCCGCCCCGGCAGTCTCAGATATAATCCGGGCTTTCTGCCGTGCAGGATGATTTCCCTGCCCTGCGCCGAAATAGCAGAAATTTTATCATAATCCAGGACGGCATCCGGAAATTTTTTCACAATCCAAGTAAATTTTTCCGGATTCCGGTCTTTCCGGATAAATTCCACAGAAAGAACAGAATTTTCAAATATCTGATAATTTATAAGATCCTTGATTTGATTAAAATTCTCAGGAATTTTAAAAATTCTGAAATTCTGTTCTGGTATCCCGGACGAAGGCTTCTTTTCTTCCAGACAAAGTATTCCCTGGCTAACCCTTGCCGTGACCAGACCTCGGACAAGTTCCGCATGACCACCATTCTGTAACAAATTCTGCACCAGAATAATATTCTGATAGTCAGCACGGATTTTGCAGTGTTCCAGATAAATTTTAATACAACATCTTTGTAATGCCGGATGGAGCGTTTTCAGTCCCCGGAGTGAATTATCCGCCGGCTGAAAACATGCTTGATACGCCTGGTGTGCAGAAATTTCCAGAAAATCTTCTTCCTGCCGGAGCAGATCCGTCAGCATGATCCCGGATTTTTCGGGACTGCCCGTGATCCTTTTCAATAATGGCACAATTCTGTGCCGAATAAAATTTCTGGTATAATCCTCCTGTAAATTACTGGAATCTGTGACATAATCCTGATTTTGCTGTTCTAAAAATAATTCAATCTCGGATCGTGTAATTTCCAATAATGGCCGGATATAATAGTCTCTCCTGGGCGGAATCCCACACAAGCCTTTTAATCCCGTCCCACGAGCCAGCCGGAACAGAATCGTTTCCAGATTGTCCGACGCCGTGTGTGCTGTCGCAATCAAACCATTTTCCGGACGATGTGCTTCAAATGCGTCATAACGACATTTCCGGGCGGCAGTTTCCAATGACGAAATCCCGGAAGATTTCTGATAGTCCCGGACATTTACGGAAACCACCTGCAAAGGAATTTCCATTGTTTTACACAGATCCCGGCAGAACTGCTCATCCCGGAAACTTTCCGCTCCTCTTAGATTATGCTGCACATGCAGAGCAGAAAGTTCCACGTGGAACATATCCCGCCAGTGTAACAATCCCATTAGTAAGCACACACTGTCTGCACCGCCGGAGAGCGCCACTGCAACAGGTATATCCCTGATTCGTTCCCGGATCAGAAAATCCCGGATCGTCTGATAAACCTTATTTTTATTCTCTTTAAATTTTCCCACCGGACTTCTCCATAGAACTGAATCTTGTAAATTGTCCGTCCCAGATCAGATTCACTGTCCCCGTCTCGCCGTGGCGGTTCTTGGCAACAATGCATTCGGCAACATTCGGCGTTTTGCAATTGTCATTATAATACGCATCCCGATACAGGAACATTACTACATCGGCATCCTGTTCAATAGAACCGGAATCACGAAGATCCGACAACATCGGACGTTTGTTCTGCCGGTTTTCAGGTCCTCTGGATAACTGCGACAACAACACAACCGGAACTTGCATTTCTTTCGCCATAATTTTTAATTGCCTTGTGATTTCCGTCACAATCTGGACTTTGCTGTCTGTCTGCATTGTGGACGAAATCAATCCCAGATAATCAATCACAACAAGTCCTAAATTCTGCATCCGCCGGAGTTTCGCTTTTATCTGCGCAACGGTGATTCCGGCTGTATCATCGATATAAATCGGCATATGCATCAAAAAGCTTGCAGCGGAGGCAAGTTTTGTCCATTCATCGCCAAAAATTCTGCCGCTCCGAAGCTTTCCGGAATCTACCTGCGCCACGGAAGAAAGAAATCTTGCCGCAAGCTGTTCTTTTGACATTTCAAGTGAAAAAATGCAAACCTGTTTGTCTGGATTATTCTTGGCAACATTTTGGGCAATGTTCAGCGCAAATGCCGTTTTGCCCATTGCCGGACGAGCCGCTACCAGAATCAAGTCGGATTTATTCAGACCGGATGTCATCGTGTCCAGATAGGAGAATCCAGAACGGACGCCGATATATAATTCTCTGTCAGGTCCTGCAAGACGTCCGATGTGCTGATAGGCTTCCGTGATGATTTCATGAAATGGTGTCAATCCGCCGGTGTTCCTGCCCTGACGGATGTTAAAAATACTTTGTTCTGCGGTTTCAATCAAGAGCTGTGCATCATTTTCTCCCCGTTGGATTGCAGTCAGAATGTCCCGGCAGGATGACGCCAAAAGACGAATATAATATTTATCCATCACAATCCGGCAGTAGCTCCGGACGTTGGCAATGGTAGGAACGTTTTCGGCGATGTTGGCAAGATAGGATCTGCCCTCCGCCGGTGTCTCGAACACATGCGCTGCGATTGCCTCATTCAGGACGGTAATCACATCAATATGGCTGCTGTTGCCAGCCATGTTGACCATAATCCTGTAAAGTTCCCTGTGCTGTTCGATATAGAAACAATCCGGCTTAAGGATCTCCATGACAGTGCCCAGAACATCGGGATTCATCAGAATTGAGCCGAGAATCGTCTGTTCTGCCTCCAGACTGTAGGGAAGTTCAAAATCAGCTCTGTCACGATAATTGGAAAAATCAGTAAATTCTGCCATGAAAATACCCCTTCCCCTGAAACAGACAGCCGAAACGATTCAACTGTCTGCGTGGAATTTTAAATCAATTATAATTTTAATAATTAATTAAATTAATTTTCAATTACTTCTACTTTGAGTTCAGCGGAAATCTGGTGATATAACTTGATTTCTGCGCTGAACGTTCCAAATGCCTTAATTTCGGATTTTAATAAAATTTTCTTTTTGTCAATTTTGCATTGATAAACTTCTTCGATTTTCTGGGCAATCTGACCGGATGTCACAGACCCGAACAGCCTGCCGCCCGTACCGGCTTTTGCACAAATTGTGATTTTTTGTCCATCAATCTTTCTCCGGATTTCCTCCGCACTCTGCTTTTCCAAATCTTTTTTGTGCTGTGCAGATGCCTGCTGTCCCTGCAATTTATTCAGATTCTCCGGTGTTGCCTCCACGGCAAGCCCTTTCTTGATTAACATATTCCGTGCATAGCCGTCGGCAACCTCTTTCAGATCGCCTTTCTTCGCCGAACCCTTGACATCCTGGATAAAAATAACTTTCATACTTCTCAGATCCTTTCTGAAATTTTAATTTAAATTTTAATTTAATTTAAGCCGGCAGTCCGGATTCTCCCGGATTTTTTTCTGAATTTTCTTCCGGCTTTTCTTCTAAACTCTCCGCAAGAACGCTCCGGAGCTGTTCTTGCGCCTGTTCTATGGAAATGTCCCGGATTTGCGTTGCTGCCATTGTCTGATGCCCGCCGCCGCCAAGCTGTTCCATAATCACCTGCACATTCACATTTCCAAGCGATCTTGCCGAAATTGACACAACATTCTGAATTTTGTAAATCACGAACGCACATGTGACGTGAGAAATATTTAATAATTCGTCCGCCGCCTGTGGTGCAACCAACCGCACTTCCGGCGTTCCTTCCGGCGCTGTTGCAATCGCATAACAACCCTGGATTTCCGCCCCGGATACAATCATGGAACGATTCCGGTAAATTTCAATCGAATCCGAAAACAGACATTTGACACGGACGGTGTCTGCACCGGTCTTTCTCAGATATGCCGCCGCCTCAAACGTCCGGACGCCTGTACGCATCACAAAATTTTTCGTGTCCAACATAATCCCCGATAACAGACAATCCGCACACCAGGACGGAACCTGATGTTCCAGTTTAAAATACTGGATCAGCTCCGTGACCATTTCGCAAGCGGAAGATGCATAAGGTTCATGATGGAATACAACCGCATTGTCGACATAATTAATATTTTTCCGGTGATGGTCAATGACAATCACTTTCTTTGCCGCCTGGTATAATTCCAGACTTTCAAGAATTTCTTTATTATGTGTGTCTACGATAATCAACAGCGTATTCTCTGTGATTGTGTCAATTGCCTGTTGCGGCGTGAGGAATAATTCTTCGCCCGTTTCCTGCCTAACCATAGCAATTAACTGCTGAGAGAGATTCTTTTCCGGATCAACGACTACATTCACAGGAATTTTCATTTCCTGAATCGCCCCGGCAAGACCACAGGCAGAGCCAACAGAATCCAGATCGCCGAACCGGTGACCCATTAAGTACACATTTTCGCTGTTGAGGATGAAATCCTGCACTGCACCGGCAACAATCCGGGTTTTGGCTCTGGATTTCTTCTCGACGCCTTTGGAAACGCCTCCGAAAAATCGGAATCCGTTCTCCGTCTTGACGACAGCCTGGTCACCGCCACGTCCTAGCGCCATGTCCAGACACTGGACGGCGAGCGCTTCGCTTTCCTGCAAATTTTCCGCACCGTGTCCGATACCAATAGAGAATGTAATAAAATTCTTATTATTCCGACTGCTGACACAGATCTTCCGGGCATCGTCCAGAATCCGGAATTTTTCCAGAATGCACTGCTGGATATGCTGTTCTTCCAGAATTGCAATGAATCTGTCATTTTTGAGACGTTTGAGAATGCCGTTCGTCCGGGAGATAAATGCTTCCAGTAATTTTTCAATGGCTGCGCTGATTTCCAGTTTCTCGCTCTCTTTGGCATTCTGGATGAGATCTTCGTAATTATCAATGACAATCACAAGCACACACATCCGGGAATTGTCATAATCCTGCCGGAGCTGTTCCAATTCCGTTCTGTCCGACCAAAGAAATGCGGTATAACAATTTTTTTCTGGATCTTCGTAAGACACAGAAGTGACATGATAATATCTTTCCTGCCAGTGAATATCCTGTTCCGGAAGTTCCGGATCCATCGGAATGCACTCCGGAAGTTTCTTTCCAAAAAAATCCTGGTCAAACATGATCTGCTGTTCAAAAAACTGATTGCAGTGCAGGAGAATGTCTGCATGATCCAGAACGCAGATTCCAACGGGAAGCTGCTGCATGGTATTCAGTTCTGCATATTCGCATTCATGGTTTAATTTTGCAATATACCGGATATGATGCTGCTGGGAATACAGAAGATTAACAGCCGTGACGACAACCAGCAGAAATGTCGGAAGATTATACAGCAGACTGTAATGCTGACTGCTGCGGAACAAAATCACAGATAAAATCACTGTCATCCCGACCAGAATCACCAGAAATGCCCAAAACAAACCATGATATTTCGGTTTCACGCTGCCACCTCCCCTCTATCCCAAGATCTCAAGAATAAACTTATTTTTTATATTTCTAAAATAATCGGCAAAATCATGGGCGTGCGTTTCATATTGTCAAAAATAAAATTCGACATGGATTCCCGCAGTCTGGATTTGAGTGCTGTCCATTCCCGCAGTTCCGCATGGGAACACTTGCGCAGTTCATCACTCATTAATTGTCTTGCCTGGGTGATGATCTCATCGGCTTCCCGGACATAGACAAAGCCCCTGGAAATGATTTCAGGTCCGACAACAACACGGCTGGAACTACGTTCCAGACCAACTACGACAATAATCAGACCGTCTGCGGAGAGCTGTTTTCTGTCACGGAGCACCACAGAGCCGACATCTCCCACGCCCAGACCATCCACGAGCGTCCGTCCGGCAGGAACCTGGGAAATGATCTGCAGTTTCGTCCCATCTGTTTCAATCACATTCCCGATGGATGCCAGTAAAATATTCTCTTTCGGGACACCCATTTCCAGTGCAAGCTTCCGGTGCTTCACAAGATGCTTGTATTCACCGTGCATCGGGATGAAAAATTTTGGTTTTGTCAGCGCCATCATTAGTTTTAATTCTTCCTGACACGCATGCCCTGATACATGCACTTCATACATGGATTCATAGATCACTTCTGCGCCGGATTGCAGTAATTCATTGACAACCTGTGTCACATGTTTCTCATTGCCAGGAATGGGCGTCGCAGACAAAATAATAAAATCCATAGGCGTAATCGTGATTTTATTATGATCATGTTTCGCCATTCTTGTCAACGCTGACATCGGTTCGCCCTGACTGCCGGTCGTCACAAGCACAAGCTGTTCCGGTGCATAGAGATTTACTGCTTCGATATCAATCAGAACGTTTTTAGGAATGTCCAGATAGCCCAGTTCCATTGCCGTGGCAATGACATTCACCATGCTCCGCCCCAGAACGGCAACCTTTCGTTTGGTCTTGACCGCCATGTTAATGATCTGCTGAATTCTGTGAATGTTAGATGAAAACGTTGCAATAATAATTCTCTTGCTGCCGGCTCTTTTGAATAAATTTTCAAAAGAATCCCCGACTTTCCGCTCTGACGGCGTGTAGCCCGGACGTTCCGCATTTGTGGAATCTGCCATTAATGCAAGAACGCCACGGCTGCCCAGTTCCCCGAATCTGGCTAAATCAATGGGCTGATTGTCAATCGGCGTGTAGTCAATCTTGAAATCTCCTGTGTGGACAAGAACGCCTGCCGGTGTATGAATTGCCATTCCCATAGAACCAGGTATGGAATGATTGACCCGGATGAATTCTACGGACATACAGCCCATTTTTACGTTTTTTCTGTGTTCCACAACGTTGAGCGAAACACGGTTTGCGATGCCGTGTTCCTCCAGTTTGTTTCTGATTAATCCGATTGTAAGCGCCGACGCATAAACCGGCACATTGACCTTCTTGAGCAGATAGGCAAGCCCTCCAATGTGATCTTCGTGTCCGTGCGTCACCACAATCCCACGGAGTTTGTCTTTATTGCGTTCGACATAAGTAAAATCCGGGATCACAATATCCACGCCCGGCATGTCGGCATCCGGAAATGCAAGACCGCAGTCGAGAATGAACATGTCATTACAGCATTCAAAAACGGTCATATTCTTGCCAATTTCGTTCAATCCCCCTAACGGAATGATCCTGACGGGCGTGGTGTGGAGAACTTTCAGTTTCGGGGTGGATTTGGACTGTACGGTGTAATGTTTCCGTTTCTGGAAAGATCCGTCGTCCGGTTTTGCGGTGTTCTGGTTCTGGACATGCCCTGCCGTCGAATTTTTGCGCTGGGTGTTCGTTCTGGGCGTGCCGGATTTGAAGCGACCGTGGGCATCCGTTCCGGGATTTTCTGATCTGGAATTAGTTGACTTAGAATTATTCAATAGAATCCCTCTTTTCTAAAAATAGTTATATTTATTATTTTATTTTTGTTTTACACTGATTTATTTTCTATTTTAAGTGAAATTTAGTAAAATTTAGTAAAATTTAGTGAAATTTATTAAATTTATAAAAATTATGAAAATTATGAAAACAGTTTACACACAGGACAGCGGCATATCCAGAAATATTCACTGCTTTTCAGAATATTCAGAAACATGCCGCAGGCTCTGCATTTATTCGCATTTGCATTCGCAGTCGCAATTAATACTTAATTTCTATTATACCGGAATTCAGAATTTTTGTCAAGCATTTTTCCACAATTATACACAATCGCTAAAATTCCCCGGATGTGATAACTTTTTTTAATATTAATTTTCACGGCGTTGTAATTTTTTTTCCCAGAATCCGCACAGCTCTGCTGCGGTTTCTACAGAATCCGCATGAACCCGCAGTTTCACCAGTTTGCCACCCGCCGGAAGAATCATGCTTACTTTCCGATCCTGGTTTGATTCCTGTAGCCGTTCAATCTGCTGTCGGGTCAGTTCCGTGGACAATTCATGCTGTATGGTGCAGATTTCCGGCAAATTTTTTAATAATTCCGGGAGAGTCTTCCCTGTGGACGCCATCGCTTGCAGAACGTGCGCAAATAATTTCACGCTATCTGTGCAGATTCCCTGTTTCTGAAAGGATTCCAGAAATTCCAGCGACATCCCGGATTCGATCTCTTCCGGGGAGATTCTCCGGATTTTTTTACGCTGTTCCCTTGCGAAATCCTCGGCAACCGGATGAAAATCTGCGGGAATGATTAGACTTTCCCTGTTTTCCCGGAATGCAAACAGACTGATTAAAATTAACTGTTCCCAGCGAATCATGCCACATTCCGACACAAATACAGAAATTTTTGTTCCGTCTTCCGAAAGCGACAGGGTGATTCTGGAATTTATATTATTTTTTATATTCTCAGATTCCGAATTTCTGGAAATTTCAGAAAACAGTTCCTGCGCCGCTTTTCGTAATCCCGAATTCCCACAGCTCACGTGAATTTCCGGATTGCCCGGAATTTGCGTCGGAATCAGTTTTCTGCACTGTTCTTTCCACAGTGCCAGTAAATTTTCCGCATGATATAATTCCCCTGATTCTGTCATTCTTTCACAGGCATCCGCCGCAATTGCCTGCTGAACCCGGTGAATCTGCTGTTCTGTCAATGGAAATCCACCTGCCTGAAATGGTCGGATTTGCCGGATCTGTTCCCCTTGTACCCATAAAAGCATGTCGCAGTCCGTCATTGCCGCAATGAAATTCAATTGGGATAACGCACATTCTCCGGCATACCACACAGGAATACCCTGGGAAACTGCGCCGGCGGATGCGGCAATCGCCAGACTTTCTGCACTTCTGTGGCTGTAACCAATTGCAAGCCGCCGGCTGATGACAGACATTCCTGCACCTGCACGGAGCGCCGTCTCGGCTGTGTTCCACCGTGGAATTCCCTGACAGATGCCATCCTCAGGCAGTACTACAATCTGTTTTTTCCGGGGGATTCTCGCATCAGACTGAAGAACAGTCTCCTCCGGAATCACGGCATTTTCCAGATGTGTCTTCTGATCAATCACGGCTTTGCGGCAGATCACACAATCTGTTAATTTTGCATCCTCCCCGATCTGAACGCCATCCCCTAATACACAGCGTTCCAGTTCTGCGCCTTTTCGGATCACACAATCATTCCCGATGACACTTAGGGAATCAATCCCGGCAAGCCGGCTGATCTTTGCCCCTGCACCAATCCGGGAATTCTGGAATTTCCGCCGGGAATTGTCCTGTGATAATAATTCCTGCTGAATTTCCCGATATTGCGCCGGTGTATCAATCTGCCGGAATGTGGAATCCTGCAATAATTCCGTCCGTTCCGGCGCAAGCAAAACAGAGCCTTGCGGATGCAGTTCCGCAAATGTCGGCGTGCCGTCTGAATTACGAAGTTTCACAGCGCCAGTCCCGGAATCGCAGAGTGAAAATAATTCTCCCATGTCCCAGTTCGGCACACACAATCTTCTTAATAATAATGTCGCCGTGTCCGCATGGAGTGAAGCCAGTGTCCGCACATACTGCACCGGCATTCTCAAATGGAGAGAATCCGCTAATTCTCTGGTCTGCTCATCCGTCCCCAGAAGAACGGCATTCCGGAATCCTTTTTCTTGAATATATTTCAGCAGATATGCCAGCAGCGGCACATTGCAGAGCGTCAGCTGACTTTCAGGGCATTCCCTGACCGGAATGCAGGAAACGAACTTATCGCAGAAAAAAACAGCCTGCATAAAAAAACCACCTTTCAAAGATCAAATCAACAGATCATAAAAATTTGCAATTACTATAGGCAGAATTCACAAAAATATACATGAGAGCAGGAAAATTCCGTGGAAAATTCTGATTTTTATTTTTTTAAAAATAATGAAAATTTTATCATTCCAAACTATATTTTAAATATATTTTAATATTTTTTAATATTGAAAAACGATACTTTAAAAATATGGTTTAAAATTTGTGTAAATTTGTGAAAAATGACCTGAAAATGCCTGCTGTTTTTGGGCAAGCAGTCAAATTTCAACAAGATTGTCATCCATATATTGACGGATTCCAATTTCTGTGTTATAATAAAAGTTATACTAGGGGTGGAGTCTATATTTTTATGATTTTATGCCAGATATTCATAATATTCATGAAATTTTCATAAAATCATAAATCTATCAGACAAGTTTATTACAATTTTTTATCCTGTGTCCCCCGGAACAAATCAACAAATCAAAGAGAAAGAAGAGGATTATTTTTATGAGAAATAGCCAAAAAATCGCCGCCGGAATCCTCGCTGCCACGGTCGTCTTTGCAGGTGCTGCCAAGTCGACACCTATGTCACGCATTGAAGACGCATTTCTGAATCTAACAGCCGCTGCTGCCGATGATGCGCTTTCTATTTCCAACGGTACTAACGTTCCTGATACAATCGCCAAAGGCAAGGGTCTTGCTGTCAAAGGCGTTGTTTCTTCCGAAACATCCGATATTTCTTCCGTCACTGTCGGCATTTACGATTCCAGCCGCAAACTTGTGACCGGCAAGAGTGCTCTGCCAAAGGCAAAGTCCTACAACATTGCCAAGCTCGACAGTTATATTGAATTCGACAAGCTCCCCGCTGGTACATATACTTACATGGTATTTGCTACCAATGAGACAAGCACAAATTACGTTCTGACGAACAAGAGCTTTACGGTTACGGACGGCAGTACGCCACAGACACCCGCTGCAAGCGACACCATGAGCATTTCCAACGGCACTTCCCTGCCGGCAGTACTGAAAAAAGGCAAGTGCGTTACTGTAAAAGGCGTTGTGACTTCTTCGGATTCCAACATGACTTCCCTGACGGTCGGCGTTTATGACAAAGACGGCAAACTCATGACCGGAAAGACCGTCGCACCCAATGCCAAGACATACAATGTCACCAAAGTAGACAGCGATATCGCTTTCAACAAGCTTGACAACGGAAATTATACTTACAAAGTCATTGCTACAAATGCCGCAAATACGGATTTTGTTGTTGTTTCCCAGGAATTCGCTGTGACAGAGGACGGCAGCGCTCCGGTACAGGATCCCAATCAGGGACAGAATCCCGGCGCAACAACAGATACCATGTCCATTTCCGGCAGTACAGAAGTCCCGGACAAGCTTGCCAAGGGCAAGACAGTCATCGTCAAGGGCACTGTAACTTCTGCGGAATCCAATATTGAATCCCTCACAGTCGGCATCTACGACACACAGGGCAAACTGGTCACCGGCAAGACGGCAATCCCGAATGCCAAAACTTACGACCTGAACAAACTGGATAATTATATCGAATTCAACAAGCTCCCTGACGGCACTTATGCTTACATGGTATTTGCAAGTAATAGCGTATCAAAAAATTACGTCATGGTCAACAAAGCATTCACAGTCGGTGAGGGCAGCGGACAGGTTGCAAATGATGTAATGGCAATCGCCAACGGCACAACTGTTCCGTCCACAATTGCCAAGGGCAAGGGCGTATCTGTCAAGGGTACTGTTGCATCTGCAAGTTCAGAGATCACATCTCTGACAGTTGGTGTCTATGATTCCAATAATAATATGGCAACCGGCAAAACCGTTGCACCGAATGCCAAGACATACAATCTGAACAAGCTTGACAATGATATCTTGTTCAATCAGCTTGCTGAGGGTGACTATACTTACAAAGTATTTGCAACAAACGCATCTACAAAGGATTACGCACTGGTAGAACAGAAGTTCACAGTCGGCAACAAGACTGCCGCATCGGATCTGCTGACAATTGCCAACGGCACAAGCATTCCGGAAAGTCTCAAAAAGGGAAGCTGTCTGAATGTCAAAGGCACGGTCTCCTCTGCAAGTTCTGATATCAAGTCCGTGACAGTCGGTATCTATGACAGTCAGAACAAGCTTGTTACCGGAAAGACGGCAATCCCGAATGCCAAGACTTACAACCTCAACAAACTGGATTCTTATGTAGAATTCAACAAGCTGACGGACGGCGAATATTCCTATATGGTATTCGCAACCAATGCCGCAAATACAAATTATGTCATCACAAATCAGAAATTTACAGTCGGCAATGCAACCAGTTCCAATTCCGGAACGACAAGTTCCAACGAAAAGGGAATTTCCTTCACGGGCGGCACAAGCATTCCGGAGACAATCAGCAAGGGCAGAGGTGTTGCAGTCCGTGGAACGATCAGTTCTGATTCCACGATCAAAGCTGTGACAGTTGCGATTTATGATGCCAATAATAAACTCGTGACAAGCAAATCCATTGCACCGGATGCTTCCAGCTACGACCTGAAGAATATTGATAAATATATCGAGTTTGATAAGCTTCCGGCAGGTTCTTATACTTACAGAGTCGCTGTGACGACAACGGCAACAAAAGACCACACGGCTGACAGACAAACATTTAACGTAAAATAAATAATTAAAAAATTCTCCCGGCAGACTGGATAATCATAAAATCCAGCCTGCCGGGATTTTTATTTTGAAATTTTAAAAAATTCACTTGACAGAATGAAAATCCTGTGCTATAATAAAATAAATTCTAGCTGTACTAATTAAATTAATACACTTGAATGAATTTTCTTCATTTATTTTTTATCCAGAAAGGAGGATTCCTTATGTTTGACATTGATCTCATGAGTCGTATTCCAATCTATGAACAGCTCTACCGGAAAGTCATTGAATTAATCCTGAAAAGCGTTCTCACGGAACAGGATAAACTCCCCAGTGTCCGCAGTCTCGCAACACAGCTTGGCGTCAATCCCAATACGGTTGCCAAAGCCTATTCCCTTCTGGAACGGGACGGCATTATCTATTCTCTTGCAGGTCGGGGCAGTTTTATTGCAAAACCAGATAAAATGCTTGCCCAGGAACGTGTGCTCCGGGATTTTGACAGCGCTGTTTCCCATGCCCTTGACATCGGCATTCCACAGGAAACACTCACGGAACGTATTGACCAGATTGCAGAAGAAAAATCAGACCAGAATTTAAATCAGAAAGGAGATCTCCCATCATGATGCAATTAAAACAGACCGTCAAACAGTTTGAAGATTTTAAAGCCCTCGACGGCGTGGATCTTGAAATCCCAAAAGGCACAGCGTTCGGCTTGTTAGGATCAAACGGCGCAGGGAAATCCACGATCCTGAGACTGTTCAGCGGTATCTACAAGCCGGAAAGCGGCGAAGTCCTCATTGATGATGAATCTGTCTATGATAATGTCCAGGCAAAACAGAAAGTATTCTTCATCAATGACGAAACAATCCAGTTTTCAAATTTTACACTCATGCAGTTAAAAAATTTCTACAAGCAATTCTATCCCAATTTCTCAGAAGAAATCTTCAAGAGACTGGAAGATGCCATTCAGCTCCCCTTGCATAAGAAAATCAGCACATTTTCAAAGGGCATGAAACGACAGGCAATTGTCATTACCGGGATTGCCTGCTGTACACCGTATTTGTTACTGGATGAAGCATTTGACGGCTTAGATCCTACTATGAGAATCATTGTCAAACGAATGCTTGTAGATGCCATGTGCGAACGGGAATTGACAGTCGTCATCTCTTCCCATAATCTGAAAGAAATCAACGAAATGTGCGACACGGCGGCTTTACTCCATCACGGAAAAATTATCTTCAACCGCCAGCTTGACAGTCTCAAAGGCGCAGTGCATAAAATTCAGGCGGCATTTCAGGATAAAACCCGGATTTTCTCTGCACAGGATTTCCCCGGTCTCGAAATCCTGCATTTTGAAAAGACTCAGAGCATTTACCATATTATTGCAAAGGGCAGTGAAGAACAGATCCACCAGGCGCTTGCGCCCTGTAATCCTGTTCTGGAAGATTTAGTCCCCTTGTCACTCGAAGAAATTTTTATTTACGAATTGGAGGTACTCGGTTATGACAGCCAGGTTTTTGCATAGTTTTCCCGTCCGGAACGCTTTCCGGCTTTTCCGTCAGAATCAAAAATTCGCCATTGTCACCTGCATTCTGCAACTTCTGGGTATTCCCTTGATTATGGGCAGTATGATGCTGGAAATTTATAATGAAAATGTCACAGATAGATATATTGCTACGAATTCATGGGCATATGCCTCGATTGGTTCTTTCTGTCTCGGTGTTTCTGTGATTCTGGGAATCTTCTTCGGCATTAATGCTTATCACGAAGAATGGGACAAATCCAAAGTGGATATGCTCTATTCTCTTCCATTGACCGGCAGACAGCGCTTTTTCAGTAATTATCTGGGCGGACTGAGCATGTACCTGATTCCCTATCTTGCCGCTTCCTTGATTGGTTGGATTGTCACACTCGCTTTCACCCCGTTAGTCCGCTCTGTACTCAAACCTGATGAAATCAGCGATCTCAGCCAGATTTATAAATATTATTTTTTGTTGACACTCGGCTTGTTCCTGCTGATGTGGATGTATTACACAATCTCTGTCCTGATTACAAGCTGCTGCGGAACGCTATTTGAAAATATCTACACCAATATTTTATTAAATCTGCTGATCCCCGGCACACTTGCTGTACTGCTTGCTGTGGTCTGCTCCAAAGTGGAAATCATCAGCTTTGAATACTCCTGGGATGTGATCGGACATACAAGCCCGATCGGCGGTCTGATTTATCTGATTTTCCTAATTGTTACGAAAAATGAAATGCTTTCCGATTATGTCAGCAGTTATTCCGGCACGTATACTGCAATCGGCGGAGAACTTGGCGATCTCGGACTTGCTCCGGCTTATATCCGCTGGGCTTTGATTATTATCTTACTCACAGTGGCAGTTCTGATTCTTGCATGGCGTCTGTATGAACACCGTAAAGCCGAACATGTCAGCAAACCGTTTGTGTATCTTGGCATCTATTATGTGATTCTGACGGCTATTGCTGTCTGCATTCTCTGCCTCACAGAAACCGGCACAGGTGCATTGATCCCTGTTCTGATTTTCAGCATGATTGTCTACTTCATCATGGAAGTTGTCCGCAAAAGAGGATTCAAAAAATTCTGGATGAGTGCAATCTCTTATGTCATTACAGTCGTTGTGACGCTTGGTGGTCTTTATACAGTCTCTGCAACAAATGCATTCGGCAGAGCCTATTATATTCCTGCACTTACAAGCATTACATCTGTCAAAGTGGAATTTGAAACAACAGACAGTAATTTCAATATGCCTGAATACGAACTCAATTTCAGCGATAAAGAAACGATCTCAAAAATCCGTGATTTTCATAAAATCTGCAACGAAAATCTGAAACAGGATTACAATAATCAGGTACTCGCACACATGGACGGCTATTATTCTCTCTATCTGGAGAATGTCAGCCAAAATAACACAATATATGATGCTTATAAATTCCGGACAAGTGACCAGGATGAAAATGATGAGAATAATTATTATTATGACGACGATTATTACAGCTATCGCAGTCGCAGTCGTTATCAAAAATCCGTCTCATCCTGTGCAGAATTTCATATTACTTACTACACGATCACAGGATCATCCATTTACAGAACCTATTATTTACTGCCCGATGAGTATCTGAATCTTCTTGCAATCTGCATGAAAACGGATACTTACACAGAAGCAACCGGAAATCTGCTTGAAAACCGTATGAAAAATATGTATCAGGAATCTTATACCGAAAACGGCATTACAACACGGAAATACCCTGACCAGATTGCATTTTCTGTTAAGTCTCCTTCTATTTCAAATGCAAACTCCTCCTACTACATATCTTACAACAACTATCCTGAGGATGCACAGATTTTTACAGTCCGGGATGTGGAAAACAACCTGAAAACAATCCGGACGGCTTACCAGAATGACTTGCAGAACATGACAATAGAACAGTTCAAGACAGATGAAATCATCTGTTTCATGAACGGACTTCCCGTCTATTCCTGCAATTCTGAAACCTGTGCATTACTCAAAGAATGGGGCATGAAAGAATTTTCCCTCTCTGCCAATTATGCAGATCTGGGTAATTATGACAATAATACGACACTGTATCTCCGAATCTATGCCCCGGAAGACTACGTTTCCCCCTCTCTGGAATATGCCACAAACAGCATGGGCAAATTCCTCTTCAAGCCAGATGCTTCTGGTTCTGACATTCCCTGCTATGAAAGTACCTGCATTTATACTGATAATTTCGGCGGTGATCTGCGTTCTTACAATCCTGCTTTGTATGATCTGCTTAAAGTCGCAAGAGCGCATTATATCAGCAATGAACCCTGCTATGTACTTGTCATCAATTCAAATCGCTATGTCATCCCTCCGGAATACGCTGATTTAGTACAGAAAGTCATTACAAGCGGCAATCCAATCAGCAGCAATAACTCAGCTTCTTCCGCCGGAGGTGGTTATTATTACGGTACAGCTGGCAGAATGACAAATTTCTGATTTTCCTCACTCCTAAGATATATACTAGAAACGGCATGCTATTTTGGCACGCCGTTTCTGCATGTTCCACGTGGAACATCCTGACCCGAATAAATCCGTAAAAAATAAAAATCCCCTGTAGATTATCTTTGCAGGGGATCGCTCTCTTGTTTTGCCTATTTTGCCCGCCGCCGGGAGCGGTTCTTGCGGTCAGTGATGCGCTTGATGTCGCTGATCCGTTCTTCACTGTTCTGCTTAAAACGGTTCATCATATCTTCAAAGGACATTTCAGAATCCTGCTTCTGCGGCTTGCCGCCGTCCCAGACTGCGCCTCTCTCCCGTCTCTGCCGGGTCGGATAATTCTTCTGCGGTCTGCGTTCCTCTTTCGGCATCGTTTTCCGGATCGACATGGCAATTTTGCCCTGTTCATTCACTTGCAGGACGATCACTTTCACTTCCTGCCCCTCTGTCAGAAAATCATGAATGTCATTGACAAATACATTCGCTACCTCGGAAATATGTACCATTCCCGTGATCGGATTTCCCTCCTCCTGTGGTACTTCTACAAAAGCACCATAATTTGTAATTCCCTTGACCTTGCCTTCATAAACTTTTCCCATTTCCAGCATACAGCAAAAAATCCTCCTGCTTTTCAGAATTAAAATTTAAAAAATAATTATTTCCGTGATGTGTCATAATAGCGCCGTTCATCCGGATACGCATACCCTGCGCTCTCCAGTGCCAGTTTCTCCATGTAAGAACCAATGTCATCTGATGCAATCAAAGCGGCTAATTCTTCATTCTCCGCCGCAAGCACCTCCACCTGTTCTTCTAATTCCGTCAGCTCCTGCCGCTGTTCTACAATGGCATTCTGCGTCCGGATAATCGAAACTGCACAAAAGATCACAAACAGCACCAAGGCAATGTGAATCAGCGTCCGGGTGGCTGATCCGGATTTATGTTTTGTTTCGCTCCGCATGTGACTTCCCCGCTTTCTTCTGATTCTGCGCATACTTTTTTCGACTATTTTTATTATACACCTTTTGAGACGGGTTTGGCAAGTTGTTTTGTAAATTTTTCTTCTGCAATCCGGATTTTTTGGCGCATTTCACAAAACTTAGCTTTAGTTTGATACAAATACATACGAAATGATCCCAAATCCAGTGCACCGGTTTCAGAATCAAATCACTGCATTTCATCAGGAATGCGCCGATCGTAACATAATACAGCATTAGTCCCAGCAAACAGCCGATGCTATAATATACACGAAATTCACCGCCGCCGAATGCACTTGTGTAGCACAGAATGAGAAAACTCAGACAGATCAGATAAAAAATATCTTCACACGCCAGAAATATGACATGATGGGGAATCAGTTTCCGCAGCAGCCGCAGCAGATCCATCAGTACACCTGCCGGAAGTCCTAACAGGATAGAACAGACAAATAATCCTAACTCTTCGTCTACCGTCCGGAACGTCTCCAATGTTTTTGTCAGCAGTTCCAATCTCATCACCGGAACAGTCTGCCAAGCATTGAGACTGGTGACTGCTTGTCTTTGTCGCCGTACTGGAGCGACCAGATATCGCCTTCTACAGACATATTGCCGTTTTCAATACTGATTGCATTAATATGTAAATCCCGTCCTGTAATGGTCAGTTCGCCCATTTTCGTATATAAGACAATTTCACGCTCGTCAAAGCTGTCAATATCTGTAATGCCGGCAATGCGGAGCGTTTTCCGGTTTTCCATGATGACAGTATGCTGTTCTTCCGATGCAATAAAACTATTGTTATCTGCTTCTTTCATTTTGGAAACCTCCTGTCAGGAATTTACTACATTCTATGCGGAATTTTTTAGGAATATGCAGAATCTGGATTGACTTCTGCCAAAATTTATGCTAAAATAAAACTATAACATAAAACTAAGATCACAGGAGAATTACCAGAATGTTCCACCTGGAACATTAAAAATTTAAAATATTAAATTTTTTAAAAAATAATATCTGGAACTGAATCAGAAAGGAAGTCACGAATTTGAGCTTTATTATCGAAAACGGCATCCTGCGGCATTACAGGCAAAACCGCTTTACGCCGGAAACTAAGATCATTATTCCAGGCGGTGTCACGGAAATTTCTGCATTTGCATTTGACGACTGCCGGGAGATCCTCTCCGTACAGATGCCGGGGACTGTCAGAAAAATCGGGAATTCTGCATTCGGTTTCTGCGAAAACCTGCAGACCATCCGAATGTCACGGAAAATTACAGAAATAGAAGGATACGCATTTCATGCATGTGAGAATCTCCGGACAATTGTAATTCCTGAAAATCTGTCTGTCATCCGGGAGTTTACATTCTGCAAATGCAAAAACCTGCAGGTTGTCCGGATTCCTGAAAAAATTAGATTGATTGACATTTTTGCATTCTGGGGTTGTGAAAGACTGGAAACGGTTGTCATCCCCGGACAAGTCAGAAACATCAAAGAAGCGGCGTTTCAGAAATGTCGGCATTTAAAGACTGTCAAAATCCGGAATCATCCGGGACAGATCCAGATTGCCCCAGATGCGTTTGCAGACTGTCATCCGGGATTACAGATTATTTATGAAGCATCATAAAAAATATAATCTGGCATGATGTTCCACGTGGAACGTAATTTTTGCAATTTTTTATCAAATACAGTAATCACCACCCGGAATATGTGCATGATTATGTTCCAGGATGTCCCGGAGCGTGATACTATCCAAATACTCACATACTGTTTTGTGCAGACCTTCCCAGATGTACAATACAGCGCATTCCTCTGCACGAAAGCAAGTATTTTCAGGATATTCCAGGCAGGAAACCGGCGCAAGATTGCCCTCTGTTGCTCGGAGAATCTCTCCGACAGTCATCACATCCGCAGATTTTGCTAACATATAGCCACCACGGTTGCCCCGGTTTGTCCGGAGCAGACCGCTTTTGCTAAGCAATGGAACGATCTGTTCCAGATATTTTTTAGAAATTTCCTGCCGACCGGCGATCTCTTTCAGGGAGATATAACCTTCATTCTGATGTTCTGCCAGATCCAGTGCCATTCTTAACGCATATCTGCCTTTGGTTGAAATTTTCATATGCAATCTCCTTTTTATGATTTTTATATTCTATTTACTATTATACCATTATACCATAGGATTAGTAGATTTTCAATTAAAAAATACGCCTCATGTCCTGAGACACGAGGCGCATTTATTTTAATTAGCCAAGTGTTACAACAATTTCGTGAACCGTGCCGGCATCCTTTGCAGGGATGACATTACCGTCTACGGTCTCGCCGTCTACGGTCATAGACACAACACCCTTGTTGACATGATCCGGATTCTTGACTGTAATCTTGTAAGTTGCACCACGGAACTGCCGTTCTGCCGTGAAACCATCCCACTCATGCGGAATAGACGGATCAATTTTCAGACCGTTCCAATCCGGGATGACACCAAGGATGTACTGAGAAACTGCCACAAAATTCCAGGCTGCTGTACCGGTCAGCCAACTGTTCTTTGCCTCACCGTGACGAGCCGCATCTTTTCCGGCGATCATCTGCGCATACACATAAGGTTCTGTTCTGTGGAGTTCGGAATATTTTTCTTCCCTGTAAGCCGGAGCAATCTTGGAATAATATTCAAATGCCTTGTCACCTCTGCCGGCATAAGCCTCTGCACAGATGATCCATGCGTTGTTATGGCAGAAGATACCTGCATTTTCTTTATAGCCTGCCGGATAGGTAGAAATTTCACCATACTGGACATAATACTTTGTGAATGCCGGATTGTTCAGAACAAGACCATGTTCAGAATTGAGATATTTATCAATGGAATTCAGAGCCTTGATGTCTGCGCCGACATCCTTACCGACTTCGGACATAACCATGAAGCCCTGCGGTTCGATGAAGATCTTGCCTTCTTCGCATTCAGAAGATCCCATTTTCTTGCCTTCGTCGTCGTAAGCACGGAGGAACCATTCACCATCAAAGCCGTGTTTCATGATGTTATCTTTCATCTTGTCAATTTCAGCCTGAGCTTTTTCAGCTTCTTCCATGTCACCTTTGTATTTGCAGAGTTCTACATAGGCAGGACCTGCATAAGTGAACAGACCGGCAACCATGAGGGATTCTGCAATTCTGGAATATTTTTCATCGCCATATTTCGGAGAAGTGGAAGTCTGGAAAGATTCACCGGGTTCTTCGCTCCAGCAGGAAAGATTAATGCAGTCATTCCAGTCCGCACGCATTGCAAGCGGCAGTCCGTGAGGACCTGTTGTATTAGCAACCCGATAAAAGCTCTGTTTCAAATGATGCATCATCGGTTGTGCCTTGGACATATCATTATCATAAGGCACAAGCTCGTCCAGGATGCCATAATCGCCGGTTTCCTTGATGTAAGCACCAACAGAGAGAATCATCCAGAGCGGATCATCCGAGAAGTCGCCGCCGATTTCGTCATTGCCTTTTTTCGTCAAGGGCTGATACTGGTGATAGCATCCGCCGTCCTCGAACTGTGTGGATGCCAGATCAATCAGACGTTCTCTCGCTCTATCCGGAATCTGATGTACAAAGCCGAGCAGATCCTGATTGGAATCACGGAAGCCCATGCCACGACCGATACCACTCTCAAAATAAGAAGCAGAACGACTCATATTGAATGTAACCATGCACTGATACTGATTCCAGATGTTAACCATGCGGTTCATCTTATCATCAGGAGTATTGACTGTGTATTTTGACAGGAGCGCATCCCACATTGCCTTTAATTCAGCAAGACCCTGTTCCACTTTCTCAGAAGTGTTATATTTCTCGATCATTGCATAAGCACGGGATTTGTTCAGGCTCTTTCCATCTGCAAGAAATTTTTCTTCTTTCGGGTTTTCCACATAGCCGAGAATGAAAATCAATTCTTTGGATTCGCCGGGCTGAAGTGTCACAGCAATGCTGTGGGAAGCAATCGGAGACCAGCCGTCAGCCGTAGAATTATTAGACTGATTTGCCATAACTGCCTGCGGATTCTCAAAACCATTATATAATCCCATGAAAGATTCTCTGTCGCAGTCATAACCATCAATCTCAGAATTTACAGTGTAGAACGCATAATGATTTCTACGCTCTTTGTACTCTGTCTTATGGAACATGGTAGAACCTTCGACTTCGACTTCACCAGTATTGAAATTTCTCTGGAAATTGGTAGAATCATCTTGTGCATTCCAGAGACACCATTCGAGCATAGAGAACAGTTTGAAATTCTTGACAGAATCGCCGTCATTTTTGAGAACAACTCTCTGAATTTCGCCATTGTAATCCTGCGGCACGAAGAAAGTCACTTCTGCGGAAAGGTTATTTTTCTTGCCGGTGATGATGGTGTAACCCATACCGTGACGGCATTCGTAAGCATCCAGTTCTGTTTTTGCCGGAGACCAGCCGGGAGACCAGACCGTGCCATTGTCGTTGATGTAGAAATATCTGCCACCCATATCAACAGGAACGTTATTATAACGATAACGGGTAATTCTTCTCAGACGGGCATCCATATAGAAATGATAGCCGCCGGCTGTATTGGAAATCAGAGAGAAGAAAGCCTGTGTGCCGAGGTAATTAATCCACGGATAAGGTGTTTTGGGGGAAGTGATGACGTATTCTTTATTGACATCATCAAAATGTCCGAACTTCTGCATAGCTCTAAAATTCTCCTTTTTGGTAATTTTTTTTAAAATAATCGCTTGTGACATCTCAGAAATTTTCACGAAACCACAGAACGCTAGAATTATTATAGCATATTTTCAGACAATTGGCAAGTCTTTTTTGACAAATTTCTGAAACAGCACTGCTAAAATTTATTTACATGATTTGTGCATTTTGTCGGTTATGATGCTTTTTCATGTCCGGAAATTATTTGCAAGCAAGTTTTTCTATTGTTTTGATGAGGGTCTCCCAGTCTGCCTGTTGCATTAACGCATTTTTCATGGCAAGAACATTGTTTTTGATTGCTTTATTTTCATACACTTCGCATACTGCATGATACAGTTCTTTGCTGTTTGAAAACAGAGAAATCCTTTTTCCTAATCCTAAATTGACGATCTGTTTTGCATTTTCAGGCTGGTCATTCAGGATCGGCATAGCTACCATAGATACTCCAGCGCACAATGCTTCATTGATGCTGTTCATGCCGCAATGTGTCAAAAAAACATCAGCGTGTTCTAATACTTCTATTTGCGGAACAAAAGAATATGCATATATATTATCCGGAATTTTTCCCAGTGAACCGGGGTTAATCCTGCCAGTATTCAGAATCACTGAAAAATTTTTCTCTTCAAATGCTTTTATACATTTCCGGTAAAAAGCTCGACTGCTGATCATACTGCCCAGAGAAATGTAAACAATGGGATGTTTCATGTTATTGTACGGAATGACAAGATTGCTTTTTTCCGATTTTTGTGCAGGGACTGTAAACACAAAGCTTGCATCAAAACTATCACGGTTTCTTTGAAATTTCTCAGGGACATAAACAAGATTCAGATCAGGTCTGTCATGTATGATGGCATCTGCCATGGAATGATGCTGCAATCCCATGTCTGCAATCCTTTTTTTGCCCATTACCTGCATATCGAGCAGCTTTGAGGATAGTTTAAACAGGACAGAAGTATTTTTCCAGGTATCCTCAGACCATGCCGGCTGTGCAAACTGTCTGACACAGGGGATTTTCTTTTTTCGAGCTATTTCGATCCCAGGATAAAAGAACATCTCATAAATCAGGATATCAAATGGCTGATCCAGACACATGGCAGTATCATAAGCAGCTTGAAAGCAAATCTGTTTTTTTTCTTTTTCGCTGATCTTATCGGGATAATTTGCATAAGGGATGAAAACAGCTCCGGTCATTTCTATTTTTTTGCGGAATGGTTCTGCATTGATATAACTTACCTGATGTCCTGCTTTTACCAGTTTTTTCGTCAATGGAATCGTCGGATTCACATGTCCGGAATATGGGACATTTATCATTAAAACATGCATGTATATTATTATTCAAGAATATAAAAATGCTGATAAAATACCTTGCTTTCATCCTGATCTAATTCACAGTACCCGGTTACGCCGTTCGGCAGATCCAGATTCGGCGCATCAATCATGGCACTCATCGGCTCAGGGCAGAAATAGTGATGAAATCCCTTGTCATTCCAGAAAATCCAGAATTTATATTCTTCGCCGACTTTGTAGCAGATTTTTTTGCGTGACTCTATATCTTCCAGAACAATCCCATAAAACGGCTCGCCGTTGAGATTCATGTATTCGCCGAAATACATTTCATTGTCAATATTTCGCAGTACTGGACATCTTGTGCCGTTCCGGTATTCCTGATCTTCCTGTGTCAGATCGACAAATTCGCCAGTTGGCAGACAACGGGAATTTAAAATCCAGCGCTTGCCGACGGGAGCAATGATTCTCTGATCCTGTTCTCTGGAATTTACCACAAACGGCGAATTCATTGCCGTATGCGTTGCCACGGAAACGGGCATTTTTTTATCTGATAAATTGGTTAATTTAAATTCATATTCCAGACCATTGGCAGAGAGCGTGAACAGGAATTCGGCACGGAATTTAATGGGCAGATACTGGAAAAATTCGTCGTTTTCGTCATAGAGATATTCTGTCCGGCATCTTGCTGTATTGTCATCCGCCTGCATTTCGGTCACTCTGTGTGTGCGCTTGTGTAAAAATCCGTGGATGTGATTATGATACGGCGCAGCCTCGTTGACCGGGAGCTGATAGACAGCATCCGAAGTTTTCAGAACGCCATCCGCAAAACGATTCGGCAGATAGAGTGTCGGCAGCCCCCAGACTTCCGCAGACTGGATTAACTTTGCATAGTCATTGTCCGGACTGTACCGGAAAAATTCGATCTTGTGTTTCTGTTCACACAGCCGGATGACATTAGAACCGACCTGGGGGGCAATCATTGCAAGATACCCGCCGGCTTCGAGCCGGACGCAGTCCATATCCTGAAATTTTACTAATTTTGACTGATTCATGAAAAAACCTCCTGATTTTTAAAAATATTTTTAAAATTATTATTATTTTAACATAATTTTTCAGATTTGTCC
>CAMWTO010000006.1 GCA_947177205.1 uncultured Ruminococcus sp. | reverse complement strand
GACAGTTGCAACAACATCCGCTCCGGAAACAACTACGACAGTTGCAACAACATCCACCATTGCAGAAACAACAACATCTGCTACAGAAGCAACTACCATTGAACAAATTGTAACAGAAGAAACAACTGAAACAGCTGCTACACATATCGCATCTGATGAAGACCTCTGCGACTGGGCAATTGTGGATTATGAAGATAAAACAGGCGTTACTGCTGCAGATGCTCAAATCACTAATGAGGCAAATGGACAGTATGAAATCACACTAACCGATCAGAATGATAAAGTTCTGGATGTGTATATCATTGATCCCAACACAGGCACAGGCGTTGAAGTAAATCATAACGAAGAAGTAAATCTTCCGCAGACAGGCAACAACTCCTTGACAAATCTGTTAATTGCTGTTGGTGCATTCATGATGGCAGGAATCGGCTTCTATACTGTAAAGGCTTCCGGCGTGATCCGTCGCAAAGAAGAATAATAATTAATTCCATGAGTCCTGTTTATTGCAGGACTCATTAATTTTTTTCATGCGAGTGTCCCGATTTTATAATCGTCACATTGACAAACTTTGCATCATATGCTATAATGAAATTGAAATTATTTGATTCCAGAAAGGTGATGTTTATTGATGCACAAAATTGAAGAAAAAATTGAAACGACACTGTCCCTGCTCATGCAGGATTACCAGGACGACAGGACAATTAACCGGATCAAGAATTTTGATCTTCCGGACAATGATGTCCTGATTGAGGTTCTGGAAAGTCTGAAAAAAATTATTTTTCCGGGTTATTTCCGGAATCATTCCGTGAAGATCTATACTGTCCGGAATCATGCGTCCATGCTTCTGGAAGATGTCATCTATAAGCTGATTAAGCAGATTTCCATTGTCCTGCGCTATGAGCCGGATTATGAAAATGCGGAAGAATCCGTGATTCAGGAAAAAGCGGAGACTCTGACATTTGCATTTCTGGATCAGATCCCGAAAATCCGGGCATATATTGAAACCGATGTACAGGCGACATTTGACGGTGATCCTGCCTGCTACAATAAAACAGAGATTATTTATTCTTATCCTGGATTGTTTGCCATCATGGTCAACCGGATTGCACACGAATTTTATGTATTAGGCGTTCCCATGATTCCCCGGATCATGACCGAATATGCCCATAGCAAGACGGGAATTGACATCCACCCCGGCGCACAGATCGGCGAATATTTCTTTATTGATCACGGAACGGGTATCGTCATCGGTGAGACAACAATTATTGGCAGTCATGTGAAGATCTATCAGGGTGTAACTCTGGGAGCGCTCTCCACCCGTGGCGGTCAAAGTCTCAAAAATACAAAACGTCATCCTACGATTGAAGACAACGTGACGATCTATTCCGGCGCATCCATTCTGGGCGGTGAGACTATCGTCGGAGAAAATGCCGTGATCGGGGGAAATGCTTTCATTACGAAATCCGTTCCGGCAGGTGCAAGAATCAGCATTAAAGCCTGAATGAATTTATAATGTAATTATTTTTTTAAATTCTCAGAAAAAGCCGGTGTTCTCCCGGCTTTTTCTGTTTTTTTGTGAAAATTGCCAGAAATCATTGACGGATTCTGAAATTTATGTTATAATAAGTAAAGAATTTTAAATTTTTTTAGATTTTTTAAAAATGAGATCTGTATCATTTGTATGATGTATCATAAACAAGGAGCTTTTTCTGAATCATGATTGAAAAAAAGAAACGCATTGTTCAAGACAATGCAGAAGATGGTCTGCCCGTTGTGCCGTCTATTTCCAATATCGACGACCTGACAGCATTCCCGGCGGATTTCTCCGAAGATTTCGGCTTTCCGGAATCTTTCCCCGAATCTGAAAACACAGAGCCCGAGGCAATTCTGGAGATTCCCAGTTTTCTGGGTCTCGATACGCTGGATGTGGCTACGGCAGTCATACAGACAATTCACGATTTTCCTAGAGATTCTCTGGATTCTCTGGATTCTTTCAATACTTTCCGGAAACTGCCGAAAGTTTCCGATTATATTAACCGAGAATCTTCACAGGCACAACGGGAAATCATTCTGGAAGAAATTCCAGATTTTGACAGTCTGACAGAATCTGATACGGAAAATCTCCCGGAAATTCCTTCTTTTCTGGATCATGATCCGGATTTGAATTCTGATTTTGATAGAAATGCTGAAAATTTGCCGGATATTTCAGATTTTCTGAATTTTTCTCACGATCTGGAAAATTCGGAAGAAAATACCGGGTCTGATCAGGACAACCAGAATAAAGAACTGACAATCCCCGAAAAACCAGAAAATTTCTCTATGTCTGGAAATTTACAGGATCTGCAAGCGGCAGCACAGGAAATTCTCCCCGAAATTCCATCCGTTTCAGATTTGCCCGACCTGGATTTTTTCCGTATGCCCGGTAATTCCGTATTCTGTCCGGAATTTTCAGAGCATTCCGGAAATTCAGAAAATTCTGAAAATTTAGAAGAAAATTCGCTCCTGCCGGACATTCCCTCTGTTTCCAATGAAAACTGGGACGAAAAAATCAACACAGAATCCGGAAAAAATTCTGATTTTACAGAAAATCCGGAAAATCCTGAAAGTGTTCCCATTGCGGAACTTCCCTTGTCGTTGACAGCATTGCATTATTTGCAGAAAATTGAAATCCATGATTCTCTGGAATTGCTGGAAACATCCAAGGAAGAACTGGAATCCATTCCGGAAATAGATGACAAGACGCTCCGGGAAATTCTCCAGGTCCGGCAGTTGCAGAAGCAGAATCAGACTCCAGAACAGCCTGTTTCTGAAGAATTTGAATTATTACTGGAGTTGTTCCTGAAAGATCTGGAACGGATCGGCGTTTCTGAAAAGCGACAAATCCGGCTCAAAGCCTATTTGCGTGCGGTCAGACCTGCAAAGACAGAAAAAACGGCTTGTTTCGCCGCCTGGTATCAGGAACCTCATGTGCAGATGCAACTGGATAAACACATCAAAGGATTGTTAAGAAAACGCCAGATGTCCGGGCTTTCCGTCAATATGCTTGCTGATAGTCTGCCACGCTCCCTGGATCGTGAAATCCTGACGGGAATGCTCCGGGAGATGCTCCGTGCAGACAGATTAATGGAAAGCCGTGACGGATTCTATACGCTGAAATATCCGCCCGTTCTGAAATTCCTGGCGGACAACACAGACCAGAAACAGCAGCATATTCAAGTATTACAGCAGAGAATGGACGGGATGACGCCGGAAGAAATTGCAGAAAAATCCGGCATTTCCAAAGAGCATGTCCTGAGAATTCAGAACAGGACGCTGCGGCTTGTCCAGAAATTATGTCTGATTAACAGGACATCCGTGTATGAAGAACGTTTCAGACCGTTATACGAGAGCTATGAATTAAATCAGGAAGTATTCGGGATTCTGACGAGAGAATCGGAACAGGTATTCCGTTATCTGGAACTGGTCGCATTTCCGGGAAATAAACAGCCTGACGAAGTATTCACAGATTTGAACGTTCCCGGCTGGGTTCGTGAGAACTGGAGAGCGTACCGGAACAAAATAAAAATAAATTAAATGATAAATGAATTGATAAATCCATAAAATTCTTGACAAGCTTTTCAAATTATGCTATAATAATTAAGATTTTTTAATCATTTCATTTGCTTTGCAGATGAATGGATGATAAAAATTATTCAAAATTATAAATTATTTATTATTTATTGAAATGATTCAAGAGGAGGAATTTGCTTGAAAGAAAAACTGGCATCTCTGCTCCGGGAGGGAGAAGCGAAGATTCTTGCGGCTGCGTCTGAAACAAAGTTGCAGGAAATCAAGGCATCTTTGCTCGGTAAACAGGGATCTTTGACAGAAATCATGAAAGAAATGCCGAAACTCGACAAATCCGAACGTCCCGAAGTCGGGAAGCTTGTGAATGAATTAAAAACGAAATTCACGGCGCTGATCGACCAGCAGAGAGAAAATTTCATGCTGAAAGCATCCGAAATTCCGGCGGATTTTGATGTCACTGTCCCCGGTACCATGCCGTCCGGCGGTGCACTTCATCCAATTACACAGATGTGTTATGATCTGAATGACGCATTCCGGTCAATGGGCTTTGAAATCTACGAGGAAGAAGACATTACAAGCGAACTGTATGCATTCGACAAGCTCAATTTTCCGCAGAATCATCCGGCAAGAGAAAGCATGGACACCTACTGGCTTGCAGGACATGACACAGGTGCGACCAATGAGAAACTTTGTCTGCGCCCGCATCTGACAGGCGGCAGTGTCCGTTACATGCAGACCCACAAACCGCCCTATCGTTTTGTCTATCCGGGCAGAGTCTACCGGAATGAGACAACAGACGCAAGACATGAACGTGCATTTTTCCAGTATGAAGCATTAATTGTCGATAAAAATATTGATTTTGCATCTGGTAAAGTTATGCTCAAAAGCGTATTATCTAAAGTATTCGGCAGAGATGTACCCGTCCGCATGCGAATTGGTTTCTTCCCGTTTGTAGAACCGGGATTCGAGATTGACATGGGTTGTCTGGTCTGCGGCGGCAAGGGTTGCAGTGTCTGCAAGAATGTCGGCTGGATTGAGATCATGCCCGGCGGTACGCCGCACCCGAATGTCCTCCGATCTGCCGGACTCAATCCGGATGAATTCACAGGATTCTATGTCAATATCGGTTTGGATCGTCTTGTTATGATGCGTTACGGCATTGATGACGTAAGATTATTCCACAGCGCTGATCTGAGATTTTTAGAACAGTTTAAATAATTCCGGGGGTGTTTTTAGATTATGAAATTATCATTGAATTGGATCAAAGACTATGTCGCACTTCCGGCGGATCTGGATCTTAAGAAACTGGCTTATGATCTGACGATGTCGACCGTGGAAGTCGAGGATGTGAAAAAATTAGCAGAAAGCTTTGACAAAATTCTTGTTGGTGTGATTCAGGAAGTATTACCGCATCCGAATGCGGATAAATTGAGAATCTGCAAAACAGATATTGGAAACGGCGAAGTGAAAGAAATTGTCTGCGGCGGTTCTAATCTCCAGGCTGGAATGCGTGTCGCTGTGGCTTGTCCCGGCGCAGTTGTCCGTTGGCATGGGGAAGGCGAGCCAGTTGTGATCAAGAATGCAAAGCTCCGTGGTGTGGCAAGTTTTGGTATGATCTGTGCGTCTTCTGAGATTGGTCTTGCGGATCTGTTTCCGGCAAGCACTGAATCTGAAATTATAGATTTGTCAGCATTCGACGTTCCGGCAGGAACACCCCTTGCGGATGCTCTTGATTTGAATGATATTATTTTAGAAATTGATAATAAATCCATGACGAACAGACCGGATCTGTGGGGACATTACGGTATTGCCAGAGAAATTGCGGCGCTGTATCAGCTCCCTCTGAAAGAAATTCCGGCATTCGATCCGTCCGGAATCCCGGCAATGGAGATTGCAATCCAGGATCCCCAGAGATGCAATCGGTGTATCGGAGCAGAAATGGTAAATCTTTCTGTCAAACCGTCTCCCTATCAGATGCAATGCCGGATCTGGAAAGTTGGCATGCGTCCGATCAATGCGTTAGTTGACATTACCAATTATGTTATGCTCGCAACGGGTCAGCCGACACATGCTTATGATGCTGATCAAATTTCAGGAAATATTACTGTCAGACATGCCGGAAATCAGGAAGAATTAGTATTACTGAATGATAAGAAACTTGTTCTTACAGAAGATGATTTGGTCATTGCGGATTCTGAGGGTGCTGTTGGACTTGCTGGTGTCATGGGCGGCGCAAAGGATTCTATTTTGAATACAACAAACCGGGTAATTTTGGAAGTAGCAAATTTTGAAGCGTCTGGCATCCGCAGGACGGCTCTGCGCTATGAAAACCGGACGGAAGCGTCTGCCAGATATGAAAAAGCAATTGACACAGACCGTTGTGACCAGGCTGTTTCTATAGCAATTTCCCTGTTCCGTGAAATTTATCCGGATTTGGAAATCAAAGCATTTACGGACAATTATCCCAATCAGACAAGCCGAAAAGAAATTGATGTCCCTGTCAGCTGGCTTTCTCACCGACTGGGGACGGATTTCACACAGGAAGAACTTTCCGGATTGCTTGGCAGACTGGGCTTTCAAGTGGCATTCTCTGGAGATCTGATGCATGTGACAGCACCGACATGGCGTTCTACCGGAGATATTGCGATCAAAGATGATGTCATGGAAGAAATTGCCCGGATGTATGGCTATGAGAATTTCCAGGGCGAGACCATCACAACTTCATTCAGTGGCGCAATCAATCAGTTAGACATTGATCTGGAACGCCGGATCAAAGAATATCTCGCATTCCGGTGCGGTATGCAGGAAGTTTTCACATATCCGTGGATGGAAGACCATTACATTCAGGCATTGTCTCAGGATACGGAACAGATGCTTGCGATCTCAACGCCGCCGTCGCCGACAGAAAAATATATCCGTTCTTCGCTCTTGCCGAATCTGGTCAAGGCTGTTTCGGAGAATCTGCGGTATTACCCGGAATTTTCCATCTTTGAGGGTGCAAGAGTATTTTTTGACAAAAATTATCATACCCATCCCGGTTATGATCCGTCAGAATCTTTGCCCGAACAGAGAAAACACATCGGCGGTGCATTCGTCGGCGATTACAAGAAAATTTCCGGCTTATTCCGGGAATCCAAAGGCGTTCTGGAAAATATGGCAAGATATGTCCACATGGAAAGTTTAGAGTTCCGGCAGGTGACAAAACCTGTCTGGGCAGATGAAACTGTCTGGCTGAATATCTTCCGGGGAGAAGTCCAGGTCGGTGAATTTGCGTTATTATCCAAAAAATCCGCACTTGCCGCCGGGATTAAAAACAGTGCTGTGATGCTGTTTGAGATCGACGAAGAATTATTACAGCCGTTCACCTCTCGGACAAATGTATTTGCGCATCTGCCGGAATATCCGATGATTGACTATGATTTGTCAATGTTGGTGGATTCTGGAATCACCTGGGCGCAGATCTCAGAAGTAATCTTATCCAAGAAAAAGCCGGGGAATTTCTTGCAATCCTGTGAATTCGTGGAAGAATACAAGGGAAAGCAAATTCCGGAGAATAAAAAATCTGTAACAGTCCGGCTTGTAATCGGATCTTCCGAAAAAACACTGACTTCCAATGAGATTGAATCCTGTGCAGAGGGTGTTATGAAGATTCTGCGTAAGAAACTGGATGCCGAACTGCGTTCTAAATAATATCACAATAAAAGCAATACTTTGCTCGTATCTCGTACAGAGTATTGCTTTTTGATCGGAGTGTGATTTTCTATGTTGGATGGTTTTGAAGATGCATTCATGGAGGCACAGGCAGATGTGGTTTCGTTTGCGTTGGAATTATTAGAAAATGCCGAGATTCTTGCAGATAAGATATATTTTTACCTGTTTCAGAATGAAGTACAGTATTTTTTCAATGCGTTTCTGGAAATCAATCATCAGGTATATTCTTTGAATGCGCTGTTTTCTGATCCGGAAATTGATGCGTTTCTGGATGCCGGAATCGAAGCAATCGAGCATATTATTCAGGTGTGTGATACTTATCAGGCGAAGTGTCCGAATGAACTGAAATTAACTTATCAGATTCAGACAAAGGCATTTGATGCAAAATATGATTACGAAGATTTTGTAACAGAACAGGGTGAAAGTCTGGTAGATCGGTTTAAAAACTGGAAAAATGAAATCAGAACATGATAAAAACAGAATGCAAGTCGGCTTGATCCGGCTTGCATTGCTGTATTATCTTGATTCAGAATACTAATTCGGCTGTATACTCCGTGTCAGAGCAGGAAAGCATTAATTGAAAATAATTCGCTTCGGCTGCCTTATCTGCAATGGAAAGTCCCAGACCGCTGCCGGATTTGCCACTTCTTGCCGTATCGCCTTTTTTAAAAGGACGTTTTAAGTCTGTCACATCTATTTTTTTATGGACAGTATTGGAAATGCGACAGGATTCTGGACTGATGCTGATTTGTATTACACCGTTTTCCGTCGTATATTTTACGGCATTGGAAATGAGATTTTCAAACACAGTTTCCAGTAAGTCCGGATCGGCTGTCAATTCTGCCTCGCCATCCAGTTGCAGGAGAATATTTCTCTCATCCAGCATCAGCATGTATTTTTCTGAAACTTGTTTTATCAGAGACAAAACGTCAATTTTTTCTTTTTTCAGACTGTCAGGCTGATACATGTGATTCAGTTCCAGTGTCCGGCTGACGATAGAATCCGTATAGGCAATATTGTCCAGAACAGCTTGCAGATATCTATTTTTTTCTGTTTCAGAGAGCTTGTTCTCCATCAGATTTTCTGTATATCCGCTGATTGCCATGAGCGGTGTTTTCAGATCATGTGCCAGATTGTCAGTAAGTGCTTTCTGATAATCCGCAAATGCATATTCTGCCTGATTTTTGACATTTCTTCTCCAGCTATCCAGAAATGCAATAAATAATACGATAATTAAAAATATTGCAACAATGCTGAAGTAAAGCGGTTTCGTGACGGAATTCCATGCATCTATTTTGAACATGATAAAAAGGGATTTTCTTTTACCGTCAAGCCATATGCTGGATTTAGAGTAATAAATATTTGCTGTAGAGCTATCCCCATAAAAACCGCCCAATGTATTGGAATCAGAATGAATCTGGGCTTGTGTTCTCTCATCATGGATTAGCTCATCAAACTGATATTTATCTGTCCCGAAAAAATTATCCAGTGCGGCAACAGGATAATTATCTGGTGAACCAGATTGATCAAATTCAACGAGAGGATAATCTTCCATATCGGGGATGGTAATGCAGTATTGCTTTGTTTCAATCACTTCATCTCCTTTTTTGCCTCTGGGGTCAAATTGAATCAGATTAATTTCTGCTTCATGCGGAATGAAATGGTTTGTTTTGCTATTTACATAAGCACTTAACAGATCGAAATGAACATAGGTCTGCATGGTTTCGCTGTGTTTCATTGCATAATAATCTTCTTCAAGCTGTGTCAGTTCAGAAATTGCAAGTGCTTCCGTATCACACAGCATTACTTCTTTTTCTTCTTCATTGAGACAGATAACCGCCTGCAATCCTTTCCGGCTGGAATACTGGATATTACCTTCTTCATCTGTAATTGCAACAAGTGCAGTACAGTTTTCAGCATAATCAGAAACAATCTGAAACTCGCCATGATACAGCATAATATCATATTGGGCACTGAACCGCAGACTTGAGATAAGCGATTCCTTACTTCGGTTCTGCATATTTTCTGCTGCTGAAACAGAAGTCTGCAATCCGCTTGTTCTATAATATAATTGAGTTTTTGCCTGAGAAAAAATATATTTTCGCCCTGCTGAGAAAAGCACACCTGCAAAAACTGCTGTCAGGAGCAAGACAATTCCTGCATTCCGGGCAAATAATCTGAGAAACGTCGTTCTTTTGTTCTGATTTCTGATCTTTTTTCTGATTTTTTCTTTTTTTCTCTTGTTCCTGATCCTGCTCACTTTTATTTTTATCTTACTCAGCATGCTTGCTATACTTGTCATATTTGCCATGCATATCACCTCATTATGATATTGATTATTCTGTGAGTTTATAACCTCTGCCGACAAGTGTTCTGATCTGTCCGCCTGCACTGCCAAGTGCTTTCCGAAGTTTTTTGATGTGATTGTCTACAACACGGTCACTTCCGAAGTAGTCGTTTCCCCATATTCTGTCAAGCAAAGTTTCTCTGCCGACTGTCCAGCCCTTATGCAGCATAAGATAATGCAATATCGCAAACTGTTTCGGAGGCAGTTCAATTTCCTGTTCACTCACATAACAGGTAAGCATACGGGTATCTAACCGGATTGCTCCGCATGTCAGCATAGCGTTAGTTACTGTGCCTTGGGAACGTTTGATGAGAGCATCACATTTTGCGTATAATGCCGATAATAAAAATGGTTTGATGATATAATCATCACAGCCAATGGCATAACCATGGAGTATATCTTCTTCCCTTGCACGGGCAGTGATAAAAATAACAGGAATGTCACTGTTTTTTCTGATTTCACGGCATATGGTGAAGCCGTCTGTATCAGGCAGCATAATGTCCAGTAAGATCAGTTCGTGATTTGACAAATCATGTTTTATTGTATACAATGCCTCTTTGCCGTTCTGTACTGCATGGATTTTTGTTCCCTTGTTGGTGAAATATTTTTTGATAACTTCACAAATTTGCAGATCATCTTCTATCAGCAGAATTTTTTGCACCATATCTTAAAGAAGCTCCTTTGTATGATAGTTTTATTATCGCATACAGATATGTCTTTTGTATATCCTTTTTTCGTTTTTTGTATGCACAAATCCCGTAAACACAAAAGTTTACGGGATTTGATGATTAATACTCTATGATTCTGAAATCTTTATAGAACATGCCGGAATCTTTGATGTTCTGATGATTTAAATGCAATGTCACTGGATAGAGGATTCTTGCCGCACCGTCCTCATAGTCCAGATAGGGCTTGAAATCCTTGCTGACGGCGTATTCCGGAGGGAATTGATTTGATACCCAGCCAGGATCACAGGAATAGACAAAAATTCTGTCTTTTGCAAAATCGGATGCAATCGAATGTGTCATCATGTTCAGGGATGCCTTTGCCATATTGGTATGGACGTGACGGGCTAATTTCTGTTTGGTGTTGAATCTGCCCTCCACGGAGCTGACATTGATGACAAATTTATTGCAATCCGGATCATGTGTGAGATATTGTTTCAATCCGTTCGTGAGCAGGAAAGGTGCAGTCACGTTAATGAGCTGGACTTCTAATAATTCCTGCGGAGAAATTTCTTCCGGCTTGCGTACCCAGGAATTAGAATCCGGCGTTTCGCTGTAATCCGTCACCTGTACACTGGGCATGATAGAAAAATCTGCAACGGGTACTGCAACCGGTACAAGGGATTTGCTTTCTAATTCGAGCGTGTTTTCATGTGCTGTAAGTTCCGCATAATAGGCATTTGATTTTTTGACCGTCTGCGCCGCATTGTTAATCAGAATATCCAGTTTGCCCTGACAGACCTGTGCAATATTAGAAATTAATTCCTGAATGCGATCCACTCGCATCAGATCAAATCCGATTACTGTCAGCCTGTCCCGAAATTCTTGATAATCTGGTTCTTGCATGTAATTTTCCAGAGCGGATTTTGGATAGCGTGTAATGGCAATAACGGAAGCGCCCTGCCGTAACAGACGCAGACAGACTGCATAGCCGATTTTGATTCTGCCGCCCGTCACAACCGCAGTTTTTCCGGACAGATCACAGTAAATGCCACGCATCCGGTCATTGAGTTCCTGGCAGGCAGAACAGACGCCATAAGATTCCATATTTCTTTGCCGGCATATTAGACAAATTCTTTTTCTCATAATTTTTAAAACTCCCTTGACAAATCTAAAAAAATGTGTTATACTGAAACTGTCAGTAGCTTAACAGAAAGCGTCTGCGCCTCACGGCAGAAGATGCAGATTTTTGCCTGACACTTCCGTATCGTTCAATGGTAGGATCACTCCCTGCTAAGGAGAAGATGGCGGTTCAATTCCGCCTGCGGATTTCTGACAGGCACATCCGGAAATTGTTTTCTGTTCCGGATGTGTTTTTATTTTTTTAAGCCTGATATAAGGCTGTCAGCTCCCGGAGTTTATTGATAAAATCCTCCCGGACGGATTCCGGTGAAAGAATTTCCATGTCTGCGCCGTATTTCATGACCCACCTGTAAAATCCCTTGCTGATTCCTACTTTGACACGGACAGTGACATATTCGGGTCGTTCCGGTTCTTCCTGGATGGAAATATGCTCCCGGAATTGCTCCATCATGTCATCCAGCAGAAATTTCCTGATCCGGAGTTTGACATGTTCATACCGTTCCGGCTCAAACATGTCCAGGACGATGCCTTCCGGTTCGGGCAGGACGGTTTTACAGCCTGCCGGATCGCCTTTCTTGATGTTTTTCATGCGGTCAATCCGGTAAGTTCTTGTGTGCTGTGTAATTTCATCCACGCATTTCAGATAAAATCTTTCGTTGAAATAAATCACTTTGCAGGGGATCATTTCCCGGCTTTTATCGTAATAGTGAATTTGTTTCCGGGTGTCGTATTTGCCGTATTCAAAATTAATTTTCCGGTTTTCTGAAATTATTTGGTGAACTTTTTCTAGATTTTCAAGCAGATCCATGGAATGTTTTCCCTGATTGGTCAGGGAAATGCGGCTGATGAGTTGTCTGACTTCATTAACAGAACACAGACCCTCAAATTTTTTAATTAAATTCTGTTTCTGATGATCTGATAAAAATTGATTGATGCTCACGGAATCGACAATAAACCGGATTTCATTGAATGTGAAACTTTTTCGGACAAGATAATAATATGCCGTGTTGTGTTTGCCGGCGGTCACCCGGATGTCATTGCCGGATGTCTGTAAACGTTCGATATCCCGGCGGATTGTGAGAATCGATGGTGTCCGGATTTCTTCGTAATTTTCAAGATAGTTCTGTATATCCCGGAGTGTGACCTGGTGCTGTTCGCTGGTCTGACTGGACAGATAATCCAGGATATAAATAATTCTCTGATGTTCCATAATAAATATAAATCTCCTGAAAAATAATTTTAAGATTTTTAAAAAAGTGAATCATAATTTTTAGTTATATTAATTTTGAACAGCTCATATGCTATACTAAAAGCATGATATAGAAATCATGATAAAATTCCGGATCTGTGGGGACAGATTCGAGAATCAGTCAGAATCAGGGGTAATTTTTTAAAAAACTGCTGCACAGGGGATTTTGCAGCAGTTTTTTATTTTATAATTAAATTTAAAATAATTACATGAAGCCGATTTCTTGTTTGGATAAATCAAAATATTCTTCCAGAATGGCAATATAATACCGGAAGACGATCTTTCCGTTATAATACATCACATCCCCTTCATCCGGGATGCCGAGCTGTTCCAGTTCCTGATCTGTCAGCGAGGACAACAGGACGGTCTTGAAATTTTCCACCTGAATGCCCAGTTTTTCCATGGAATTTTCATCCAGAGAATCCAGCTGGAGCTGTTCTTTGTCCGTTTTGAGAATCTGCCGTTCCTGCTCCCCAAGTGCAATGACTGTCTTGTGATAGTCCTCCGGTGTCATTTTCATGGTCTGTCCGTTGTTGAATGTCACTTCATAGGCATCCCGTCCGAGAAGACCCATTTGTTTGTCGCTGAGCGTGACTTCGATTTCTTCGGAAATTTCGCTGAGCTGTTGTGTGATGTCCTGGCGGGTTTCTGTTTCCCACTTCACTTCACAGGCTTCCTGCAATGGGCGTTCAATCATGACATCGTGGGAAAGTCCTCTGATTCGGAACTGAAACATATCAAAATAAGTTTTGTCAAGCGTGTTGCTTTCCACGGAAACTTTTGTGCTTCCGTTGGAGCTGTCCGTTGTGTTGGTGACTTCATAACGATACAATCCGGATGGAGAAACGCCGTTTTTCACGGTTGTGGTGACCGTTGCCGGGGCAAACATGGAAGTGACAAGGAAATACACCAGAGAGCCGACCAGATAAATCAACAGAAAGATCGTTCCCCAGATGGTCTTTGCAGTTTCTCCCAGACCGGACAGGAAGAAAATGATAAGCGCCATCACGGCGAGCGGTGCAAGGATTTCCCATTGTCCGAAATAGATCATCACAGGGAGCACCATAACGGGCAGGATGATCAGGCTTGTGATTTTTGTCAGGAGCTGTTTTCGTGTGTAAAGCATGGTTGTCAGGGCTAAGACACAGCCGCCTGTGGTAATCATGCAGGCAGTTCCGGCTTCTTGCAGATCCAGCGTATAAAACACAGACAGATAAGCAAAGAAGATAACAATAGCGCCGTAGAACGGACTGAGCAAGGAAACCACACGCTTTGTCCAGGGATTGCCGAAAAATTTAGCGATCATTCAGAATGTTCCTTTCTTTTCAATATTTTAATATTTTAAATTATAATTAAATAATAAAATTTAGATAATAATTAAATTTTAAAATAATTATAAAATAATGATACTATTAGCTATTATAGCATTTTCTTCCGGAAATGGCAAGTAGTTTGGGAAAAATATTTTTAATTTTTTTAAAAAAATCTCTTGACAAATCGAGAAAGCTGTGTTATAATAGTTTTTGTTATCAGAATTTTTGAATAAAATTTAAAGTTTAAAATAAAAAATTAAGATTTTAAAATCCTGTGAGCAGAAGTAAGTAATTGCAGAAAACGCTGTCCAGAGAGCCGGGCATTTTGCTGAGAGTCCGGCACAGAATGTACTGTGGTGAATGGGTCTGTGAGGAGCAAGGGCGAAATGAATAGTAATTTTCTAATGTTTTTAAGATTAGCCTGCGCCGTCTTCCCTACGTTACAAGGGTAGGATATGCTTGTATCTGATATATCTGAAAATGAGGAGCAATAATAATTATATAATTGCTTGAATCTGGGTGGCAACACGAGTCAATCGTCCCTGTGTTTATAACAGGACGGGTTGACTTTTTTTGTTTATCAAATAATTTTTAAGGAGCGTGAAATGACATGTTGTTTCCATCATTGGAAAAAGTAAAGGAACTTGCCGGCAAATATACCAGAATTCCGGTTTTTTTCACTTTTCCGGCAGATCACAGAACGCCTATCAGTATCTATGAGGCTTTGTCGGAACACGAGGAAACGGCGTTTCTCCTGGAAAGCATCAACAACGGCACACAGTGGGATCGTTATTCTTTCATTGGATTTCACCCTGTCCGGGAAATCCGGGCGCAGGGATCTTCCTTGCAGGTGATTGAAAATCATATCAATAATTGCGAAAATCTTACCATTTCTGAACCGTTCAGCAAACTGCAATCCATTCTGGATGCACAGACTTCTCCCAAATTTGAGGATCTGCCGTATTTTACAGGCGGTATGATCGGCTATTTTGCCTATGATTCCGTCAGATACACAGAAAAGAAACTTGTGAAAATTCCTGAAGATGACACCAATATGCCAGATATGCATTTATTTGATTATGAAGAACTTGTGGCTTACGATCACTTAAACAGCAATGCGTATATTATCATAAATCTGCATGCAGACCAGAATTTGCAGAAACAGTACGTCCGGGCATGGCACAGAGCACAGGAAATTGCTGTTAAAATTGAAAATTATGACTGCCATCATGAAACATATCCGTTTGAAGACCCTCTGCAAGTCAAATCCAATTTCACGGAAGAACAATTTATATCCATGGTGAACACGGCAAAAGAATATATTTTATCCGGGGATATTTTTCAGGTGGTCTTGTCACAGCGTTTTGAGATTGACAATCCGCCGGACAGCTTTGAAGTGTATCGCAGGCTTCGTGCCACGAATCCTTCGCCGTATCTGTATTATTTCAAGACAAAGGATTATCAGATTGCCGGTGCATCACCGGAACTGCTCGTAAAAGTCACGGATCAGACGGCATCTACCAGACCCATTGCCGGAACTCGTCCCCGTGGAAAGACGCATGAACAGGATTCAGAACTAGAAAAATCCCTTCTTGCCGACGAAAAAGAAAAGGCAGAGCATACTATGCTTGTCGATCTGGGCAGGAACGATCTGGGCAGAGTCAGTCAATTCGGTACGGTGGAAGTCACAAACTTCATGTATCTGGAGCGTTATTCCAAAGTCATGCACCTGGTATCTGATGTAAAAGGCAAACTCCGTCCGGATTGCAAGCCGATTGATGCTCTGCGTTCCGTATTGCCGGCGGGGACGCTCTCCGGCGCACCGAAAGTCCGTGCAATGGAAATCATTGACGAACTCGAAAACAGAAAGCGTGGTCTCTACGGCGGAACGGTCGGTTACTTCGGTTATAACGGCGATATGAACACCTGCATTGCCATCCGGACAGTCCTGTTCCGGAATCAGAAAGCCTACGTCCAGGCAGGTGCAGGGATTGTTGCAGATTCTGACCCGGAAAAAGAATTTGCAGAGACCACACACAAGGCATCTGCTATGATTAATGCAATCAGGGAGGCGGAAAATTCATGATTCTGGTAATTGATAATTATGATTCTTTTACTTACAATTTATGCCAGTACATTGGCGAAATGTATGCGGATATTTTCGTAAGGCGCAATGACGAGATTACTTGTGATGAGATCAGGCAATTAAATCCGGGAGCGATTCTGATTTCTCCAGGTCCTGGCTATCCGGAATCTGCCGGGATTTCTCTCGAAGTCATCCGGGAATTCTCCGGAAAAATTCCGATTCTGGGCGTATGTCTGGGACATCAGTCCATTGTGCAGGCATTCGGCGGCAGGATTATCCGGGCAAGACAATTAATGCACGGTAAATCCAGCAGTATTAAATTTGAAGAAAAACATCCTCTGTTCCGGCATTGTTCCTGTCCATTCACAGCAGGACGTTATCATTCTTTGATTGCAGATGAAGAAACCCTCCCGGAATGTCTCTATGTGACAGCACTGGATGAAAATGGGCAGATCATGGCAGTATCCCATAAAACGCACAAGACTTATGGGTTGCAGTTTCATCCGGAGTCAGTTTTGACGGATAACGGAAAGCAATTATTAAAAAATTTCCTGATTATCGCCGGATTACTCGAAGATGATGCCCCCCAATATGTCAATGTGGATCTGAAACCCTACTACAGCAAATTAATGCAGAAGCAGGATTTGACAATGCAGGAAGCAGAAAATTGCATGGATATTCTCATGAGCGGTGAAGCATCACAATTACAGATTGCCGCAGTCCTGACGGCATTGGCAACGAAAGGGGAAACGATTGACGAAATCGCAGGCTTTGCCAAAGGCATGAGAGCGAAAGCAAAGATTGTCCCGGATTCTGCGAACAGCATTGAGATTGTCGGAACGGGCGGAGACGGTTGCGCATCGTTCAACATTTCCACGACATCTGCATTTGTGGCATCTGCGGCAGGTGCAAGAGTTGCCAAGCACGGCAACCGGAGTGTGTCCAGTAAGAGCGGTGCGGCGGACGTTCTTGAAGCGCTGGGCGCAAAGATCACATCCACACCGGAACAGGCAAAAGCCTGCCTGGATGCTACGGGGATTTCATTTCTGTTCGCACAGAGTTATCATGCCAGCATGAAGTACGTCGCACCTGTCCGGAAAGCACTCGGTGTCAAGACCGTTTTCAATATCCTGGGACCATTGACTAATCCTGCAAGAACGGATTATATCGTCCTGGGTGTCTATGAAAAATTGCTCACAGAGATCATGGCAAACGTGCTCCGGCAAGTTGGGATTAAACATGCTATGGTAGTATTTGGAAATGATGTGATGGATGAAATTTCCGTATCAGATGCTACAACTGTCACAGAAGTAAAAAATAATGAAATCCGGACTTACGAAATCACGCCGGAAGAATTCGGCTTACAGCGTTATGACAAATCGGAGATTGTCGGCGGTACGCCTGTAGAAAATGCACAGATCACCAGAAACATCCTGGACGGCAGTTTAAAAGGCGCTAAGCGTGATATTGTCTTATTAAATGCCGGTGCAGTACTGTATACTTACGGAATCACAGAAACGCTCCGGGATGGCATTGCAAAAGCCGCTGAAGTGATCGACAACGGCGCAGCGCTTGAAAAATTAAACCAGTTTGTAAAATTCACCAACAGAACGGAGTGATTCACACATGATTCTGGATGAAATCTGTGAAAAAAGAGCAATACAGTTAAAAGCTGAAAAAGAACGCAGTCCGCTCCCGGAAGTGCGCCGTCTTGCAGAACAGATCCAACAATCAGACACAAAACCTGGATTTATTCAGGCAATCCGGAAGTCTGGTCTGTCCTGTATCTGCGAAGTAAAAAAAGCATCTCCCTCCAAAGGCTTAATCCGTCCGGATTTTCATCCGGTGGAGCTTGCCAGAGCATACGAATCCGCAGGCGCTGACTGCATTTCTTGTCTGACGGAAGAATATTATTTCCAGGGCAGTGCAGACTATCTGAGAGAGATTGCCAGGACGGTAACAATCCCGGTTCTAAGAAAAGATTTTATTATAGATCCGTATCAGATCTATGAAGCAAAAGTACTGGGGGCATCTGCTGTATTGCTGATTGCGGCAGTATTGGAACTGCCCCGCATGGAAGAATATTTTCATCTGGCGCATAGTCTGGAATTGGATTGTCTGGTAGAAGTCCACACGGAAGAAGAAATGGAGACCGTCCAGAGATTGCATCCGCAGTTACTGGGCGTGAATAACCGGAATCTGAAAACATTTGAAGTAGATCTATCCACAACGGCGAGATTAAGCCATCTGAGAGAACCGGGGCAGTTATTTGTCTCGGAAAGCGGCATTAAAAATAATGCGGATATGAGAACTGCACAGGCAAATGGCGCAGATGCTGTTTTAATCGGCGAAACGCTCATGCGGAGTGATAATATTCCGGAGACGCTCCACGCACTCCGTGAGGGGACAGCATGAAGCCCCGGCTTAAGATCTGCGGTATTCGCAGGATACAGGATGTAAACTATTTAAATTTACATTCTCCCGATTATGCAGGATTTATCTTGTCAAAGCCGTTCTGGCGATATGTTGCGCCCGGACAGATGAAAATTCTGCATGAAGCATTACATCCCGGTATCCGTCGTGTCGGCGTGTTCGTCAATCCGGAGCTGCATGAAATTCGGGATTATGCAGGATTTTTGGATGTGATTCAGTTGCATGGCGAAGAATCTGAAGAATTTATACGGCTTGTCAGAGACAATTTCCCGGAACTGGAAATCTGGAAAGCGGTCAGAATCCGCAATCCCGAAGACATTCACAGAGCAGATCTGCTCCCGGTGGATAAATTAGTGCTTGACAGCTTTTCAGAAAATTCTCACGGCGGAACAGGAACGCTTGCGCCTTGGGATGTGATTGTACAAAATCGTCCGGGAAAAGAATTTTTCTTAGCCGGAGGAATTTCCGCAGAGAATATCCGGAATGCCGTCCGGGAAGTCCGTCCGTTCGGGATGGATGTCTCCAGCAGTGTGGAAACGGACAAATGCAAGGATGTTTCCAAAATCCGGAATATCCTGGAAATCCTGCAGACTATAGAGGGAGCATGATGAAAATGCAGCAAACTAATTTATTATTTACACCGCCGGAGCATGTGCATTTCCTGGCACAGAAATTATACGGGAATGCCGTGATTTCAGATTGTTCTATTGCCTATCTGGAACAGAACGGCGGCGGTCCTTTACAGAATCATACACATGCGCATGACCATTTGTTTATTGTGACAGACGGCGAAGCAGAAATCAAGCTGGCTGATAAAAGTGTGGTTCTCAGAAAAAATGAAAGTTATCTCGTCAAAGGCATGATTCCGCATTCTGTGTGGAATCATGCGGAACAAACGACTGTTATAATCGGCATTTCTATTATGCCGGCATAAATTAATTATTAATTATCAGAAAAGGAGTTTTTTTCATGGGCAAAATCGGAAGATTCGGCAGTTTCGGCGGTCAGTATGTCCCGGAAACTGTCATGAATGCAGTGTCAGAATTGCAGCAGGCATATGAGAAATACAGGAATGATCCGGAATTTCTCAAAGAACTGCATGATTTGTATCAGAATTATGCGTTCCGTCCGTCATTGCTGTATTATGCAGAAAAAATGACGAAAGATCTCGGCGGGGCAAAGATTTATATCAAGCGTGAAGATCTGAATCACACAGGCTCTCACAAGATCAATAATGCACTTGGACAGGTTCTGCTTGCAAAGCGCATGGGGAAAAAGCGTGTGATCGCTGAAACCGGTGCAGGACAGCACGGTGTGGCAACAGCTACGATCTGTGCATATTTCAATATGGAATGTGAAATTTATATGGGTCGTGAGGATATGGAACGACAGGCTTTGAACGTCTATCGCATGGAACTGCTCGGCGCAAAAGTAACTGGTGTCGATGCCGGGACGGCAACGCTGAAAGATGCAATCAACGAAGCCATGAGAGACTGGGCGACGAACATTGCAACAACGTTCTATTGTATTGGTTCTGTCATGGGACCGCATCCGTATCCGACAATGGTTCGTGATTTCCAGAAGATTATCGGCGAAGAAGCGAAAAAGCAGATTCTGGAGGCTGAGGGAAGACTTCCGGACTGTGTGGTTGCCTGTGTCGGCGGTGGATCGAATGCCATGGGTATTTTTTATGATTTCATCCCGGACAAATCCGTCAGACTTGTCGGCGCAGAGGCTGGCGGTCTCGGTGCAGAGACGGACAAACATGCCGCAACGCTTACCAAGGGTGATCTTGGTATCTTCCATGGTATGAAATCCATCTTTTTGCAGAACGAAGAAGGACAGATTGCGCCGGTATACTCCATTTCTGCCGGTCTGGACTATCCCGGTATCGGTCCGGAACATGCCTATTTAAACGAAACCGGTCGTGCGGATTATACCAGTATCACGGATGAAGAAGCTGTGCAGGCGTTTGAATATCTTTCCAAAGTGGAGGGAATTATTCCGGCGATTGAGTCCGCTCATGCGGTAGCCGCCGCACTTAAAATTGCACCGACCATGCAGCCGGATCAGATCATGATTATCAATCTTTCCGGACGTGGTGATAAAGACGTTCAGCAAATTGCAAGATACAGAGGAGTTGATTTAAATGCCTAACAGAATTGATCGGAAATTCACAGAGCTGAAAAGCCAGAATAAGAAAGCATTAATCACATATATTGCCGCAGGGGACGGCGGTTATGATCTCACGGAACAGGCAGTCCTTGCCATGGAACAGAACGGTGCTGATATTGTAGAAATCGGTGTGCCGTTCTCCGATCCGATTGCGGAAGGTCCTGTGATCCAGGCGGCAAGTCTCCGGGCAATCCGGGACTATCACACAACGCTCAAAGGCGTGTTTGAACTTGTGGAAAAGATCCGAACAAAGACGGACATGCCATTATTATTAATGCTCTACGCAAATACGATTTTCAGAACAGGGACAGACTATTTCTTTGAAAAATGCCGTCAGGTCGGCATTGACGGCGTTATCGTCCCGGATCTGCCGTTTGAAGAACATGATGAATTCCAGGATGCCGCTGAAAGAAACGGTGTTTATAATATCAGTTTAGTGACACCGGCATCCACCGGAAGAATTGCAAAAATTGCATCCCAGGCACAAGGCTTCTTATATTGTGTATCTTCCGTGGGTGTCACCGGGATGAGAGATCAGTTTGACACGGATTTTGATGCATTTTTCAGTGAAGTTGCAAACTCTGCCAAGATTCCGTATTGCGTGGGCTTCGGCATCCGTGACGGAAAGACGGCACACAAGATGGGCACTTACTGTGACGGCGTGATTGTCGGCAGTGCAGTTGTCAATCAGATCGGCGAACACGGACAGGACGCTGTTCCGGGCATTGCGGCGCTGTGTCAGGATCTCAGATCGGGTCTGGATCAGGCATAATTCTCGGTTTTCCGGCATTTTTTGTAAGATATGATCTAAAATTATACCAGAATTCGCATGAAATTTCGTACAAACGCTGATTTTCCGGAAAAACCTTGACAAATTGCGAGCAATGTTTTATAATTAGATTGTATTCATAATAATTATGATTAATTATAATATCATGCAATGGAGGAGTACATAATTATGAAAAAAGCAGATCTGATTCAGGCAGTTGCCGAAAAGACAGGTAAATCCAAGAAAGAGACTGGCGTTTTTGTAGACGCTGTATTTGAGAGCATTCAGGATGCACTCGCAGCAGGTGACAAGGTAACACTCACAGGCTTCGGCGTGTTTGAAGTCCGTGACCGTGCCGCAAAAATGTGCAAAAATCCCCGCACAGGCGAAATGCAGCATGTGGATGCTTGCAAAGCACCGGCATTCAAAGCTGGCAAGAATCTGAAAGAATCTGTCAACAAGTAATTTCAGAAATATCAGAACAGCGACGCTCCTTGCAAATGAGAAGTGCCGCTGTTTTTAAATTATTTTTTTAAATTATTTAATAAACGCTTTTTCATGCCTTTGAGAATCTGTTCTCTTGCCTGCTGCGCCATTTCCGGCGTGGCAGGTTTTGTGTCTCCCAATGGATAATTTAAATTTAAATCCTGATATTTTGCTTTCCCCATGTCATGGTATGGCAGGCAGTCAATTGCTTTAAGCGTCCGGAGATTCCCCAAGAACCACCCTAATTGGAATTGGTCTTCGGGATCGTCCGTCCATCCGGGGACAATCACATGACGAATCCAGAGAGGGACTTTTTTCTGATTTCCGGCATATTCTGCGAATTGTAACACATTCCGGTTGGAATGTCTTGTTAATTCCCGGTGTTTCTGATCGTCAATGTGTTTGATGTCTAATAGAATCAGATCCGTAACGGATAATAATTCGTCCACAAGTTCCGGATGATCCGGCTGAAAACAGATTCCGGATGTGTCCAGACAAGTATGGATTTTTTTTTGTCTGGCAAGCGTGAATAATTCTGTGAGAAAATCCAGTTGAAGCATGGGTTCACCGCCAGTTGCCGTAATTCCGCCGTTTTTGTAGAATTCCCGGTTTCTGTCGTATTGCATTAAGAGTTCTATTGCAGTCACAGGATGATTTCGGTGGAATTCCCAGGTATCAGGATTATGACAATATAAGCATCGCATAGGACAGCCCTGGAAGAAAATCACAAACCGGATGCCAGGACCATCGACCGTGCCGAAAGATTCCGTGGAATGGATATAGCCGAGCATGATAAAATTCTCCTTTAAATTAAATTCTGATAGATAACAAATTACCCGGCTTGCGCCGGGCTTTTTGCTGAATTTTAATTTTTTTAAATTTTATTATGGAACGTCCGGGAGATAATATCGTCCTGCTGTTCCTTGGTCAGTTTGATGAAATTCACAGCGTAACCAGACACACGGACGGTTAATTGCGGATATTTCTCCGGATGCTGCTGTGCATCCAGGAGTGTTTCCCTCGTGAATACGTTCACGTTCAGATGATGTCCGCCTTTCTGGACATATCCGTCCAGGAGTTCCACCAGGTTGTCAACCTGCTGGTCATTGATTGCAATCTCTGCCATAAGAAAATCCTCCTTAATATATTTTTAATATTGATTAAAATTCTTCTTCGTCTTCATCCTTGTCAATTGCTTCTGGTGTCGGGATGGCACATGCGCCCGGCGTTCCGGAACAATCCGTACTGTTGATTGTCCGGATCTTCGTTTCTTTGCCGATATTCAGATTAATATGCTGACTGCCTGACTCCGCAAGTGCGTCCAGCAATGCTACAATTTCATCTGCCTGCTGATCAGAAATTTCAGAATTTTCAGGATTCTGCTTCTTGTTCATCTTCCTGCAAAGCCTCCTGTGTCAATCGGTCAATGTCCAGATCGCCCGCAAAGATTTTTGTGTTCTTGCCGAGCGCATCCGGTATAATTGAGAATGTGTTCGAGATGCCGTCCTGTGCATGACGAAACGGCAATTTTGATACAGAACTCAGGGATGCCACTGCGCCGTGCGTATCTCTGCCGTGCATTGGATTTGCACCCGGTGCAAGCGGAACGCCGTGCTTTCTGCCATCCGGTGTGTTGCCCGTCTTTTTGCCGTAGACGACATTGGAAGTAATTGTTAAAATAGACATTGTCGGAACGCCGTCCCGATACGTGTGGTGTTTCCGGATTTTATCCATGAATTTCCGGACAATCTCCACAGCAATCTGATCTACTCTGTCGTCATCATTGCCATATTTGGGGAAATCGCCTTCAACTTCATAATCTGTGACAATGCCCTGCTCATCACGGATGCATTTGACTTTTGCATACTTGATCGCACTCAGAGAATCTGCTACCACGGACAAGCCTGCAATGCCGGTTGCGAAATAACGCTTGACATCTCTGTCATGGAGCGCCATCTGCACACGCTCATAACTGTATTTATCGTGCATGAAATGAATCACGTTCAGCGTATTGACATACAGTCCGGCAAGCCATTCCATCATCTCGTCATATTTTTCCATAACGTCGTCATAATCCAGATAATCACCCTCGACAGGTCTGTATTTCGGACCTACCTGGATCTTCATGACTTCATCCACACCGCCATTGATCGCATACAACAAGCATTTTGCGAGATTTGCTCTTGCGCCGAAGAACTGCATTTCCTTGCCGATTCTCATGGAAGAGACACAGCAGGCAATGGCATAATCATCCCCATGCGTCACACGCATCATATCGTCATTCTCATACTGGATCGAACTGGATTTAATAGACATTTTTGCACAGAACCGTTTGAAATTCTGGGGAAGTTTGACAGACCATAGAATTGTCATATTCGGTTCAGGCGCTGTTCCAAGATTATTCAGTGTGTTCAGATACCGGAAGGAATTTTTTGTTACCATGTGCTGACCATCTACAGACACGCCGCCGATGGATTCCGTTACCCATGTCGGGTCACCGGAGAACAGCGCATTATATTCCGGTGTTCTTGCGAATTTTACAAGTCTTAATTTCATGATGAAATGATCAATTAATTCTTGTGCCTCAGATTCTGTAATCAAGCCTTTTTCCAGATCTCTTTGTATATAGATATCCAGGAATGTGGATGTTCTGCCAAGGGACATTGCTGCACCGTTCTGTTCCTTGACAGCCGCAAGATATCCCAGATAGAGCCACTGCACGGCTTCCTGCGCATTCTTTGCCGGTCTTGACAGGTCAAAGCCGTAAATCTCGCCTAATTGTTTTAATTCTTTCAGTGCATTGATCTGTTCGGATAATTCTTCCCGGAGTCGGATATTCTTGGAAGTCATCCGGACAAAATGTGTTTCTTTCTGGTGTTCTTTATCCTGAATCAGCATGTCAATGCCGTAGAGGGCAACACGGCGGTAGTCGCCGATAATTCTGCCTCTGCCGTAAGCATCCGGAAGTCCTGTGAGAATGGCTGACTTTCTGGCAAGGCGCATTTCTGGCGTGTAAGCGTCAAAAACACCCTGATTATGTGTTTTTCTGTATTTTGTGAAGATCTCGACAACACTCGGATCGACTTCATAGCCATATGCCTTGCAGGCAGTCTGCGCCATACGGATGCCGCCGAATGGCTGGAGTGCACGCTTGAATGGTTTGTCAGTCTGGAAACCGACGATTTTTTCCAGATCTTTATTTAAATAGCCGGCTTGGTGGGATGTGATCGTAGAAATAATTTTCGTATCCATATCCAGCACGCCGCCTGCCTCACGTTCCTGACGGGACAGATCCATAACCTGTTCCCAGAGCTGTTGGGTTGCCTTTGTCGGCGGCTGGAGAAAGCTCTCGTCGCCGTCATAAGGCGTGTAATTCTTCTGAATGAAGTCACGGACATTTACAGAAGTATTGCTCCATCTGCCAGGGGTAAAGCCATCCCATTCCGACGCAAAGTGTTTGAACATAAATGACATCTTCCTTTCTATCATGCACAGCAGGGGACTGCTGTGATTTTATACTCTAATCATACTACTTTTTTAAAAGTTTGTCAAGGTTTTGTCAATCAAGATTTTCCATATTTTTTACATTTATCGTAAATGCCCAGAAAAACCGAAAATTTCCAATAAATTTTATCGTTTCTGTTTGTTTGTCCGGCTAACAAATCCGATCGTAATTAAAATGATTTAATTATCTTAATTAGTATAATCCGTTGCGAAGTCAGAATTCAGAAAACAGTCTGCTATTTTTTGTAATTTTTTAAAAAACTCTGCTAAAACCGGGAATTTGCGCATATACTCTACAGAATTCTTTTTCAGAATCAAACTGAATTCATGGAACTAGGAGTGAGATGTTATGCACAATCAAATCACACAAACAGATGCAGCAGTTGACAGAGCTGTCATGCTTGGCACGTACATCCTGGAACATCGGGCGACCGTCCGTGCGACGGCAAAACAATATGGGATTTCCAAAAGCACTGTGCACAAGGACGTGAGCGAGCGGCTGCCGTACATACAGCCGGAGCTTGCCGAGCAAGTGCATGAAATTCTTTTGCAGAATAAACAGGAACGCCACATCCGTGGCGGTATGGCAACGAAAAAGAAATATGCACGTCTGAGAGAATGCGCAAAGCACCCGGAACAGCAGCATATTAATAATTTATATTAAATAAATAGATAAAAACAAATGCATTTATTTGCAGTATGCCGGGGAAATTTTGGAATATTCTCCGGCATTTTTTAAATCAGATTTTGTGAAAATTTCTTCCATTTTGAAGAATTTCCGACAAATCTGTTGACATTTCTGATAGAATATGCTAGAATATCAAAGTATTAAATAATTAATTATTCGTAAAAAAAGAGGTTTGAAATTTATGAATCGCTGTGTCAAAATTAACATTAGAAAAATTTCGGCTGTGTTCCTGTGCGGATTACTCGCTGTTCCTTCTTGCCTGTTTTCGCAAAAATCCCAGGTTTTTGCAGAAAATTCTGATGTTTCCGATCTTATAGACCAGGAAATATCTTACCAGGAGACGCCCGTTACCTCGTTCCGGGTCGAAAATTTATCCCCAGGGATTGAAACAGATCTGGATTATACGGACTGGTGGTACAGTGAATGGGAAAATTGCCATTATATCTTCCTTCCGGTAACCGCTGACCGGGAAAATCTTGTCATTACCTGTTCTGCCGGAGATATGAAAATTTCCCTGGATGATCAGGAAATCCATTCCGGCGAAATGACGTCTGTTCTGAGTAAAGCAGACGAATTCCGAATGACTGCGGATGAAGTTGACTGCGGAACGCTCCGGATTATGCAATCTAATTTAGGATGTATCTACCTGGCAACCAGTCACGGCGGACTGGATGCGCTGGATGCCAACAGGGGAATCACAGAAACAGGATCGGCGCTGATGCTGAATTATAACGGAAATCTGGAATATCAGGGAGAAATTGAAAAAATTACGGATCATGGCAATTCTTCCTGGGATTACAGCCGGAAAAAGCCGTATAATATCAAGCTCCCCCAGAAAGCCGATTTATACGGCATGGGAAAAGCCAAAAAATGGGCGCTTCTGGGGAATTACTTGGATCACTCTATGCTCCGCAATAAAATGACATTTGAAATCAGCCGTGCCGCTGGGATGGATTATGTGATGGATTCCGTTTTCGTGGATCTTTATGCAGATGGTTCTTATCGAGGGACGTATCAATTAAGTGAACGTGTTCAGATTCAGAAAAACCGTGTGAATATTCATGAACTGGGTGAAGAAACAGAACTTCTGAACGAGAAAGAATTAAAAGAATATGAACGGAAGTCCGTCAATGCCGGAATCTGGGAGTATGTCCAGGATAGTTATAAATATTATGATATTCCGAATAATCCTGAAGACATTACAGGAGGTTATTTACTGGAATTTAAAATGAATATCAGATATCCGGGTTCTAAAAGCGGTTTTGTCACGACCAGAGGACAGGCGTTTGAAATCAAATCCCCGGAATATGTCACACAACAGCAAGTGGAATATATCAAAAATTACGTGCAGGAAATGGAAGATGCGATTTATTCTCCGGACGGCTGTAATTCCCTGGGGAAGCACTACACGGAATACATAGATCTGGATTCTCTGATAAAAGGTTATCTGATTGAGGAAATTTCTATGGACACGGATAGTTATAACGAAAGTTTCTTTTTATGGAAGGACAGTGATGCCGTCGGAGATGGAAAATTACACTGTTCTCCGGTCTGGGATTTTGATTTTGCTTATTATAATTATTCTGCCGTTCGGGGCAACTGGGATGGGGATGTAGGGTATTCCTGGGATAGTAACAATTTATTTGCAGCATTCTTTCCGATCAGCGGTTATAATGCAGATCTTGGAAAAGAGTCTCCGACGAGTGGGGTCAGCTGGATCGGAACGCTTTACAAGCGTGGTGATATTGTGAAACGCACAGCAGAGATTTATTTTCAGGATTTCTATCCCTATCTGTGTGACTTGACAGATACGGAACGGGATGGCGGTGCGATTCTGACCAGAATTGGCGATGAAATTACGCCCTCGGCAGATATGAATAATGTAAGATGGCATATGTATGGCGGAGCTGGTTTTAAGATTTTTGGTCCGAAAAACGGGGACAATTACACGGAATGTGTTGAATTTCTGCGAAATTTCACAGAAAGAAGAGCAGATTGGCTTGCGCAGTTGTGGATGCCGCTTGTCTCAGAAGATGAAAACATTCCCTATCAGATGGGCGATGTCAATCTGGACGGGAGATTCAACCAAAGGGATTTAATCATGTTGGAAGACTGGCTGCATTCCAAGGGAATGCTGACTTACTGGAAAGCGGCGGATTTCAACCAGGACGGGAAGATCAATATTTTTGATTTCTGTCTCATGAAAGCGAAATTAAAATCATAAATTTAATGAAATTCAGAAATTTTTGCAGTCCGTTTCTGTCATCACAGAGACGGATTGCAGTTTCTTTTTTGTAGCACTTGACAGAATCCTTTTTGTGTGTTATCATAAAAATATGCAATTTGCATTTGCAGATGCATGTCATTCCATATTTATTATTATTAATTTTTATATCATGGAGGAACAATGTATGAAGTTAACTCGCAGTGAGCCGGAGCTGATGGCAGAATTTTACTGCCGGCTGCCGGCTGAAATGACAGAAACCGCCTTGGCGTCCATTCCGGAGATGAACAGAAAATGGGAACGGGAATTCAAAAAGAAGAAAAAAAGAGAACAGAAAATCGCATTTGCCTTGTCTTATCCAAATGTGTTAAAATATTTTATTGATATGGTCTATGAAGAACATAAAGAGAAGATCCCGTTTTCTGTCAGAGAAACTAGTTTTCAGGAAGTCCTGGATGCGTATGATCAGGAAAATTATTTATGCAATACAATTTTTCTTTTCAAGAAAGCAAAAGAACGGGTAACAGAGTGCCGGAAAGAATTTTCTGCATTTCTAAAATCACAGTTATTCCGGGATATTTTGCAGGGCAGATATGTCAGCACCAAGCCGGAAGAAATCCCGGAAGAAACTCCTGAAAAATTGTTAGAGAATTTAATCGAGGAAGTTTCAGAAGAATTGTCAGAAACATCCCTGGAGGAATTCGAAGAAATGAGTTCCTCAACGGAAATTTCCGGGGATGATTTCAGGGAAGTGATGCAGGAAGACCTTTCGCAGGAATTATCAGAAGTATCCCTGGAAGAATCTCAAACTCTGGATTTTCCGGCGGAAAATTCACAAACAGTCACAGAACAGAATCTTAGACAAAAAATCACACAATCGGAGGAAAAAATCATGAAATTATATGGAAAAATTGACTATAGAAGTGGCTATTATAATTTTGCACCACAGTATGAAGAAAAAAATTCGGAATTTATAGAACTCCGTGCCGGAGATCTGTTTCCGCCGCATGGTGCATTCAATCTGAAAGAATCTCATGGCGCCGTCGGCGAATTCCTGAGAAATCTGAATATCTATGAAGCGAACTCGATTGAACAGAGTTTTTATATTGTCGAAATCAAAGAATCAGATTTGATTGAAAATAATGATGTAAATTATCCGAAAAGAATTGATCTTGCCGCAATGATGGAGAGCGGCAGAAAATTATCTCTCATTATCCGTCCTGTGCAGGATGCCTGCTTCTACAGGGCAGTGACACCACGGATGGAAATTGACAACAGCAGTTTCTCAGGTTATATTGAAATCAATGAGGATGAATGTCCCGATAAAGAAAAGGTTGTTTTATTATATGATAATAAATTATATGGACCGTTTGAAGTGTCCAGCCGTTATTCTGACAAGAAATGTATTCACCCGGAGGCAGTCCTGAAAAATTATCTCCTGGACTATGTGGACGCCAATGACTGCCGTCGTCTTGAATTTGAAGTACAGCCATACGAACAGAACCCCATTCCGGTGCTGTTCTACAAATTTGTCCCGAATCATCGCAAGCAGGATGTCATTCCGGACAGTATTCTGCTTGAAAAATTAAAAGATCATATCCGTCCGGAACTGGCTCTGGAAAATCCGGAAGAATTTATCCGGCTCTGTTCCACGTCGCCGTTCCTGAAAGATATGCCCGAAGAATTCCGCCGGAACAGAGTCAACCGGGTGAAAGAACTGGTCACCAGAGTTGCCCTGCACAAGGAAGACATTACCAGTCTTGCCCAGGAACTGCTTCGGCAGATCGGCAGAGAAATTCCGGAAGAAATGGTGACAGCAAGCGAAGTCTATCAGAAACAGGCAGATCAGCTCCGGGCGCTTTACGAGAAACAGGAAGAATTGCAGGCAAGCTTGGAAAAGGCAAAGGAAGATCTTGGAAAATATGAAGTTTCCATGAAAAACGCAAGTACTGCTTCCAATGAAGAAGTTGAGAAACTCCGGCAGGAACTGGAACAGTTCCGGAGTCAGAAACTTCTGTATGAGGATCTGGAGGCGCTTAAAACAGAAAAAGTACATCTGAATGCACAAAATGATATTCTCCGGGAAGAACAATATAAACTTCGTGCGGAAAACAGGAGTCTGAAAAAGGAAGTTCAGGATGCCATCACGGAGGGATTTGAACATCGTGCGGAAAAAGCATTTGATCCATATATTTCCCATGCCATGCTGGAAGCAGCAGCACAGTGGGACAAAACGGATGAGACAGACAAATTGAAACAGACGGTACTTCTGGTAGCGGATCAATCTCCGGCGGAGCTGTCCGGTGAGACATTAATCAGCGAATTGATTCAGCGTGTGCAGGCAAAGAGAAATTACAAGCCGAATACAATTCTGAATATTTTCATCAGCGTTGTGCAGAATTTCATGACCGTTTTTTCTGGTGAACCGGGTATCGGCAAGACATCCATCTGTGATATTCTTGCGGATTCCATCGGGATGAACAGTTTTGCAGAAAACAGCCTGAACCGTTATATTCCTGTTTCTGTAGAACGTGGCTGGCAGTCAAAACGTGATTTTATCGGCTATTTCAATCCGCTGACAAGAAGATATGACAAGAATAACAGCCGGGTCTATGATGCGCTCCGGATTCTTGACACAGAGCGGGAAAATTCCCGGTATCCGATGTTGATTCTGCTGGATGAAGCAAACCTGAGTCCTTTGGAATATTACTGGGCGGATTTCATGCGCCTTGCAGATCAGTCAGAAATCCAGAACCGATTGATTAATATCGGCACGGATTCGGATATTTACATCCCGGAAACGCTTCGCTTTGTGGCAACTGTCAATACAGACCAGACCACAGAACAGCTTTCGCCCCGATTCATTGACCGTGCCTGCATGATCAAACTGCCGCATATCGCAGCAACTGTTATGAAAGAATCCGGAAAAGAGTCCAGAACAGAAAAACAGGTATTTGCTCCCATTCCCTGGAAAGAGCTGAAAGAAGTCTTTGACACGCCTGATGATAAGACAAGTCCGCTGTTGAGTGTCCGTGAAAAAATATATGAATTGTTCTCTCAGCATAATCTTTGTGTCAGTCCCAGAGTAGAACGCAGCATTGAGAAATACATTCAGGTCGCACAGGGAATTATGGACAGCGAGGGTGTTGTCCGCAGTCATGAAATTGCCCTGGACTATGCAGTGCTTCAAAAATTATTGCCCAAGATCAACGGTAATTATGATTCTTATCGTGTACTGTTCGACAAACTAAAAACGATCAGCACGGAAAATCATCTGCAAATGACGCTGGAAGCCTTGGAAACAATGGAAAAATTCCAGGAAAATCACATGGGATACTGTCAGTATCTGGCATAACCGGTAAGGACGTGATATCTTTATGACAGATCAGACAGTAACATCATTAAAATCAAAACCATTAAAATTAATCATCCGGTACAAACGTTCTGAAGATGGTTATCCGCCGGGGATTATGCTCCGGGATATTGAAACGGAACTGACGGAACTCACCGACGAAATTACGGAAGAAATTCTTCCGGAACATGCCGAACATTATGTTTATCATAATATCAGTTATGAATTTTATATTTCCGGTGCGGAATCTGTCCCCACAAAATTATTGATTAATGACGAGAATTTTCCATTTGTTGTGTCACATGAGGATGAACATCTTGTACTTTCCCTCAATAGCCAGAACACAGCAATTAATCAGAAGCCTTTTCTGGACAGCTTTGGCGCTGTCCGGATTGAGCTTGTCATTAACAATAAAATTTATGCGACTGAAAATATTTATGTCAAGATTGACAGACATGCCAATCAGAATATTATTAACATGATTGGCTATATCTATCAAAATTCAGAACAGTTTCTTTATGAAGAACATAAATATTCCAAAATTCAGACAGGTATTAAGAAACATCAGACCATTCCCATTGAGATCAAGTTAAGACAATGCGAAGAAATCCGCAATATCTATGAAAAATGCTATGTGATTCTCCGGAAAAATCCATATTCCAAACTGATTCAAACTGAAAAAACAGATCATTTCGGCAGATTGCAGTCTATTTCTCCCCGGACAATGCAATACATTGCGCAACATGCGGACGAACTTGAACCCGTTGCGTATTACACCGGAATTACTGTTAATCAACAGAATTATCAGCCACGGCGCACGCTCATAAAGACTACGCAGGAAACAAAAGAAATTTATGAAAATCAAGTGATTCTGGATTTTTTATGTACCATTCTGCAAAGTCTGCTTCGGATGGAAACAGATTTGCAGCAGCGGCTGCATCTGTTCCGGACACCGGAAGAACAAGGGGATTATGTGGATTCCCGTGTGTATATTTATAAGCACAGTATCCGTGCATTGCAGCGTTATCTGGAACAAGTGCAGAGTCTGATCCAGAAATTCCGGAAATTATTCCGTCATTATGCACAACTTTTTCCAATGCCGGCAAGAGAACTGCGGTATCAGCCGAAATGCTCTCCCGTATTCTGTTCTAATATGCCATATCGTGCCATCTATGAGAAGATTTCTACATGGTTTGCCTATGGAAATTACCATCTCCGGCAGCATGATTTGTTACTGAGTTTTATTTCCATCAGCAAAATCTATGAATATTATTGTCTGGTGAAATTCCTGGAATATTTCAGCCGGCATCCGGAATTTGAAAAAACGGAATTTTCCAGATTTCTTTATCCGGAAACAAAATTTTATAAAAACACCAGATATAATAATACTTTCCTGTTCCGATGGCATGAGAAGACAGTAACATTGTATTTTCAGCCTGTGATCTATGGAAAATCTGACTATCGTTATAATCAGATTTACTTATACAGAAATACAAGTTCTACTGTTGCCGGCGGGCGTACGGGCAGGACATACACGCCGGATTTCCTGATTAAATTAAAATCCGATACAGGTGAGAATTATTTCATGATGGATGCCAAATACAGCACACTTCGGGTCATCCGGCAGTATCAATTAACAGATCTTGTGTATAAATATTTGTTTTCGATCAGTCCTTTGGAAGAAAATGCATTTGTGGAAGGGTTGTATTTGCTTTGTGGCAAACATGAAAACAATGAAACAGAAAAAGAAGATCGTGCCGACAATCTGCATGACATCGCCAATTCATTCCAGCCAAGAAAGAGAGTCCGTCCCTTTGCCGAATTAATGACATTGACGGCGTATGACGTAAAAGATGATTCCATGATAGATCTGGTACTGGAAGCGCTCCAGGAATAGAATTAAAAAAATAATAAAAAATAATTTTAAAAAAATTTGGATAACCCCTTGACAAATCAACAAAACTATGCTATAATAGTTTTGTTGATTACGTCGGGGGTTGTTCAACATAATCAACAATGCATGCTTGTGTAGCACAGTTGGTAGTGCAGCTCATTCGTAATGAGCAGGTCGTAGGTTCGAGTCCTATCACAAGCTTTTTGATTCAGATAAAAAAGTCCCAATCTATCATTGGGACTTTTTTTCACAAGTATTTTAAAATCATATCAATAACATCATGGTTCTGA
>CAMWTO010000005.1 GCA_947177205.1 uncultured Ruminococcus sp. | reverse complement strand
GAATAAATCGTAAACTTGTAGGAATTGTGGTATTTTTTCGCTGTGAGAATTCCAGTAATTTTCAATAATTTTTCTTCACGTTTTTATGCAGAATGCTGAAATTTCTGAAAAAAAATAAAAAAATTGAAAAATACACTTGATTTTTCTTCCAAAGCTGATTAAAATAATAATAGCACTGGATTAGCACTCGATCAGTGAGAGTGCTAATTCCGGATTCTGAAAATTTTAAAATTTTTTATTTTTTTAAAATTTTCTGAAATTTTCTAAATTTTACAGGAGGTTTTTGGATTATGACAATCAAACCATTAGCAGACAGAGTTGTCATCAAGATGACAGAAGCAGAAGAAACCACCAAGAGCGGCATCATTCTGGCTGGCTCTGCAAAGGAAAAGCCCCAGATTGCTGAAATCGTTGCTGTCGGTGAGGGCAAATATGACGAAAACGGCAAACTCATCCCTATGACAGTGAACGTAGGCGATAAAGTTCTGACAAGCAAATATTCCGGCACAGAAGTAAAAGTGGACAGCGTGGAATATACCATCCTGAGACAGGAAGATATTCTCGCAATCGTAGAATAATTTTATTTTCAGAGACAGGAGGAGTTATTTATTATGGCAAAAGAAATTAAATACGGCGAAGATGCCAGAAAAGCTTTGCAGGCTGGTATTGATCAGCTCGCAGATACAGTGAAGATCACACTTGGACCAAAAGGCAGAAATGTTGTTCTGGATAAGAAATTCGGCGCTCCGCTGATTACAAACGACGGTGTGACAATCGCAAAGGATATTGAACTCGAAGATGCTTTCGAGAACATGGGCGCACAGCTCGTCAAGGAAGTTGCAACCAAGACAAACGATGCCGCAGGCGACGGCACAACAACGGCGACACTCCTTGCACAGGCAATTGTCAACGAGGGTATGAAGAATATTGCTGCCGGTGCAAATCCGATGATCCTGAAAAAGGGAATCGCAAAGGCTGTTGATACAGCAGTCGAGACCATTAAGGCAAATTCCAAGCCGGTTGAGGGTTCTGAAGATATTGCAAGAGTTGGCACAGTTTCTTCTGCGGATGAGAGCGTCGGCAAACTGATTGCAGAAGCAATGGAAAAAGTAACGGCTGACGGCGTTATCACAATTGAAGAAAGCAAGACTGCTGAGACATACAGCGAAGTTGTGGAGGGTATGCAGTTCGACAGAGGCTATATTTCTCCGTATATGGTAACAGATACAGAGAAAATGGAAGCTGTCTATGATGATGCGTATATCCTGATCACAGATAAGAAAATCGGCAGTATTCAGGAAATCCTCCCGCTGCTGGAACAGATGGTACAGTCCGGCAAGAAGCTTGTGATCATTGCAGAAGATATTGAGGGCGAAGCACTCACAACAATTATTCTGAATAATCTCCGTGGGACATTCAAGTGCGCTGCTGTAAAAGCTCCGGGCTTCGGTGACAGAAGAAAAGAAATGCTCCGTGATATTGCAACGCTCACAGGCGGTGAAGTCATCACAGAAGAACTCGGTCTGGAACTGAAAGACACAACTATTGCACAGCTCGGCAGAGCAAGACAGGTTGTCATCCAGAAAGAAAATACCATCATTGTGGACGGCGCAGGTGATGCAGATGCAATCGCTGCAAGAGTGGCTCAGATCAAATCCCAGATTGAATCTGCTACGTCTGATTTCGACCGTGAGAAACTCCAGGAAAGATTGGCAAAACTCTCCGGCGGTGTTGCCGTGATTAAAGTCGGCGCAGCTACCGAAATCGAAATGAAAGAAAAGAAACTCCGCATTGAAGATGCACTCGCTGCTACAAAAGCCGCTGTAGAAGAAGGCATCGTTGCAGGCGGCGGCACAGCATTAATCAATGCTATCCCGGCTGTGGATGCTCTGGTTGCAACACTCGACGGCGACGAAAAGACCGGCGCACAGATCATTGCAAAGGCTCTGGAAGCACCTCTGCGTCAGATCGCTCTGAATGCAGGTCTCGAAGGCAGTGTGATTATTGATAAGATCATCAATTCCGGCAAAGTTGGCTATGGTTTCGACGCTTACAATGAAACTTATGTTGACATGATTTCCACTGGTATCGTAGATCCTACTAAGGTAACCAGAAGTGCACTCCAGAATGCGGCATCCGTTGCAGGTATGGTGCTGACAACGGAGAGTCTCGTTGCAGACATCAAAGAACCCGAACCGCCCGCACCTCCGATGCCTGCCGGCGGCATGTATTAATTAAATTAATTCCAAATAATTTCGCTCTGCTGTGTTATCACAGCGGAGCGTTTTTTTAAAATTTTAATTGACAGTTGTCTTTTTTTGTAGTATAATAAATATTACTAAAAAAAGAAGGGATATGATTTTTAATCATGATCTATATCAAGGCAGATCAGAAACTTGCAGAACAAGTACTTACTTATGGTCAAGACATTTTACGTTCACCGAATATGCAGTCAGAAAAGAATTTTATGCAGCATGGCAGTACAAATTGTTATACACACTCGATCTGTGTCGCTTATATGGCACTGCGGATTGCTGAAATCTTGCATATTCGGAAAATTGATAAAAAAAGCCTTGTCCGGGGCTGTTTGTTACATGATTTCTTTCTCTATGATTGGCATGACAAAGAATCCGCCTGTCAGTTCCATACACTCATGCACCCGATTACTGCGTTAAAAAATGCCGAACAAGAATTTGAACTCAATCCCGTGGAACGTGACATCATCCGCAAGCATATGTTTCCGTTATGTTTTCCGTTCCCGAAATACCGGGAAAGTTTTATTATCACGATCGCTGATAAATGCTGTGCGGCAAGCGAAATCTGGCATTTGTATTCTTTGGAAAAAATCATTGATCTATTAGACGGCAAGATCCGGCATGAAATTCTGGAATCTAATTTTAATGCCAATCCTGCTTATGCATAACATGAAAGGTGAATTTTCATGCAAAAATTAAAATTAATCCCTGTGCTGTTACTGACATGCTGTCTCTGCGGATGTCATTCTGCTCCGGATTCTGGAGCTGATCCCGTGACGGATGCTCAGCCGTACTCCGGAACGATCACAGAGTCTAATTATACTAATATTAATATTAATAATCATATTAGTATTAATAATAAAAATCATTTAAAGCTCCTCTGTGCGTGGCAGGATTATTATTATATCCTAGAAGGCTATATCGCTTCGCATTATATGATCTATTATGTGACGGATGAAAATCAGGCATATTGGGCATTGTGGGAGACAGAAGAAACAACGCCGGACAATGCCATTCTTCATATGGACGACTTCACGAATACAGAGGCATTAGGGGAGATTAATTTTGACCCGGATCATCTGCTTGCAGAAGTCCGTACACAGGAATTCACATACGGGACACAATTGGAACAGCTTGACACGGATGAGCCGGACATCTGGTTTTATGGTTATCAGAATAATCCGGATGAGACAGATCAGTTTCTTTTCTATCAGACCGGCGATCATATCTCAGATATGAGAGTCCAGACAGATGAGGGCATAGAACTTGTGAATCAATTATATTCAGAATCCACTTTTGCAGACGCTCGTTTCCAATGGTCTTCTTTTTATAGCAGTCTCTAAGAAACTGCTCCGGAATAGCAATACAAAAAAATAATAATCATGAAAATTCTGATTTTCAACATTCCACTTTTTTGACTGTGGAATTGTGGAAAATCAGTTTTTTTCAGAGATAAAAATTTTTAATCTGCAATGTTAATGATTTTCTTATTCTGACTTTTTGCATACTGGATTGTCTGATATGCACCGCCATTTTTTCTTTGGATGCAACATACAACAAAGTCTGAACGGTCTACCATAACTTTATTACGGGTTTGTATGGCAGATTTGAAATGCACCTGGGAAGATTCTTCGCATATCTCGACTTCGTCATAATAAGTCAGAAAGCTTTCCTGATTGTCCCGATATTCTGCTTTCATGTAGGGCAGTACAAGAATGTGAGAGATATTGCCGGAGTCGTATTTTTTGACAAGTCGTCTGATGATAGAAGAAGTCAGTCGATCAAACTCGCCGTCACGACCGACAAGGAACTTCACATATTTTTTGTAATAGATCAGATCACTAATCACTTTCTCCATTTTTCTTTCTATATCTTCATAAAGATACAAAGAACGGTGTCCGAAAAAACTGACGATGTAAATATCCAAATTATTCATAATTTTATAATTCTCCTTTCAAATTTATGATTTCCATACAATTTTATTATACACTTAAAAGATAGTAATTGCAACACCTTTACAGAAATTATTTTTTTAATATATTTATATTATAATAGAAAAAAATAATACATGGAGGTCAAAAATATGGATATTGGAGAGAAACTGCGTTCTATCAGACAATCAAAAAATATGACGATCTACCGGCTTTCTATGACAACTGGGATTTCACAGAATCATATCAGTGGCATAGAACTCGGAAACCGTCAGCCTACGATTTATACATTACTTCGTCTGCTAGAGCCTCTTGGGATTACACTGGCAGAATTTTTTAACGAGAACGGCTCACCTGTGGAGCTGACTGAAAACGAAAAGAAATTAATAGAAAATTATCGCTGTCTGCCGGATGAAAAAGCAGAAGTTTTACTGAATTTAAGCCAATTATTAAAATAATTAACAGTTTTTGCATATGTTTATGAAGGAGTTTGTAAAATATGATTGATAAACAAAAGGTTTATAATTTGCTTGGACGGCATATAGGTTTTTGTGAAAGCAGCTTTAGCGGTATGGATCCGGATCCAGAGAATGAGTTTTGGTTGCCTATGATCGAAGAACTTTCAAAAGACATTGATGAAACGATAGCATTTATGGATGAACTTGACCAGACAGAATTTGAATATACATTAGAGATACTTGATGAACTTATTGAAAAAACGCAGTCGCATAAATTGCTTGAAGCAATAAGAAGAATCGGCACAGAAAAAAATATCAACAAAACCTATTTTGAAAATTCGATAGAACGTGCCTCTTGCTTGTTTGATGATTAACTAGGTGGAGGAACTCAGTATGTTGTTTAGGAATACGATGTTAATGGCAACATTGTTCTAAAAAGTGACAGCAGTTATTCTCGCATTTCAGTTAAAACTCTTACAATCTCAGAAATCCTGGTTTTCAGCATTCCACTTTTTTGACTGTGGAATTGTGGAAAACCAGTATTTTTTTTGCAGATCTGGATATAGTAATCATGATTATGATTTTCAGATTTTTTAATGCTAAGGGTGTGCTGTTATGACGATTGTTTTAATCCGGGCTTTTATTTTATATCTCGTTGTCATGTTTTCCGTCAGGTTAATGGGAAAACGTCAGTTAGGAGAATTACAGCCGGCGGAGCTGGTCACAACAATTCTGATTTCCAATATTGCGACGCTCGCTTTGGAAGATATTGAAATTCCCCTCCTGCATGGGATTATGCCGATCCTGGCACTGGTCTGCTTTGAAGTGCTTGTCTCCTGGATTTCACTGAAATCTGTCAAATTCCGGAGACTGATTTCCGGCAGTCCCAAAATTATCATCCGGGACGGCATTCTAGATCAGGATATGCTCCGGACACTTCGTTTTTCTGTGGATGATGTCATGACAGCACTGCGCCTGGGCGGTATCTTCTCAATCGAAGAAGTGCAGTTTGCGATTGTAGAAACAAACGGCAGTGTTTCCGTCTATCAGAAATCAGCGGATCAGCCTGCAACGAAAGAAGATGTGCATACTGCTAAAAAAGACTGCAATCCGCCGCAAGTCATTATTGCAGACGGACAGCTCCGGGAACATGCATTAGCAAGCATCGGACAAGATCGGAAATGGCTGGATCTGATTCTAGGAAATGCCGGCATCTCCATTCCGGAAATTTTCATGATGACAGCCGACCAGGCATGTCGTTATCAGATTATTAAAAAAGATCAGAAAAATCAGAAAGGATGATTTGATGAACCATTGCAAAGCCAGTGTCGGCATTCTGATTGGCTTGATTCTACTGTGTGTTTCTTCATTGATGATATTAAAATCCAAGAGCGAAACCTATCTGGCAATCATAGACCAGTTAGAAACAACATTCCAGACAGGATCCATCGAAGATACACTTGTTGTTTATGACACACTGGAATCAGAATTAGAAAAATATCATAATATGACAGGTTTATTCGTCAACGGCACAGAGCTTGACGAAATGCGGGAAATTGTTGCCAGTCTCAAGCCTATGATTCTTGCCAATCAGAAGAACACATCCGCTGAAATCGCAAGATTACGCATGCTTGTCCAGAATCTCTATGAAGAAGAACTTCCGGAACTCTGGAATATTTTATAATGAAATTTTAAAATTCAAAAAAAAATCACAAACCCCTTGCAATGTCAGAAAAAATATGCTAAAATAGGAAAGAGAATTATTTTTTAATTCTAAATTTTTCAGAATCGGGGTAATATTCTATGAGCAGTTTTTTCAATAATGAATGGGATGTCCTGCTTGCGGATGAAATGCAGAAAGCATATTATGTAAATCTCCGGGAATTTCTCAAGCAGGAATATGCCACACAGACAATCTATCCGGATATGTATGATATTTTCAATGCGCTGAAATATGCGACTTACAGCAATATCAAAGTTGTGATTCTGGGACAGGATCCCTACCACGGCGCAGGACAGGCACACGGACTGAGCTTTTCTGTCAAGAAAGGCGTAAGAGTTCCCCCCTCCCTGAGAAATATCTACAAAGAAATTTTCAACGATACAGGGATTGACAACACAAAGGCGCATGGCGAATTAACAGACTGGGCAAAACAGGGCGTTTTGTTATTAAATACCGTGCTGACTGTCCGTGCCGGACAGGCAAACAGTCACCGGGGACAAGGCTGGGAACAATTCACAGATGAAATTATCAGACTGCTGAATCTCCGTGTTGATCCGATTGTATTCTTGTTATGGGGAACGCCCGCCCGGAAGAAAAAAGCATTGATTACCAATCCGAATCATTTGATTCTCGAAGCTGCGCATCCGTCACCGCTTTCGGCAAGCAATGGATTTTTTGGATGCCGGCATTTCTCACAGACAAACCAGTTCTTACAGGCGCATAACTTAGAGCCGATTAACTGGAAAATTAATTAATAAATTATAAATTATTAAAATAAGGCGTGAAACTCATGAAAAAAATGATCTATTCTTTTGAGGTATTCCCTCCCAAACCCACAACGCCTGTTGAAAAAATTTCCGGCTGTTTTGAAAAATTAGCTTCACTCCATCCGGATTTCATCAGTGTTACTTATGGCGCAGGCGGTGGCTTGAATGGCGGAAAATTAACTTGTGAACTGTCTGCCAAAATCCAAAATACATATCATGTCAAATCTATTGCACACCTGCCGTGTATTTCTTATTCCAAAGAAGAAATTACACAGATTTTGCAGGATTTCAAAGAAAACGGCATCACGGACATTCTGGCACTGCGTGGCGATAAAAGTCCGGAACGTCCCGAAAAGACGGATTTTAAACATGCCTGTGACTTGATTGATTTTATCAAATCACAAGGTGATTTTGAAATTTATGGTGCATGTTATCCGGAAGTCCACCCGGAGGCAATTTCTGCTGTCTCGGATTTACAGCATTTAAAAGAAAAAGTCGACCGTGGCGCAAAGCATCTGATTTCACAGTTATTTTTTGATAATCAATATTTCTATGAATTCCGGGAAAAATGCGAAATTATCGGGATTCATGTCCCGATTGAAGCAGGAATTATGCCGGTTGTCAATGCATCCCAAATTCAGCGCATGGTAAGCTTATGCGGTACCAGTCTACCGAGAAAATTCACTGTCATGATGCAGCGTTTCGGGCACAGTCCCGAAGCGATCCGGGATGCCGGAATTGCCTACGCTGTCGATCAGATTGTAGATCTGGCGGCGAACGGCGTGGACGGGATTCATTTATACACAATGAACAATCCCTATGTTGCAGAACGGATCACACAGGCTGTTTCCGGGATTTTAGGCAGATGAGCGAATCCAGTTCAAATTATATCAATCCTAATTTAAGTACGATTGATCGGGAACAAGCATTTCGATATATGGGCTTTCAGGAAAATCCGGATCAGAAATTTTTGGATCTTGCAGAAATTTGCGAAAAAAAATTATTACAGGCAATTCGTCCAAAATATACCTGGAAACTATTTACCAGAAAAGATTTAGAATTTCTGCTGACCGGAAAGGACATTCAAAAACATTTGAAAAACTGTAATAATATCATCCTGTTTTGTGCGACATTATCCCAGAACGTGGATACCTGCATCCGGCTTGCGCAGACGGCGGACGTCCTTGCCGGAATGATGACGGATGCCATGGCAAGCGCCCTGACGGAACAATTCTGCGATCTGGCAGAATCAGAAATTCTCCGGAATTTCCTGGATGATTATGCAACATTCCGGTTCAGTCCTGGTTACGGCGATTTCCCACTATCCGTACAGAGTGATATTTTAACATTATTACAGGCACAGAAAACAACAGGCATTTGTCTGACAGAAAGCAATCTGATGACACCGAGGAAATCCGTCACGGCACTGATCGGATTGTCAGATCAACCAATTGAAAAAAATCGAAAAGGCTGTGCCGGATGCAATCTGTCTCAGAAATGTCCTTATCGCAGGAAAGGGGTGCATTGTAATTGAAAAATCCTGATTTTCAGAAAATTCTTGAAAAGCATAAATTTCTGATTCTTGACGGCGGTATGGGAACAATGCTCCAAGCCGCAGGCTTGCAGCCCGGCGGAATCCCGGAATTGCTGAATTTCACAGATCCGGAGCTGATTACCAATATTCACAGATCTTATGTGAATGCCGGTGCAAATGTCGTCTATACGAATACATTTGGCGCAAATCGTCTGAAAATGACGAAAACACATAAATCCGTCCAGAACATTATCCGGACGGCAATTGCGAATGCAAAACAATCCGGTGCAGAATATATCGCCCTGGATATCGGACCAATCGGGCAGTTGTTAGAACCGACCGGAACGTTGAAATTTGAAGAAGCATATGATATTTTTCGGGAACAAATCGAAGCCGGAGCAGATGCCGATCTGATTGTATTCGAGACAATGACGGATCTGTTGGAAGTCCGGGCAGGCGTTCTGGCGGCGAAAGAACACAGTGACAAGCCGATTCTCGTCACAATGAGTTTTGAAGAGAATCACCGGACATTCACAGGCTGTGAGATTCCGGCAATGGCGCTCACATTAGAGGGGCTCGGCGTGGATGCGATTGGTGTCAACTGTTCGCTTGGTCCTGTGGAATTGCTCCCGATTGTGGAGGAACTTTGCAGATGGACAACGCTCCCGGTAATCGTCAAGCCAAATGCCGGTCTGCCCGATCCTGTGACGAGTCAATATCATTTTGACCCGGAAGAATTCGCCGAATGCTGTGAAAAATTCATTGATCTGGGCGCTGTGATTCTCGGCGGCTGCTGTGGTACAACGCCCGAACATATCCGGGCTGTTGCCGGAATGCTCCGCCGGAAATTATCAGATTCAGAGAATATTAAAAATATTAAAATTAATTTTGATTCTAAAAAAATTCCGTCGGCTGTATGTTCCGCCAATAAAACTGTGATCATCAATCAGCCCAGAGTCATCGGCGAACGGATCAATCCCACCGGTAAAAAACGCTTCAAACAGGCTTTAATTGAACATGATCTGGATTATATTCTCAATCAGGCAATTGCGCAGATCAATGCCGGAGCGGATCTCCTGGACATCAATGTCGGTCTGCCGGATATTGATGAAATTTCCATGATGCAGGAGGCTGTGAAAGCCATTCAGGGCATTACAGACACTCCCTTGCAGTTGGATTCTACGAATCCGGAAGTCTTAGAAGCCGGATTACGATGTTACAACGGCAAACCAATTGTGAATTCTGTCAATGGTGAGGATGCGTCTCTGAATACCATTTTGCCGTTAGTCAAGAAATACGGTGCGGCTGTTGTAGGATTGACGCTTGATGAGAACGGAATCCCGAAGACTGCCGAGGGACGCTTTGCAATTGCTGAAAAAATTCTGAACCGTGCATTAGCGTTGGGCATCCGCCGGGAAGATATCTACATTGATTGTCTGACACTGACAGCATCTGCCGAACAGGAAGGCGTGATGCAGACACTGGACGCTCTGCATAGAGTGAAAACAGAACTGGGCTTACATACCGTTCTGGGCGTGTCTAATATCTCATTCGGATTGCCAAACCGGGAATTAGTAACCCGGAATTTCCTGACCATGGCGCTGTATGCCGGACTGGATCTGCCGATTGTCAATCCCAATACAGCAAGCATGATGTCCTGCGTCCGGACATATAAATTATTAGCGAATATTGACAGAAACGCCGTAGATTACATTGCGCACTATGGCACAGAATCGCCTGAAAATAATCATAATAATACTATTAATATCAGTAATCATAATCCTAATTCCGGCACAACTCTGGAATCTGCGATTTTGTCCGGATTGAAATCCGAAGCCGGAACGCTGACTCAAAATTTATTAACATCCTCCGAACCGATGCACATTGTCAATGATATGCTGATTCCGGCGTTGGATAAAGCCGGAGCGGATTTTGAAGCCGGAAAGATTTTTCTGCCGCAGTTAATTTCTTCGGCATCGGCGGCACAGGCAGCATTTGAAGTGATCAAAAATCATCTCTGTGAATCAAATACAGAATCCGTGAACCGTGGAACGATTGTATTAGCCACTGTCAAGGGCGATATTCATGATATCGGCAAAAACATTGTCAAAATTCTGCTGGAGAATTACGGCTATCAGGTGATTGATCTGGGAAAAGACGTCCCCTATGAGACTGTCGCAGAAGTGACAGAAAAAAGCCATGCGCCGTTAGTGGGCTTGTCCGCACTCATGACAACGACACTTCCATCCATGGAAGCAACCATTCAATTACTGCATGAACGCTGTCCCTGGTGCAAGACTGTTGTCGGAGGTGCTGTTCTGACGGCGGATTATGCGGAAAAAATCGGAGCAGATTTCTATGCAAAAGATGCTAAGGAAACTGTGGACATTGCAAAGCGGATTTTTCAAAACTGATTTGCTGAAAAATAAATATATAAAAATTTTAAGGTATTGAGGTATTTATGATAGTATTTAGTAATTATCATTATTTTATGGGTGTTTCTATACGGTGAGCCGATTTTTCAAAGGCAGAAAAATTGCTTGGGGCAGAGTCATCCCATTTCTGCTGATCACTGGCATTTTCATCGCATTCGGTTCTTTTGGATTCCGGATGCTGAAAATCTATTCCGGTGAGCCGAACGCCTGCCCCGATCCGGAACAATATCCCGTTATGGGCGTGGATGTGTCACGCTATCAAGGAGAAATTAACTGGGAAATACTGGAATCCCAAAATGTGCAGTTCGCTTTTATCAAAGCCACGGAGGGCAGTTCCCATCAAGATCCCTGCTTTTCCCAGAATTGGAACAATATCCGGAATACTGGAATTTATGCCGGTGCTTATCATTTTTTCAGTTTCGAAAGCGCCGGCGAAACACAGGCACAAAATTTTATCCGGACTGTCGGCGAACTGGACGGCGATCTGCCGCCGGTAGTGGATTTTGAATTTTATGGCGATTATGCAGAAGATCCGTTATCCAAAACGGAAACCAGAGAAATTCTTGATTCCCTGCTCGCCGGACTGGAAGCATATTATCACGTCAAGCCGATTCTCTATCTGACGGAAAAGACGTATTATTATTATATTTTGGGCGGCGGTTACGGCGATTACCCGCTTTGGATGCGTGATACTTACACAGAACCCTTGAATCAATGGACTTTCTGGCAGTATTCCGACCAGGGACGGCTTGATGGTTACGACGGTATCCAGGCGGATCACACAGAAGTCTGCATTGATCTGAATGTCTATCATGCGAATTTTGAAACATTCCTGAAAGAATTTTCACTGCCTGCCAGAAATCCGGAAAATCAGCCTGATACGCAGAAAACTGCAGTATATTAATATTTTATTTTTATTTAAGGAGGTATTTTTTTATGAAATACTACGTTGGAATCGACTTAGGCGGAACAAATATCGTTGCCGCTGTCGTAAATGAGAATTATCAGATTCTCACAAAAGCAAGCACAAAGACCAACAGACCCCGTCCGGCGGAGGCAATCGCTGATGACATGGCAGCTATGGCGATCAAAGCCGTAGAAGATGCAGGTCTCACAATGGATCAGATTGAATGGATCGGGATCGGCACACCCGGCACGGTCAACAGCGAAACCGGTGTATTTGAATATTCCAATAATCTGGGATTCAAGAATACGCCCATGGTGGCATATATCAAAAAGCATATTGATAAGCCGATCTATGCGGCGAATGATGCCGATGCGGCGGCTTACGGCGAATATGTCGCAGGTGCAGCAAAGGGCGCAAAGAACGCAGTCTGCATTACGTTGGGAACTGGTGTCGGCGGCGGCATCATCATTGACGGAAAGATCTACGCAGGCTCAAATTTTGCCGGCGGTGAGATCGGACATACTGTCATCCAGGTGGACGGCGCACCGTGTTCCTGCGGAAGAAAGGGCTGTTTTGAAGCATATTCTTCTGCAACAGGACTGATCCGGATGACGAAAGAAAAAATGGAACTCGTACCGGATTCCAAAATGCACCAGATCGCAGCAGAAAGAAATAACAAAGTTTCCGCACGGACAGCATTCGACGCCATGCGTCAAGGCGATCCGGCGGCAAAAGAAGTCGTTGACGATTACATCAAGTATCTGGCTGCCGGAATTACGAACACAATTAATATTTTCCAGCCGGACGTGCTGTGTGTCGGCGGCGGCGTGTGCAATGAGGGCGATCCGCTGTTACTTCCGATGAAAGCACTCGTTGAAAAAGAAATTTATACACGTGATTCTGCCAAAAACACAAAAATCGTCATTGCACAGCTCGGCAATGATGCCGGTTTGATCGGTGCGGCATTCCTGGGTGCGGCAGCGAAATAATTAAATTTTAAAAAAATGATAAGCCTTTCACGGGGTACAATCCGTGAAAGGCTCGTTTGCAGGAGAAGAGAATTTAAAAAATGAACATCAAAAAAATATTGCTAGCCGGTCTTGATAAGATCCACACAACGGTATTAGGTACTGACAGAATCCGGAAAAATTTAAATCTGGATCAGATTGCTGTACCAGATGTGGTTGCTTATTGCAAGCAAATCATCCGTCAGCCGGATTGTCTGGTTTATCAGAACGGCAAAAATTTCTATTGTGAAACAAAAAATATCCGACTGACGATTCATGCCGGAAATTTTACAATTATCACAGCACACAAGATGAAATTTAAAAAAAATAACAGGACTGCAAACAGCCCTGTCGGGAAATAAGAAAAAATCAGAACAATTTTTGTGTAGAACAAAAGAAAGGAGACAACAAAACGAGTGTTACTCATACGGGGTTCAGATCATCGAAACACAAACCGTATGAACACTAGTGATATGATACCACAAAAAACGGCTTTCGTCAATAGAAATTTGCAAAAAAACTGCCAAAAAGCAAAAATTTTGTGTAATTTCAATAAATCACTTTTTAAAATTATAGCGAAAATGCTGTCCGTACAGGTGGAAAAATTGTAACTGTTATTTTCTGGAAGCAAAAAAATTGTGCAATTTGTGCAAAAAAAACATGATAATTTGTACAAAAAACTTGTTTACAGATTTCCTTTTTTATGGTAAAATAATTATATCACAAACTGTTTGCCTGTCTGACAAAAATTTTTAATTTTTATTTCCGGACAGGTACAACAGTTCAAAAAATATTTTTATGGAGGAAATTTTCCAATGGCTAGAAAAATGAAAACCATGGACGGCAACAACGCCGCCGCATGGGCATCCTATCCGTTTACGGATGTTTCTGCAATTTACCCGATTACACCTTCTTCTGTTATGGCAGAAGTCACAGACCAGTGGGCTGCCAAGGACAAGAAAAATCTGTTCGGCGATCCGGTCACAGTTGTTGAAATGCAGTCCGAGGCTGGCGCTGCCGGTACAGTTCACGGCTCTCTGTCCGCAGGTGCGCTGACAACAACTTACACGGCTTCTCAGGGTCTGCTCCTGATGATCCCGAACATGTATAAGATCGCAGGCGAACTGCTTCCAAATGTCATTCACGTGTCTGCAAGATGTGTATCTTCTCACGCACTGAACATCTTTGGCGATCATTCCGACGTGTACGCATGTCGTCAGACAGGCTATGCAATGCTCTGCTCCTCCAATCCTCAGGAAGTTATGGATCTTGGCGCAGTGGCACACCTGGCAACCATTGAGGGACGTGTACCGTTCCTGCACTTCTTCGACGGTTTCAGAACTTCTCACGAAATTCAGAAAATCGAAGTATGGGACGATGCGGATCTTGATGAGATGCTCAACAAGGAAGCTGCGCAGGCATTCCGTGATCAGGCATTGAATCCGAATCACCCCGTTCTGAGAGGTTCTGCACAGAATCCTGATATCTTCTTCCAGGCTCGTGAAGCATGTAATAAATATTACGATGCACTCCCGGCAATCGTGGAAAAATATATGGACAAAGTCAATGCCAAGATCGGCACAGATTATAAACTGTTCAACTACTACGGCGCACCGGACGCAGAACATGTCATCATTGCAATGGGTTCTGTCATGGACACAGTAGAAGAAACCGTAGATTATCTGAACGCAAACGGCGGCAAATATGGCATGATCCGTGTTCGTCTGTACAGACCGTTCGTAGCAGACAAGCTGGTAGAGGCTCTGCCGGATACTGTAAAGCAGATTTCTGTACTCGACAGAACCAAAGAACCTGGCTCTCTCGGCGAACCGCTGTATCTGGATGTCGTTGCCGCACTGAAAGACACGAAGTTTGACGGTGTGAAGATCTACACAGGTCGTTACGGTCTAGGTTCTAAAGATACCACACCGAATCAGATTATCGCTGTTTTCAAGAACACAGAAAAGAAGCGTTTCACACTCGGTATCGTGGATGATGTGACAAATCTGTCTCTGGATGATTCTTTCAGCCCGGATACTGCACCGGCAGGCACAATTTCCTGCAAATTCTGGGGACTCGGCTCTGACGGTACTGTTGGCGCAAACAAGAATTCCATCAAGATCATCGGCGATCATACGGACAAATACGCACAGGCATATTTCTCCTATGACTCCAAGAAATCCGGCGGTGTTACCGTATCTCACCTGCGTTTCGGCGACACACCGATCAAGTCTACATACCTGATCAACAAGGCAGATTTCGTGGCATGTCACAATCAGAGCTATATCGACAAGTACGACATGGTATCTGATATCAAGCCGGGCGGTACATTCCTGCTGAATACCATCTGGGATGCTGAGGGTCTGGAAAAGAATCTCCCTGGACAGGTCAAGAGATACATTGCACAGAATGATATTAAATTCTACACCGTAAACGGCGTGAAACTCGGTCAGGAAACTGGCATGGGTACAAGAATTAATACAATTCTCCAGTCTGCATTCTTCAAGCTCGCTGATATTATCCCGTTTGAAGACGCTCTCCAGTACATGAAAGATGCCGCAGAAATGTCCTATTCCAAGAAGGGACATGACGTTGTTGAAAAGAACTGGAACGCAATTGATGCCGGCTATAAGGGTCTTGTAGAAGTAACTGTTCCGGAATCCTGGAAAGATGCAGAAGACACACCTATGGGTATGTCCAAAGTTACCTGTGAGAACAAGACACTTGAAAATTTCGTCAATAACGTACAGATTCCGTGCAACGCACAGCAGGGCGACAAACTCCCCGTTTCTACTTTTGTGGATCTGGCTGACGGCACATCTCCGTCCGGTTCTTCCGCATTTGAAAAACGTGGCATTGCTGTGACTGTTCCGGTATGGAATCCCGATACCTGCATCCAGTGCAACCAGTGTGCTTATGTATGTCCGCACGCTGTACTTCGTCCGGTAACACTGACAGCAGAAGAGGCAGAAGCAGCTCCGGCATCCATGAAGCTTGCTGCCATGAAGCCCGCAATCGGCGATCTGAAATTCGGCATGACTGTTTCTGTTCTGGACTGCACAGGCTGTGGCGTCTGCGCAAATATCTGCCCGGCTAACAAGAAGGCTGATACACTCGTAATGAAGCCTATCGAAACACAGCTGGATCAGCAGGCAGCATTCGATTACGGCACAACCAAGGACATCAAGCCGGAAGTCACTGCAAAATTCACAGAAGCAACCGTCAAGGGTTCTCAGTTCAAACAGCCGCTGTTGGAATTCTCCGGCGCATGTGCTGGCTGTGGTGAGACACCGTATGCAAAACTGATCACACAGTTGTTCGGCGACAGAATGTATATTGCTAACGCAACCGGCTGTTCTTCCATCTGGGGCAACTCCGCACCGTCTACACCTTATACAGTCAACAAGAAGGGTTATGGTCCTGCATGGAGCAACTCCCTGTTTGAAGATAACGCAGAATTTGGCTACGGCATGTTCCTGGGTCAGGAAACACTGAGAAACCGTGTCATTGCCAAAGTTGAGAAAGTTGCTGAATGCGCAAAGAATCCGGAAGTTAAGGCTGCTGCGGAAGAATTCCTTGCAACTAAGAACGACGGCGCTGCGAATACACCGGCTTCTGAAAAGCTGATTGCTGCAATTGAAAACTGCAACTGTGACGGCGAACTGGCAAAGCAGATCCTGGCTGAAAAGGATTATCTGCGCAAAAAGTCCCAGTGGATCTTCGGCGGCGACGGCTGGGCATATGATATCGGCTTCGGCGGTCTGGATCATGTCATTGCATCCGGCAGAAATGTCAATATCATGGTATTTGACACAGAAGTATACTCCAATACCGGCGGACAGGCATCCAAGGCAACACCGACCGGCGCAATTGCACAGTTTGCAGCTGCTGGTAAAGTTGTCAAGAAGAAAGATCTGGCAGGCATTGCTATGAGCTACGGTTATGTCTATGTTGCACATATCGCAATGGGTGCTGACATGAACCAGTGTCTGAAAGCCATCCGTGAGGCTGAGGCTTATGATGGTCCGTCCATCATCATCGCTTATGCACCGTGCATTAACCATGGTATTAAGACCGGTATGGCAACGGCACAGGCAGAAGAGAAAAAAGCTGTTCAGGCTGGCTACTGGCATCTGTACCGCTACAATCCGGATCTGAAGAAAGAGGGCAAGAACCCGTTCATTCTGGATTCCAAAGCTCCGAACACAGACGAGTACAAGGACTTCCTGATGGGTGAAGTACGTTACAACGCACTGGCTCGCCAGAATCCGGCTCGTGCAGAAGAGCTGTTTGACAATGCACTTGCCAATGCAAAGGATCGTTACGACTATCTGACAAGACTGGCAGCACTGTACAACGACTAATTCTAAAAAAAGCATACAGACAGGGATTTGCTCCCTGTCTGTATTTTTTAATCTTTCAGTGCGACAAATTCTCGGTTATATTTTTTTGCGTATGCTTGTGCGGTAGAATCTGGATAACCGTAGATCACTGCTGTGTCGCTAAGTGTAACACCCTGATCATAGTAATTGCCAATTTCACATTTTGCATTCTGAATTATGATAGATTCTAAAGAAGAACAGCTTGAAAATGCCAACCATCTAATTGTTGTAACATTGTTCGGAATTGTAATAGATGTCAAAGAATCACAGCAACAAAATGCACTTTCTTCAATATCTGTGACACTATCCGGGATTGTGATAGATTTCAAAGAGGAACAGGAAGAAAATGCCTCCCATCCAATTATTGTGACATTGTTCGGAATTGTAACAGATAGCAAAGAATCACAATAATAAAACGCCATTTCTCCAATCCTTGTGACACTATCCGGAATAAAATAGGACTGATCGAGTTTTCCAGCCGGATATGTCACCAGTATTTTTTGATCTTTTGAAAATAACACACCATCTATATCCATATAATAATGGTTTCCGGGGGCAACATGAATTTTCTCTAAAGCAAAACAGTAAGAAAATGCACCCGTTCCAATATTTGTGATGCTATCCGGGATTGTAATAGATTTCAAAGAAGAACATTCTTGAAATGCACCATTTCCAATATTTGTTACACTTTTTGGGATGGTAACAGATTTCAAAAAAGACTGATATCCAAATGCACTCACCCCGATACTTGTAACCGGCAGTCCCTCGATTGTTTCTGGGATGATCATTTCACCCTCTGCGTATCCATTACAACCTGTGATTTCCACATACCCCTTATAAACTTCATATTCCAGAATATTTTCTAATTTCATTTGCCCCTAATTGATAATTAATTGTTCTATTGTTATAGTATTATCTTAAAATTTTGTCAAAAAATTTCAAAAAAGTCCGGCGTTGTAAATCCAAAAACACCGGACTTTATTTTCATTTTTTTAATCAGGATATTCCACTTCAATCGTAATCGGGAAGTTGCTCTGATCCAGTAAATGCACTAGAAGCTTCAGAACGTTCATGGAGTCGGATAACTCAATCTTGCCGCTCAGGTCAACGTCTGCATTCTTCAAGCCCTGCGCTGTGACTTCATCCACGCCGACATAGACACGGTTCATCTTGACAACGTCCGCAATATCTACTTCGCCGTCCTCGTTGGCATCACCCCAGAGAATGCCGGAAGAATCGGAAGAATCCGGCTCGGAAGCATCCGGCTCAGTCGGTTTGGGCGGATTCTCCGGAGATCCGGAAAGTTCACCGTAAACAATGCCGCATCCGACCGTTGACATATAGAGCTTGCCGAATTCGTTCATGTCGCCGACAATGAAATTACCGTTGCCTGTTCCGCCATAGATATGATCTGTGTTAATGCAGACCCAGGTCTTGCCGCCGTCCGTGGAACGATAAATGCCCTCCGGATCGGAATCTTCCGGCTTGCCGTACATATAGAGTGTATTCGGATCACCTGCTTTTTCAGGCGCACCATAACCGATGGTCTTGCAGTAAAATACATCAGATTTTTCAACTTTTGTTCCGCTTTCTGTGATGATATATAACCCGTTCCATCCTAAAGCCATGGCAATCGTATCTTTTGTAATATATGCCAGATCGCCTGTATGGTCGCATTCGTCATATTTATCAACAACAGTCTTACTGAACGTTGCGCCATAGTCCATGCTGATATAAAAATCATACTGTGCGTCATCAAGCGTCGGTTCTGTTTTAGTCATATCAGAAGACCAGTAAGAATTATATTTAATCCCTGAACCGTAAACAATTGCAGGATTTTCCGGGTCAACAAGCGGATAGGTTGTCTTGGAACCTTCCAGTCCAGTGGATTCATTCCAGGTTTTGCCAAAATCGTCTGTATAAACAATTGCAGCATTGTCACCGCTTGCTTTGATAAAACGATACGTCTTTTCATCTAATTTTGTAATCGCAATTTTTCCGCCGCCATTCGGGACTTGTAAATCTTCCCATGTTTTGCCGCCATCAAGACTATAATAGCCTTTTGCATCATGTTCACCGACACGAGCCATGACTTTTGTATCAGCCGGACAATAGGCAATTGCAGAAGTCGAGCCAATGTTAGGCTGATACTGCTGCGGAATTTTATCGGGACTTTCATGAATAAAGCCGTCATAGTCACCGATTGCAGAATAATTCAGACCACCCGGGACACTGACGAAATCCAGTGCTACAACTTCTTCCACGCCATCCGGCTGGAAGTAGAACTGCACACCTTTTTCGTCCCATACGTTATCGCAGGCATAGACACCGTTGCCGGAAGTCATCAGAATCCTGTCGGAGTCTCTGGGATCTAAGAGAATACCGCTGCCCCAGTGACAGGCTTTGCCGTAGATCCAGTCATAGCCATTTGTGTCAATCGGTTCGGAGACAAATTCTTTGTGAGAACCGTTTTCATCATAGATGGTCTCGCCCTGTCCGGGGGTAATATCCTGCCAGGTCTCGCCGCCGTCCGTCGAACGATAGAAATGGTCTCCCCATGCAATGCTACCATCTGTCCATTCTTTTTCAAACCACTGATCCGACCACACACCGCAAGTTCTTGCCAGAAGTCTGTCGGGATTTTCTTCATCTGCTTCAATCATGCCAATTGCATTTTTAAGATCTGCAAACTGTGTGACTGTGCCGGTTTTGGTATCATATTTGTAAGCACCGCCGGCAGATCCGGAAAATGCGAGTCCTGCAATATATGTAAAGAAGAGATTACCATGCTTGTCGCTTGTAATCGAGCAGGGATAATTTTCATTCGGGAGATCTTTGCTCAATTCCGTGAATTCGTCTTTGTCCACATCCGCTACATGAATATTGGTCTGACCCGTTACGGAAGTGCCGACATAGACTTTTCCGCCCTCAATCAGGATGCAGCCAATGCCATTTTGTTCATTATATTCTTTGGATTCTGTGCCTCTTACCATGTGGTCAGTCCACATTGGAAATTTCAGAGATTCTGTAAATAATCCCAGATCATCATAGCCCATAACGGGATTCCAGGTCTTGCCGCCGTCCGTGGATTTGATTAATGCCGATTTGCCGGCAGTCACGTCACCGCCTGCATAGATTACATCGGGATTGTCTGGGTCAATCGCAATCGGTTCAATACATTCACGCCCATCACCGTTGCCGTGTACCTGGATATGCTCTGTCACATCGGACTCTGTGAATGTTTTTCCACCGTCCGTGGTCTTGAAAATGACAGTCTTTGCGCCTGAGAAATACGCACAGCCACAGAGGAAATACACGGTGTTGTCGTCCGTAGGGTCAATTGCCATGCCTTTGACACTGAGCAGACCTCTGTCAGCCTCTGTCAGAAATCCGAACAACTGCTCCCACTTGGAAGTTTCATAGTTCCATTTGTAAGCACCGCCGACGTCTGTTCTCAGGTACATTTCTTTTTGTCCGGTCACAATGCCGGAAACGAATCCTGCACCGCCGATGCGCAACGTCCCCCAGTCATAGCTGGATTCGATCGAATCCGTTGCATCCGCCACCGTTCCGGGCAGGAGCATCGAAGAACTCAGCAGCATGGAGACACTCAGCGCCATTGCAGCGGCTTTTTTCCAGATCTTCATAATTCAAAAAACCTCCTTGAAAATTCAGAAAATTTAATAATACTAATTTTATTATAATATATTTTCAATCAAAATGCAAGCGAAATTTCAAAAAAATTCGGAAAATCTGAAAATTCTGCGGATTCTGTTATTTTCTGGAGATTCTGAGAATTATTTTTCAAAAATTTTTTCATAAAACTGATGACAAAACCGGATTTCTGTGCTATAATAAAGACATGTCAGGAGAATTTCATTCAAAATTTATTTCAAAATAAAAATTTCAGAAAGAGGATGATGGATTGGCACAGCAAGGCAGTCAGAACAGCCAGAGAATTCAGAAAAATCAGAGAGTTGACAGAACTTATGCCGTGTTTACATTTTTGATGTTAAGTGTTGTATTGGTGTTTGCATTCGGTCTGATGATCGGCAAGCAGAATCTAAAACATGCCGAGACAGTTCAGAAGACTATGCAAGTTGAGAAAGAAACAGAAAATCCAGATAATTCCGATTCCGGGCAGAATCCAGCAGAAAATCCCGTTTCGGAAATCATCCCGGAAAAACCGGAGCTGCATTCTGAACTGAAAACTGCCGTCAATTTCTGGAGCATGGATTCGCATGTGTATCTTCGTGTGAATCATGAAAAACAGCTTCAGCTCGGCACAAGAGGAGAGTTTGACACATCCGGCGCAGTATTCACGGTGGATGACAGTACGATTGCGTCGGTGAGTGATACAGGTATGATTACGGGACTGACAAAGGGAAACTGCATGATTTCCGTCACCTGCGAAGATGAAATTCTGGAAATCCCTGTAACCATCCGGGAGATGACCATACAGGACGGCTGTACCTATGTGGACGGAATTCTCATTGCCAACAAGAGTTACGGCATGCCGGCGGATTATGATCCGGGCATGCTGCCGGAAACAGAGGATGCATTTACCAGATTGCAGGAAGATGCGCAGACACTGGGATTAAATATCTATATGGGTTCAGGCTACCGGAATTATGAACATCAGGTGCGGGATTTTGACAGCATGTGCCGGGCATACGGGGAAGAATACGCAAGCATGGTGTCCGCAAGGGCGGGTTATTCCGAACATCAAACCGGCTACACGATTGACTGCAATACGATCAACAATGATTTTGCAGAAACACCCGAAGGGCAGTGGCTTGCTGCAAACTGCCATCTTTATGGTTTCATCATCCGTTATCCGCTGGGAAAAGAAGCCATTACCGGTTATGATTACGAATCTTGGCACATCCGTTATGTCGGCGTGAAAGCGGCCACGGAAATTTATGAACACGGGCTGACTTTGGAAGAATATCTGGATGTAGAATCTGTTTATATTCCGGAACCGGAAGCAACAAATTCGGAGATCACGCCGGAAATTTCAGGAAATCCTGAATTCACGCAAAATTCAGATTCAAATTCAAATTCCAATCCGGCAGAATTTATGGATGCGCCGATGGATGCGCCCGTCTGACTGGAAATGCGGAATGCCGGAATTTCACGATTCCGGCGGACTGTCTGCCTTGACAAATTCTGACAGACGTGCTATAATAAATAAAAATATTCTGCGATTTTAATAAATATTTTTTAAAATTAACAGGAGGCGGGTTCTATGAAAGAGTTATGCAAAGGATTGGGACTGCTGTGTGTTTCGCTTCTAGCAGTGTGGACATTTTTCCGGATTGCTGACCGGATTTTCAGCCGTTTCCGGAAGAACTACATCACAATTGAAAGCGAACATGTACATGTTCAATTAAAAAATAATTTTTAATTTCTTTAAGATTTTAAGATAAGAGAGGTGTTTCCATTGCAGGAAGTTGCCATTATCGGCGCAGGTCCTGCCGGCATTACCGCCGGTCTGGAGCTGCTTCGCCAGGGTGAAAATCAGTATCACGTGACAATTTATGAAGAATCCGCCGTAGCAGGCGGTATCTCCCGGACGGTGAATCACAAAAATAACCGGATGGACATCGGTGGTCACAGATTCTTTTCCAAAAATCAGCAGGTCATGAACTGGTGGAATGACCTCATGCCGTTCCAGGGACAGCCGTCCTTTGATGATATTCAATTAGGACGCAGAAAAAAATTAGTCCCCGGCGGTGCGGATCCGGAGCAGACAGACAAAGTGATGCTTGTGAGAAACCGTGTTTCCAGAATTTATTATCAGAAAAAATTTTTTGATTATCCTGTTTCGCTCAAATGGGACACACTAAGGAACATGGGACTTGTTACGACTATGCAGGCAGGCATGAGCTATCTTCAAGCTTCTGTTATGAAAAAACAGGAAGATTCCCTGGAAGATTTTTATATCAATCGTTTTGGGAAAAAATTATATGCCATGTTCTTTGAAGGCTACACAGAAAAGCTCTGGGGGCGTCATCCCTCGGAAATCTCCGCAGACTGGGGCGCTCAGCGTGTCAAGGGCTTATCCGTCAGCGCCGTCCTGGAAGACATGTTCCGGAAAATCACCGGCATGCAAGACCCATCCAAAAAAGAAACTTCCCTGATTGAAGAATTTTATTATCCCAAGTACGGACCAGGACAGCTCTGGGAAACGGCACTGGAAGAATTTCAGAAACTCGGCGGTAATGTTGTATTTCATGCCAGTGTAAAACAGATTACAACGAATGAAAGAAATCTTGTGAAATCCATGACTTATCAGAATACAGAAACAAAAGAATTGCAGGAAATCCCCTGTGATATCCTGATTTCCTCCATGCCGGTGAAAGATCTGGTTGCCGGGATGAATGATGTTCCTCAGCGGGAATCTGAAATTGCTGCAGGTCTTCCCTACCGGGATTTTGTCACGATCGGTCTGCTTGTCGACCGTCTGGAACTGAAAAACAAAACGAACATTCCGACACTTGGCAATATTGTTCCGGACTGTTGGATCTATGTCCAGGACACTGGAGTCAAACTTGGAAGAATCCAGATTTTTAATAACTGGTCGCCCTACATGGTGCAGAATCCATCCCAGCAAGTCTGGATCGGACTGGAATATTTCTGTCAGGAAGGCGACAGATTCTGGAATTTGAACAGTCAGCAAAGTGCAGTTTTTGCAGTGAAAGAACTCCGAAAAATGGACATCCTCAGCAAGGGCGCAAAAGTATTTGCCTATCACAAAGAAAAAGTCAAAAAAGCCTATCCGGCGTATTTTGATACTTACGAATCTATGGACGAATTAATCCAATATCTGAATCAGTTTGAAAATCTCTATTGTGTCGGACGCAACGGACAGCATCGTTATAATAATATGGATCACTCCATGATGACATCATTTGAGACAGTGAAAAACATTCTGACAGGCAGAAAAGACAAGTCCAACATCTGGAATGTGAACACAGAACAGAGTTATCATGAAATCAATTCCGGAGAATCAGAAAATCCGGAAGAAAGTCCAGAAATATGACAGATTCAAAATTTTCAAAACTGGCAGGCAAATTAAAAACAGCTCTCCCGATATTGAAAGTTTCGGCAAGTATCGGACTACTTGCATTCGCAATGATCCTGATCGCCTATTATACGCTGTTTGCCTCAAGGGGAAGTTTTCACTCCGACACAACGGACACAATCATGTGGGCGCAGGCGTCCTATGATGCCGGAAAACTCTTCAATCCGGATTTTTCCTATGCGTGTCTGCTCCCGTTCGGCACAAGCCTGATTATGACGTTCCTGATACCGTTCACGGGCGTCACCATGACAACCCACGTCCTGGGGATGTGCATTTTCTTCCTGCTGTTCACAGGTTCAATGATCTGGATGCTCAGACAAATGGAATGGAAAGCCGGATGGATCGCTGTTGCTGTATTCAGTGTTCTGATGCTCTGCTCCGGAAGTACGAAACTGCGTGAAATTTTCTGGGGACACACCATCTATTACAGCCTGGGCGTACTGTTCCTGTTCGTGGGACTGGGCTTAGTATTCCACAGAATCAATCAGGAAAATTCCGGAAAATCCCGAAAAGCTTTGATTCTGACAATTCTGGATACGATTCTGATTTTTGTCTGGTTTGTTCTGACCTGCATGGATCAAACAATTGCCGTGACAATTTTTGCAGTTCCGGTCATTCTTGCCGTATTCTGTGAAAGATTCCTGGACAGAAAAATCAAATTATGTTCTTTGCAGAATCTGGATGCCATTCTGCTTGTGATTCTTATGTCCGCCGGGATGTGCATCGGTTATGCGCTGACCAACCGGCTTGCCGGAGATATCACAGCCGGCTATCAGGAAGCCTATTCTGCGTATTCAGACATGGATTCCTGGATGAGCAATCTGTTGAAATTTCCAACGGCGTGGGTGTCACTCCTGGGAGCAACAGCCGTTGATGGTGATCCTCTGCTGAGTGCCCAAAGTGTTCAGTCGCTTCTGATTATCGTCACAGGAATGATTCTGTTAATCCTCCCAACGGCAGCACTGTTCTGTTATCCGAAAATCCAGGACAGGAAATTCCGGATTCTGATTCTGGCATACTGGTTCATGACAGGATTAATCCTGCTGGGCTATATCGTGGGAAAATTATCCGTTGCCAACTGGAGATTATCCCCAATTATCGCCATGTCGGCGCTGGTGTCAATTGCATTTCTGAAATGGGCGGTTACACAGATAAATCTGAAAAGAATTGCTATTCTGCTGTCGATTCCAGTTTATGTTGTTTCTGTTTTTAATTCCACAATCATTGCAGGGATGCCGATGGACAACACATCTGAAAATTATTTATATCAGATTGCTGAAAAACTGGAAGAATTAGGTTTAAATTACGGCTATGCGACGTTCTGGAATGCCAACGGTCTGACAATTGTATCAGATTCAAAAATACGCTGCCGGGACGTAGAAATTGATGAAAACGGATTCTATCAAAGATATTACCAGACAAACATAAACTGGTATGAAGATCAGCCGGAACAAGAAACATATTTCCTCCTGCTGTCAGATTTAGAGGCAATCTGGCTTATGAACGGAAATCCGGAAATTTGTATGCGACGGCATCAGATAGAAGACATGACAATTGAGATCAATCAAGAACAAGTGCATTATCAAATATGGATTTATTCTGAGAATATTTTTTCATAAAAAAATCAAACAGCTTTCCGGGAAGTTTCGTTTCCTGAAAAGCTGTTTTTTTATTAAATTTAATTATAATTTAATTATTATTATCAAACGGTATAATATCAATCGGCGCTGTCTGCGGCGCATCCTGCATATCCGTATCCGGATCATTGTTCGGCTGCGTGGGTTCTTCCGGAATCGGCGCTGTCTGAATGTCCGGGAATGTGGTTTCCGGCGGCGCTGTCGGAGATTCTGTCACGGGTTCTGTCACCGGCTCTGTTTCCGGAGGCGCAGTTTCCGGCGGAATGGTTTCCGTCATAACTACAATTGTGGTTTCCGGATTGCTTGCATAGAAAATTCGCAGTTTTTCTTCGCCGCTCAGATCAAACACTTCCCCGGCAGCTTTGCTCAGCTCCACAACCTGCCCGTTTGCAAAATCATAATTCTGCACGGCTTCCGTGTAATAATTTGCACTTGTCAATCCAAGTTCTTCTAATTCCAATTCATACTGCATCAGGGATTTGCCCTGATAATCCGGAAGCACGACGGAGGCGGGCCCACGACTGACAGTCACGCCGACGGTGGAACCGCTCTGGAACGGCTCGCCTGCATTGATCGTCTGACTGATGATAATTCCGGCTTTGTACAGATCATTATATTCATAGACTGGTTCCAGATATAACCAGCCATCCGCCTCCAGTTTCTCTTTCTGAAGTTCGTAACTTGTCCCGATCAATGTCGGCATCTGGCTGTCGCCGGATGGTTCTGTCAGTTCGGGAGACTCCGTGTCAGATTCCGTGATGATATTATTTTCTGATTCTGATAATGCATCTGTGGTGGTTGTACTCTCAGAATCCTGGTTCTGGATCGTCACAGAACCGGAACGCATCATGCTGAACACAATAATTAAAATAATCAGCAGAACGCATAACAGCATAATGACAAACATCAGCGGCGTGCGGACACGCTCAATCATGTTTTCTGAATTCTGGGAATTCTGATTTTTGGAATCAGAACCAGAATCCGCATTCCCAACTTTTCTTGTCACTATCTGTTTCCGGTTTCTGTTTTCGGTTTCTGCCGGGAGAATAATGGAATGCATTGTTACCGACTGTCCTTCGGGTTGTTCAAACAACTGTGTCACCAATTCCGTGATCGTCTGTGTCCGTTCTGTCGAATCCAGACAAAGCCCTTTTATGATCGCACGGGAAACGCTCCGGGAAATGTTCGGGTTCATCTCGTACGGCTCACGGAGGTTGTCACTCTCAATCCGGCTCATAGCGTCCGGAGGTTTGCAGCCTGTCAGAATCCGGTACAAAACGGCGCAGACGGCATACACATCCGTGAATGTGCCCTGTTTTGCGCCCGGCGTGTACTGTTCCGGTGCGGCGTAACCATGAAATAACTCACTGGGCAATTCCAGGTGAACCGTCCGGACGGCATAAATGCTGAAACCACACAGGCGTAATTCTCCTTTCGGCGTCACATAAATCGTATCCGGACTGATTGCCCTGTGGACAACATTATGATTGTGCATTAAACTAAGTGTCGTAAAGAACGTCGGGAACAGTTCGGAAACCTGTTTCCAGGTCAGTTCTCCGGCGTTGTCTTTGAGATATTCCACTAATTTAATGCCCTCAAGATATTCATACGCAACATACGTTGTGTTATTTGCCTCGAAAATATCCAGTGTGGGGATGATATGCGGCAGATTCCGCATCTGTGCAAGATTCTTGTTAAGTTCTGTAAATTCTGCCATTAACGTCTTGTACTGTACAAGTTTGTTTGGATAAACACTGATGGTCGCTCGTCCCCGGATGCGCTTGCAAAGACCAACGGGCATATATTCCCGGATCAGGACTTTACAGCCGATTGCAGAGCTGTAGCCGATATAATTTGCGCCCTCGCTGTTATGACCGATTTTGACGCCGAGCATGTATCTGCCGTTAATTTCTGTGCCGGGCGGCGCATAATTGGCATCATAGGGCGTTTTTTCATCATAACCGCAGTAGGGACAGACATTTGCTCTGACGGATTTCAATTCCATACAGTGGCAACAGCGTTTTTTTTCTTCCACCGGATTTTCCTCCTTCCAAAAAATTTAAAAATAAAATATAAAATAATAATTGCATCATCAATTTTATATCTCTGCTTTTATTGTAACAGTTTCCGCCGGAGATGTCAACCTTTTTGCGGATTTCGTGACAATTTTTCACTGGATTTGTATTTAATTTGTAATTATCTTTTATTATTTTGAAATAAATTTTAAAAAATTAAAAAAATTTAGATTGTAATTAATTTTCTTGTCAGCATTTCCTGCGCCGCAAGCAGAATGCTGATCCGGGCGCTCCGCCAACTGATTCCCCCCTGCACCCAGACCGCATAAGGTTCTCTCAAAGGTGCGTCGGCGGATAATTCCACAGATGCACCGTTTGTGAATGCGCCTGCCGCCATAATGACCTGGCTGTCATAACCGGGCATGTCCCACGGTTCGGGTGTGACATGCGCATCCACGGGAGACCCTTTCTGAATGCCCTGACAGAATGCAATTAAATTTTCCGGCGTTTCCAGTTCAATTGCCGTCACAATATCTCCCCTGATTGCATTCCCGGACGGCGTACAGCGAAAACCTAACATTGTGAATAATTCCGAGGTGAAACAAGCCGTTTTCAGTGCATTTGCCGTCACATCCGGCGCAAGATACAATCCCTGGAATAATTCCCGGTTCATGCCGAGCGTACAGCCAACTTCCTTTCCGAGTCCGACGCAAGTCAGCCGATAAGCGCATAATTCCACAAGATCAGCTTTCCCGGCAATGTAACCGCCTGTCCGGGCAATGCCGCCGCCTGCATTCTTAATCATTGAGCCGATCATGATATCTGCACCGACCTGCGTCGGTTCGGATGTTTCCACAAATTCCCCATAGCAGTTATCGACCATAATCACACTATCCGGACTGGTTTCCCGGATCACTTTACAGATTTCCGCAATTTCCGGAATTGTGAACGCAGTCCGGAGGGAATAGCCACGGGAACGCTGGATATATGCAATTTTTGCGCCGGAAACACGCTTTGCAATTTCTGCAAGATCCGGCTTGCCATCTGGATTTAATGCAATAATTTCATGCGTCACACCGAAATCCCGGAGAGAACCATTCCCCGGACTGCCGGAAATTCCGATCACTTCGTGAAGTGTATCATAGGGCGTTCCCGTAACAAAGACAATTCTGTCGCCGGGACGGAGCAAGCCGAACAATGCCACACTGAGAGCATGTGTCCCGGAAACGAAATTATGCCGGACAAGTGCATCTTCCGTTCCGAGTACCTGTGCCCAGACTTTGTCAAGCACATCCCGTCCGAAATCGCCGTAGCCGTAGCCGGTACTGATGCCGAAACAAGTTTCACTGACTTTCTGGTCTGTAAATGCTTTCAGGACTTTGGCAGAATGATAAGCTGCAATCCGGTCAATCCGGTCAAAATTTTCCCGGCAATGCAATTCTGCTGTTTCTGCTAATTTTTTCAATGCCGGGTCGATCTCAAAAAAATCTGAAAAATCCTGTATTTTCTCAGACATCTTCTAACAGTCCTTTCATGATAGAATCTGAATTATTTAAATTTAAATTAAAATCTTCTGCCTGTGCAGAACGTTCCAGGACAAATTCTTCCGCAATCGCTTCAAAGCCGATTTCCCGGTAGAAACTTTCCCGGATGTCCAGCGCATACAGAACGGCAGTTTTGTGAAATCCGGCAAGCCACCCGGCAAGCCATCTCAGGAACATCCTGGCATGTCCCAATCCCCTTGCTTCCGGGAGCGTCGCCACTTGTCCGACTAAGACAAGATCATCAATGTCAAATACCAGACTTGCCGTCGTGCTGTCCTGATAAGTCAGCACATGACTGATCCCATGCCGGCATCTGTGGGACATATCCGTCAGCCATAACGGATAATCCTGCAAATGTGGAAATCCTGCCTGCAAAATCCGATAGACCTGTTCTAATTCCGGATTGAAATTAATCCGCTGTTCCGCATCCTGCGTGGAAATTTCGTTCTCCTGCCCCGGATGGAGCTGAAATGTCGTCCGGTGCAGCGGCACATATTCCGGCAGATACGGACATAACTGCATTGCAAAATCCGTTTCAATCCGGAATGGTTTGTGCATCCGGAGAAACAGCGCAAGACCAACGATTTCGTCCGTGTCAAAATTATCAGGACCAGGCGTTACAAGTAAAACCGTGCTGTTGAATCTTAATAAAATCCCATTTCTTCCGACCTGATAAAATTCGCAGAAATCATAATGCAGTCCATAAGCCTTGTAGTACGCATACATATTGCGCCCTCTCCAGCTCTGCCGGAGCAAATCCGTGTTCAGCTCCTCCGGCTTCGTAATTTTTCTAATCATAGCGTGTGCATCCGGATGAGCATTCTCTCAGCCAGGAGACAGCTCTGTTCCATGTCGCTGATCTGCGCTGTGCAGTAGGGAGAATGCAGATACCGGCACGGGATTGAAATTGCAAGCGTCCGGACGCCGTCCCTGGAGATGTGCACTGCACCGGCGTCATTTCCTCCGGCAATTCTAGTCTTGGTCTGACAGGGGATATTTAAATTTTCCGCCTCGGCAAATGCAATTTTATATAATTCCTTGTCATAAATCGTAGAACGATCCATGAATGACACGACTGCACCAGCTCCCAGTGCGCAGACTCTGTCCGCACCGGTCACGCCGTCCAGATCCCCGGCGGTTGTCGTCTCTAGGATCAACGCCAAATCCGGATTGATGGCATAAGTCGCCGTCCGGCTTCCCCGCAGTCCGATTTCTTCCTGAACAAAGAAACAAAACCAGGTATCAAATTCGATCTGATCCCGGAGCATTTTCAACATACAGGCACAGCCGAAACGGTCATCAATCGCCTTGGATGCGACACGTTTTCCGCCGCCGAGTTCCGTCCACTTGCTGAAGAAATACACAGCATCTCCCGGAAGAATTCCAAGATCTGCAACAGTTTCCCGGTTTTTTGCACCAATATCCAGGATCAGATCTTTTCGGGACGGCTTTTTCTCCCGATCTTCGGGTTCTAGATTATGAACAGGTTCTGCACCGACAACGCCGTAACCGACACCAGGAATCTGCATCGTTCTACCGATGACGGCATCCGGTTCAATTCCTCCGACAGTATCTAGTATTAATCTGCCATCCGGGAGAATGTCCCGGACAATCAGACCGACTTCATCCATATGAGCGCCGATCATGACAGTATGTTTCGCCTTTTTTCTTCCTTTTTTATGAACTAATAAATTACCCAGGCTGTCCGTCCGGCATTCGAGAATGTCTGGAAAATCCTGAATTTTTTCAATCAGATAATCCCGGACAGCAGACTCAGCGCCGGAAGTGCCGCACAGGGCACATAATTCTTTCAGATACGCTAACAAGCTGAAATCACCTCAAATTATATAGATTATAAATTATAAATTTTTAATTATTCACAATTCCACGCAGGAACGCCGCAAGCAGTTTCCCGGTGTCCCGGACATCATTGATGTCAATTGTCTCCACAGGTGTGTGCATGTAATATAATGGCAATGATACAGTACAGGTCTCCACACCGTCCCGGCACACGGCGAAATCATCCGCATTTGTCCCCGTCCGTCCGTTCATGACTTCGTACTGATAAGGAAGTCCGGCATGGATCGCATCTGCTACAAATTCCTGGGATAATCCCCTGTCCAGAGACGGCGAAAAGCCGATCATTGCGCCGCCGCCGGATTTTCCGGTCTTGCAGAGCTTTCCATCTCCTGCAAAAGAAACATCCACCGCAATGGCAATGTCCGGATTAATCGCAAAACAGCCTGTCTTTGCACCGCATCCATTGACTTCCTCCCGATTCGAGAACAGAACTGTCACTTTGCAGTCAAGTTCCTCCTGCCAGATTTCATCTAATGCATAGAGAATCGCCGCCATGCCGGAACGGTCATCCAGTGCCGGAGAACTGAACCGCCCTCCGGCTAATTCTCCGGTGAATCCGCTGAATGTCACGCTGTCCCCGATAGATATCATCTCCCGGAGTTCTGCCGCATTGTAACCGGTATCAATCCGGATCTGTTCCATTTTCTGGACTTTTTCTTCGCCATTCGCCAGATGCGGCGGCAATGTGGAGATAATCCCATAAATATTCTTCGTTCCATGGACGCAGACTCTCTGCGCCGGAAACCACCGACAATCTAATCCACCGACATTTCCGACAGTCAGAAATCCGTCATCCGTGATACTGGTCACAACCAGCCCGACCCGATCCATATGAGCATCCAACAGAACATGCCAGGCATTGGGATTCTGATTGCCAAGCGAACCAATCACATTGCCATTCTCGATTCTTGCATCCGGACAATATTTCTGGAGTTTTTCACAGGCAAGCGCTGCAATTTCAGATTCATCGCCGGAAATACCGTTTGCCTTGCAGAATCGGGCTAATAATTTTTTCAGATTTTTTTTGGTCATAATTTCAAATTTCTCCTAAAATCAGCAAATTATAAATTTTTCACAAGATCCTTGAAATGCTTTCCACGCACTTCAAAATTCGGATATTTATCAAAGCTTGCACATGCCGGAGAGAGCGTCACAACATCCCCGGACTGCGCTTCCCTGGATGCCGTTTCTACAGCTTCTTCCATGGAATCCACCCGGAGAATCCGGATCTTTTCAGGATCGTAATTTTTTGCCGCCGTGACTGCTTTCTGGATTTTATCTGCCGTCACACCCGTCAGGATCAATAATTTTACCCGGTCACAGACCGTCTCCGCCATCGGTTCAAACGGGATCTTCTTGTCATAACCGCCGGCAATGACAATAATTTTCTGGTCGAAACTTCTTAATCCTGCCAGGACTCTCGTCGGACTCGTGGCAATGCTGTCATTATAATATTTCACGCCGTTCACTTCCCGGACGAATTCAATCCGGTGTTCCACGCCTCCGAAATGCTCCGCAACTGCAACGATCTCTGCAATTTCCACTTCGCCCCATAATGCTGCAATCACGCCAAGGAAATTCTCCACATTGTGCATTCCTGGTATCCGGATCTGATCCTTGTGCAGAATGGATGTGATTTCCTGATTTTCAATATAACAGAGCATGCCGTCATCCCGGAGAAATGCCCCACGATCCGGGATTTCCTGCCGTGTGAACCAGTTTAATTTTCCCCGGACAAAATTCTGCAAATCTCTTGTTCCCGAATTATCATAATTCAGAACTGTTCTTGAAAATGCGTTCTGATGCCGGATTAAATTGATTTTTGCTTCTGTGTATTCTTCCATTGTGCCGTGGACGTCCAGATGATTGGGAGTAATATTCGTAATCAATGCAATATCAGGGGATTTTCGCATAGAAATTAACTGAAAACTGGATAATTCGACAACAGCAACATCCTGTTCTGTGATTTCTTCAATCAATGGCAATAATGCCTTGCCGATATTGCCGCCTTTGTAGACTTTCTTTCCGGATGCCTGGAGAATCTCCGCAAGCAGCGTCGTGGATGTGGATTTTCCGTCCGATCCCGTCACAGCATAGATCTGACAGGGACATAAATCAAAAAAGACTTCCATTTCCGAAGTAATCACAACGCCTGCCTGCCGGGCTTTCACAAGCGCCGGATGGTTGTAGTACATGCCGGGCGTCCGGAATACAATGTCAAAATCCGTCAAAGAGTCCAGATACTGTTCCCCCAGGATGAATTCCACGCCAAGCCCGGACAATTCATCATAGACATCCTGGAATTTGTCAGCACTTCGCTTGTCGCAGACAGTGATATGAATTTCTTTCTGCCGGAATTTCCGGATTAATTCCGTGTGGCTGACGCCTGTGCCGATAAATGCGACACGTTTTGCCCGGAGCATAGCAAAAAAGCTTTCTATTTTCGTTATCATGATAAATTCCTCCTGCCAAAAATAATTTTAAAAGATTCCTAGTATTAATTATAGCAGATTGTTTCTGAAAAATCAATGATTAATCCAGGATTTCAGAAAAAAATCTGAAAATTCCTGAAATTTCTTGACAATTTCCGGATTTCATGCTATGATTAAGATAATAAAATAAATCTAAATCAATTTCAGAAAAGAAGTGAAGTCTATGAAAATCTGCGCCAGTCAGTGTCGTTATCTGCTTTGTATCTATCATCTGGAACGGGAACACGCCAAAATTCGTTGTGCGGACATCGCCCGGAATCTCGGTGTGACCCGTCCGAGCGTCAGCAAAATGATGAAATGTATGGTCAGCATGGAGCTTGTTTATCCGGATTATTGTGAATCCGTTCGGCTGACACCCAAGGGACGGGAATTTGCCGAACAGTGCAATGCAGATTATGATCTTATCTATCTGTTCTTCCGGAAGATTCTCCGCCTGCCGTCTCAGGATGCGAGAGATCATGCCTATCTGTTCTTGTCAACATTCCCGGAACACACAATCAAAAAACTTTGCAGTTCCACAAGCAGAACACTGAAACAGGCGGAGCACAAGAAAAAATTATAAATAAAAAATCTATCATAAACTATAATTAAAATTTATTTTTATACAGGAGGAATTTTTATGCCATTCATTAACGTGAAAACCAATCAGCCTATTTCCAAAGCACAGCAGGAAGCTGTCAAGTCCGGTCTTGGGCAGGCAATTACCGCACTCCCCGGAAAATCCGAACACTGGCTGATGGTTGCCATGGAACCGGATGCCATTCTCTATTACCATGGATCAGACGCTCCGGCAGCGATGATTCAAGTCCAGATCTGCGGCGCTGTTTCTGCTCCGGCATCAGAAAAATTAACAGCAAAGATCTGCAAATTAATAGAATCTGAACTAAACATCCCGCAGAACCGGATCTACATCAGTTATTTCGGTACACCGGACTGGGGATGGAACGGAAATAATTTTTAATTTCATAAAAAAATCAACCCTGACAGACTGCAAAAAAATGCAACGGCTGTCAGGGATTTTTTTAATTTATTAAATTATTATTTTTTACGCAAAATCTGATTTCGCTTCTGCGTCCGTTTCCGGCTCTGCATCTAGTGCGGTGTCTGCATCGTGGAGCAGTTCGTCAATGGCATCCGCTGCCTTTTCGGCTGTTTCAGAGATGATATCTTTGACTTCTTCCACAACTTCATCCGCTGTTTCTGCCATCTCGTCAAGTGCGTCTTCCGGTTCTTCTTCGGATTCAGACTCGGACTCCGGAAATTCTACATCAAGGTCATCCGGATTGCAGTTATAAACATCATTCAGAAAATCATCATCATCAAAATCACTGCTGTCAAACCGCATTCTGTTCTTTCTGCGGCTTCTCTGCAATACAAGCAGAACGGCTGTGGCTGTGGCAACAGCGGTGGTAACAATAATGCCGATGAGTTTTAAATTTTTCATAGGAACTCCTCTTTCTCCGCAGAATTGATAAAATAATCCACAACAGCAGAGCATCTGCGGTTCTCTGCAAGTTTATTATAGCATAGTCTGAGAAAAAATTCAATAGTAATTCAGAAATTTCAGAAAAATTTCACATAATTTATGATAAATAATTTTTAATAATTTTAAATTACATGTTTCCTGTCAGATGCATCAGGATGGACAGCGCCGCCGTCGGAGCTGTTTCACAGCGGAGAATCCGGCTGCCGAGCCATATCGTACGGAATCCTGCACAAATGGCTGCCTCGGATTCTTCCGGAGAAATACCGCCCTCGCTTCCGACAAACAGGGAAATTCTAGCGCCGGATTCCGGATGTCCCAAAGCATCCCGGAATGACATCCCGCCGGGCTGTTCATATAACATTAGATTCAGATCCTGTGTTTCACAATCCCGGAGCATGTCTTTCCACGTCAGCAGTGAGCCAACTTGGGGGATGATCCCTCTGCCGGACTGCTTTGCCGCAGAGAGTGCAATTTTTTGCAGTCTCTGGCGTTTTTTTTCAAAGTCCGTCTGGGATGGTCTGGAAACACATCTTGAAGTCAGGACGGGGACAATCCGGAAAACACCCAGTTCCACAGATTTCTGAATAATCTCTGCTAATTTATCCTGTTTCGGGATTGCCTGATATAACGTCACCAAAATATCCGGTTCAGACGCACAGGGAACAATCCGGACAGGATGGAGAAATACTTCGAATTCTGTAATTTTCGTAATCTCACAGTGATAATCTGAACCACCGGAACAGACTGTGAGCATCTCGCCCGGACGCATCCTAAGAGAATACCCGATATGTCGTGCATCCTCCCCGGTGAGTACGATCTGTTCCGGATCTGCCTGCTGTATAAAAAATCTTGGCATAACAATTCACCTTTAAAAACTTTTTATTTAATTTTAAATTACATACAGCAATAATACTGGTCATCTACCTGAAATAGATAGACCCATTGACTCTCTACCGTGCCGGAGCTGGAATGCTGATTGTAGAGCAAATTCCATTCTAATTCCAATGCCCATGCGCCCTGCATCCGTTCTGAGAATTTTTCTCCCGGCTCTGCGTCTGGATCGTCCACATGATCTAATAAATCCAGGATCGCTTCCAATCCGCCGAATGTTGTATCCTGCGAAAAAGAATTCACAAGAATCATGCTGAATGTAAAATCTTCTCCTGTCTGTCCGGCAATTCCCTCGTGCAGTCCTTCGACAAGTTCTCCGACATCCTGATAAGAATAGACTTCTTGAATCTGATAATCTGCGTAAAGCGGCAGAGCGCTGGCTAAATACAATTCCTGATCCTGATTCTGGATTGCCGCAAAATAATCCGCCACAACGGCAATCTGTTCTTCCTTGACAAAACGCCTGTCATACGTCACCGGAACGGCAAAACTATTCTTATCCGAGCGCATAGTTGCGCCATAAGGCAATTCATCTTCTGTCATGTTTATTTCTTGTTTCGGATTGGTACAGCCAGTGCATCCCAGTGAGATCACAAGCATCAGCGCACAAGCGAAAATTCCGGATTTTTTTAATTTGAAATTTAATTTTTTCATGCCCCGAACTCCAATATTATAAATAATAAGCAGGATTTTTCAAGTGATCCTGCTTATTATAATGTAACATATTATTCCGGATTTGTCAAGAGATTTCTCAGGATTGCCAGGGCAACCGCATGAAAAAATACTGAAAATTTGTGCAAAATTTCATGTGGTTACGCCCTGATTAATCGCCAATAAACGCTTGACTTTTTGAGGATGATGCTGTATAATGATATACAAGAATCAAATATTGGACACTTTCTATGAAATTAGATAGCTAATCATAATATCGGAGGTAAATAATGTCAATCACAGTTTTATTGGTAGGAATCGCTTTTATCGCATTCAGAATATGGTGGTGTATTGGAATAACCGTTAATGGACAAACTCTGTGTCAGGGCAAAATGGTAATGATTGACCCTGATACTGACCAACTTACCATAGAATATACTTACAAAAAAGAAAAGTTTTTTCATACTTTCAGCTACAAGTCTTTTCCTCTTGGTGTAAAAAAACAGGGTGTAAAAGTTCCTGTTTTCGTTGAAAAAGATAATCCTGAAAATATAACAAAAGTCGTACAGGGATATTATGATTATGGTGCAATTAGCCGACTTGCCCTACTTTTTGGCTGTATTTTTACTTTAGCAGGTCTTGTTAGTTTATTATGATAGACAGAAACTTTAATTTGCATTTTCAGATATACATCACGACAGCAAAGAGAACACTCTCCTTGCTGTTTTTTAGTGAACTACCCACCGTCTAAAGCCAGTGGACTTCCTGCTTCTGCGACCTCGTAACCTACTATCTCCACAGGCGTAAATTCGGGCAGTCCCTGCCCTATTTTGTTTTTTACTATGCTATTTGTTTTAGTCCTTCCTGCAAAATATTGTCATCAGCATTCATATCTCTGTCATGATGCATTCTGCATTGTGGGCAAGTCCATTCTCTGACGGATAAATCTTTTGTTTCAGGATTTTTATAACCACAACAGGAACAAATCTGACTGCTTGCAAAGAAAGTACCTACTTTTATATATTGTCTGCTGTTCCATAAAGCCTTATATTCCAGCTGTCTTGTCAGTTCGTACCATGATACATCGGCTATACTTTTCGCAAGATGATGATTTTTCATCATATTGCTGATCTGCAGATTTTCAGAAACGATCACTTGGTTTTCGCTAATCATTTCATGAGAAATCTTATGCAGACAATCTTTTCTGCTATTTGTTATTTTTTCATGAAGTCTTGCAACTTTTATTCTCTGTTTATTTCTGTTATTGCTTAGTTTCTTTTTATGTGCAAGTTTTCGCTGTGCTTTTGCAAGCCGTTTCTCATATTTACCCAAAGTTTTCGGATTTTCATATTTTTTGCCGTCTGATGTGATACACAGATCTTTTATCCCTAAATCCATACCTATTTTTTTATCAGTCTGCGGAAGTGCAATATGTTCCGTTTCCACCAGAACAGAAACATAATATTTTCCGCTTGGCGTCTGACTTATTGTTGCAGATTTTATTATGCCTGTAAATTTTCTATGTATCTTTGCTTTTACTTTTTTCAGTTTCGGCAGTTTGATACTGTTTCCGACTATTTCTATATTATTGTTTGTAAAATTTGTCGTATAGGACTTTCTGTGGTTATGTCTGCTTTTGAATTTCGGATAACCTGCGTTTTCTCTGAAAAATTTCTGATAGGCATTGTCCATATTGTAAATGGCATTTGTAAGAGCAAATTTATCTACGTCCCTTAGCCATTCATACTGCGGTTTTAATACTTGATTGCAGTAATTGTTACAGGCTGTCTTATTCATACAAATTTTTTCTGTTTCATATTGATTTTTACGATAGGCAAGTATCTGATTGTATACAAAACGACAGCAGCCAAACGTTTTTGCAATCTGTATCTGCTGTTCCCGATTTGGATATATTCTGTATTTGTACGCTTTTAACATGGACTGTCACCACCTTTATTTATAATTTTTCATGCTATTTTATATTATAATTATAACAGATTATCAACGACTTGTCAACCTTAACCCACCGTCTAAAGCCGGTGGGTTAAGGTTGACTATATTTTAAGCGTATTTTTCTTCTGCTGTATAAGCCTGCACTGTCGGCTCTGCTTTGTAGCTGGTTTATACTTGTTCTTCCAGGACAACCCTTAATTTCCGGATGATTTTTTTCTCTAGTCTGGAAATGTAAGACTGCGAAATCCCGATTTTTTCCGCAACTTCTTTCTGTGTGCATTCCCGGCGTCCGTTCAGCCCGAACCGTAATTCCATAATTTCCCGTTCCCGTGCCGGCAGAGAATTCACAGCGGCATAAAGCATTTCCCGCTCTGCCTCCCATTCAATCCCACGACTGACAATATCATCATCCGTTCCCAGAACATCCGATAATAATAACTCGTTTCCGTCCCAGTCCACATTCAACGGTTCATCAATTGAGACTTCCCCTTTGTACTGGACGGATTTCCGGAGAAACATGAGAATTTCATTCTCAATGCACCGGGATGCATACGTCGCAAGCTTGATGTTCTTGTCCGGGCAGAACGTCCCCACGGCTTTAATCAGTCCAATTGTCCCGATAGAAATTAAATCTTCCAGGCAGACACCGGAACTCTCGAATTTTTTCGCAATATAGACCACAAGCCGGAGATTATGAACGATCAGCATTTCCCTTGCCTGGGGATCACCAGCGGAAAGCCGAACGAACACGGCGGCTTCTTCTTCCCTGGAAAGCGGCGGCGGCAACGTATCCGCACCGCTGATGTAATGGACTTCCGGTCGAAATAATTTCCGGAGAAATGCGAAAAATTTCTGAAAAATCTGCATAATACAGCCCCCTGCATAAAAATTTAAAATTAAATTATCATTAATAATTTAATAGTTTCGGATGAAATATTGCTTTCCGGTCTGCCTGCGGACTCATCCCGATCAAGGCATCTACGGATCTGGAAATGCCACATTCTTCCCGGATTAAAACTTCATCCGGCTGAAAAACTTCCAGCATTCCGCTCCCGGATATGGTCATGTACGGAATCGGATGACTATGCACCGGCTTTATGTGATTCTGATATAACAAATCCCGGTCACAGATAATGACGTACTTGCCCGTGTAGAAATCTACAAGGGAATTTCCTGTATCTGGAAAGCCCTCTAGTTCTGCCGTATGTGTCCGGTAACGAATTTGAATCCGGAAAACATCGGTTGTCTTGTGTGTCCGGTCGTGAAAATACTGCACCACAGACAGAATCCCATAAGCAAGAATCGTCAGGAAAATTAACTGAAACAGCGAAATATCCAGATAATAACAGGCATTATTCTGCATTGTCCGCAGACTGTCCGTTAAAGAAATTGCAAACAAAATCCCGGCAGTGAGGAAACTCATCCCCAGGAAACAAACACAACTCCAGATGATCCGTTTTTTTCCGAATGCAATCAGACAAATCAGGACTGCTGTCAGAATTTTGTAAATCCCGGACAAAATGACAGGCTGTTCCGGAAGAAAAAACACAAGTGAGCTTAAACTTCCCAGGACTGCCCCCAGGAACGCCCGGAAAAAGCCCGTCTTTCGGTGGGCAATCCTCGCTGTCAGGCTGATTAACAGATAATTCATGTAGAGATTAAAAAACAGCAGAACATCCAGATAAACAACCTGCACGGCAACACCTGCTTTCAGAAGATAAAATATAATTTTAAAATTTAAAATATTATTTTTAAGACATACTCTATTATACCATACTCGTCCTGTCGAATGTTGTCAGAAACAGGGAGCTGTGTGGGAATATTTTAAAAATTTCCTGCATTTTCCAGATCCAGGCTTTGCATAAAACAAAATTTTCCTGTGCATAATTTGATTAAATTTCACAGGAAAGGAATCTGCTCTGTATGGCATATCATAAAGTTGTGATTTCAGGAATTAACACATCAGAACTCAAAGTAATGAGCGAAGAAGAAAAAATGCGTCTCCTGAAAGAATTCAAAGAAACCGGAAGCAAAAAAATCCGGGATCAGCTCATCACCGGGAACCTTCGGCTTGTCCTGAGTGTGATTCAGCGTTTCGCCGGTCGTGGCGAAGATGTGGATGATCTGTTTCAAATCGGCGTTGTCGGATTGATTAAGGCGATCAATCATTTTGACCTGTCCAAAGAAGTGAAATTCTCCACCTACTGCGTTCCCATGATTACCGGAGAACTGCGCCGGTATTTAAGAGATTACAATCAGATCAAAGTCAGCCGCTCTCTCCGGGATCTCGCCTATAAGGCAATCCAAGCAAGGGAACAGCTTACCAATTCCCTACAGCGTGAACCGACAATTGAAGAAATTGCTGAAAAAATCGGCGAAAAACGTTCCGATATTGTCATCGCACTCGAAAGTATCAGCGATCCGATTTCGCTCTATGATCCCATTTATTCTGATGCCGGAGACACACTCTATGTTATGGATCAGCTCAGCGACCAAACGAGCGCTGACAGTTGGATTTCACAGTTTTCTATGCGGGACGCCATGAAAGCGCTCGAAGACCGGGAAAAAAATATTCTGTCACTCCGCTTTTTCTACGGTCACACACAAGTGGAAGTTGCCCGTGAAATCGGGATTTCACAAGCACAGGTTTCCCGTCTGGAAAAAAACGCAATTGCCAAAATCAAAAATGCGATTTAATTGCAGATTTTTTGAAAGATAAAAAAATCTCCCCCGGATTCTGTTCCAGATCCAGGGGGATTTTCAGGGGGTGTATATCAAATTTAAGGAATTTTCAGAATATTTTGAAATTTTTTAAAATTCCGGATTATTCCAGACCTACGAGTCTGCGGAGGATTGTCATGGAGTCGGACAATTCAATTTTGCCG
>CAMWTO010000004.1 GCA_947177205.1 uncultured Ruminococcus sp. | reverse complement strand
GTTTTACAGAGTCTATAGGACAGAAGCCAAGAAAACAAGGTTTCTGTATTTTTTAAAATAAAATTCAAATCAAGGAGTGATTCATCATGCAGTTTGTTTGCAACAAAGATTATCTGTGCAAAGCAATTTCTCATGTATCAAAAGCCGTTTCATCCAAATCGCCGCTGCCCGTCCTGGAGGGAATCTGCGTTCAAATGCAGCCCGACGGAATTACATTGACAGGATACAATCTGGAAATCGGCATTCGGACAATCGTCCCGGCAGTATGCCAAAATACGTTCCGTTTCGTTCTCAATGCAAGGCTGTTCAACGAAATGGCACGAAGAATGCCAGGAGATGAAATCCTGTTCGAGATTGACGAGACACTCCATGCAAGTCTGCACAGCGATTCGACGCATTATCAATTATCAGCAACCAGTGCAGAAGATTTCCCGGAACTCCCTGTGGTAGAGAATGCGGCAAAGACCGTTGTTCCGCAGAATTCGCTTAAAACAATGATTCAGGAATCCAGTTTTGCGGCATCTGTCAAAGAAGATCAGCCGATTCTGACAGGCGAATTATTCGAGGCGCAGGACGGCATTTTTTTCATCGTGGCAATGGATCGTTACCGTCTTGCGCTTCGCCAGGAGGCATTCCCGGATTTGCAAAATTTCCATTTTGTCGTTCCCAGAAAAGCCCTGAATGAATTAACCGGAATGCTTCGAGATGATCCGGATTCCCTGTGCGAATTCTCCACAAACGGTAAGCATATTGTGTTTGCTGTGAACGGATTTGAATTATTCGCAAGACTTCTGGAAGGACAGTTTCATAATTTCCGGACAAGCATCCCATCCGAGAGCAAAACGACAGTCATTCTCAGCAAACGGGACATTATGGGGACAGCGGAACGTTGCGGATTACTAATCAGCGAAAAACACAGATCGCCTATGCGATGCACATTTGCAGACGATATGATGGAAATTTCCTGTGAAACGCCCGTCGGGAGCATTCGTGACAAGATTCCTGCGGAAATTTACGGCGGCAATCTGACAATCGGATTCAGCAACAAGTATCTTCTTGAGGCATTAAGGGCTTGTCACTGTGATAAAATCCGTCTCCAGATGAACGGCAGCAATAAAGTCATCAAGATCACACCTGTTGAGGATGAGAGTTTTATTTATTTAATTATGCCAATTCAGCTCAGGGATTAAATTTATTAAATTATTAAAATTATTAAAATTAAATTATTATTTAATCAAACAATTACATCCGGATTTTCCGGGTTTTATATAAATTAAAATTTCAGAAAAATTACAGGAGGCTTCCAGAAATGGCAATGCAGCAGGAAACTGTCCGCATCCGGACGGAATTTATCAAACTGGACTCTCTGCTTAAATTCGCAGGACTCTGCGATACAGGCGGATTCGCAAAAGAACTGATTCAGCAGGGACGTGTAAAAGTCAACGGAGAAATCTGCACCATGCGTGGGAAGAAAATTCGTCCGGGAGACGAAATTTCCGTTGAAAATTATATTCTGCACGTTGAAAGTCAGGATTGAATTATATTTTAATTTTTTTATTATAAATTAATCATGCGTATTACAGAATTTTCAGCCGACGGATTCCGTAATCTCCGGCAGATTGCCTTTGCACCTGACCCGAAACTGAATCTCATCACCGGAAACAATGCCCAGGGAAAGACCAATCTTCTGGACGCTCTTTGGCTGATGACCGGGTGCAGGAGTTTTCACGGTGTCCAGGAACGGCATTATCTCGGCTTTTCTGCTGATTATTTTCAGTGCTGTATGAAATTCCGGGATTCCCGGAGAGTACAGGAAATCCGTTACAGTGTGGAACGAAAACAGCAGAAGAATCGGGCAATTTCCGTCAATGGCGTTCCTGGCAGGCGTCCGGCGGATTTATTTGAGACATTTCAGTGCGTGGCGTTTTCGCCGGCGGATCTTTCGTTGATTGACGGAACGCCGGAAAAACGGCGTTCTTTTGTGGATCTGGGAGCATGCCAATTGCATCCGGATAGAATGCGCCATCTGAACATGGCGGCGCATTTGCTAAGTCAGCGCAATGCCGGAATTCAGCAGGCAGTCCGGAAGAAAATCCGGAAACAGGACATTCTTCTGTGGGATGAACAACTGGCAAAAGTCAGCATTTTTCTGACAAAAATGCGTTCGGACTACATCCGGAATCTTTCGCCTGTGTGCAAAAAATTATACAGCCTGATTACGGGCGGACGGGAAGAGCTGAATCTCTCCTACCGGAGTGCAATTTTCCCGGAATCTGAGAATTTCGAGAATTTAAATGCAAGTTCGAATTCTGATCCGGATGTCGGATTGATCCGGACATATCAGGACATTCTCCGGGAACGGCTGGAAGAAGATTTCCGGTTGGGGTACACGCTCCGGGGGATACACCGGGATGAATTGCAACTGGCAATTAACGGCAAGCAGGTGCATCTGTTCGGATCGCAGGGACAGAAAAAGACAGCGGCGCTTGTCCTGAAACTGGCACAGGCGCATTTATACCGGGAAAAACTTCAAAAATCGCCGGTTATTCTGTTGGATGATGTCATGGGAGAACTGGACGGACAGCGTCAGAAATTAATCTATGACGCCGTTTCAGATATGCAAGTATTTATTACACTTTGCCATGCGTCTTCGCTGAAATTGACGGAAACAGGGCGCATTTTTCGAATGGAAGACGGAATTTTAAACAGGATCAGCTAGTAATTTAAATAATATAATTAATCTGGTTTTCTTTTCCACAGGTGTGAAAAACTTTGTGGAAAAAATAAAAAATCCAGGAAATGTCCTGAGACGTCCTGAGCGCCGTGAGAAGAGGGGTGTTATTCCAGGGTAGTAGTTTTGCGGAGGAATCTCTGAAAACGCCATCACGGGGCTGTGAGAGGCTTGAAAAGCGATTCCGGGATTTAAATTAATTTTTAATATTCAATATTTAAAAATTAAAATAATTCTGAAATTTTATTTTGTTTTCAACAACTGTTGGGAAATGTGTGGAAAAATTCCAGGATTCCGCATGTCGTATCATCTGCAAAATCATGCGCAGAGAGTGCAAATCTGCACAAAAACGCTTGACAAAATGATAAAAACATGTTATAATTAGCTTGTATAATTTTAATAATTAAATTAAATTCTATAAATTTTAACCAGTAAAATAAATTCAATAAATTTGATAAAAGCCGGATTTCCGCAGATTTCCAGATCTGCATTCTATCCGGCAGAAACGGGGTTGACATGAGTAATCAGGAACTTGAAACAGCAGAAAATCCGGAAAATCCCGGAATCCAGGATTCCCCCCAGGAATACGGCGCTGAACAGATTCAGGTCTTGGAAGGTCTTGAACCCGTCCGGCAAGTCCCGGCAATGTATATCGGCTCGACCAGTCTGGACGGTCTGCATCATCTCGTCTACGAAATCGTCGATAATGCGATTGATGAGGCGCTTGCAGGCTTCTGCACACAGATCACAGTGGAAATTCTTCCGGAAAACATTATCCGGATTTCGGACAATGGACGGGGCATTCCTACAGGACTGCACCCCACGGAGGGCATTTCTGCCGCAACGATCGTTTACACAGTTCTTCACGCAGGCGGAAAATTCGGCGGCGGCGGCTACAAAGTCTCAGGCGGTCTCCATGGTGTGGGCGCATCTGTTGTGAATGCGCTCTCGGAATGGCTGGAACTGACGGTCTGTGACGGCAAAAATATCCACTTCCAGAGATTTGAGCGTGGTAAATATTCCGAACAGTTGAAAATTATCGGCGAAACGGAAAAGACCGGCACAAGCGTCATGTTCAAGGCTGATCCGGAAATTTTCGAGACGACGGAATATGATTTTGAAGTCCTGCTGAAACGCATGAGGGAACATGCTTTTCTCAATGCAGGACTGAAAATTAATATTGCAGATACCAGAAACCCGGATGGGATTCTTCAGGAAAATTTATGCTATGAAGGCGGCATCCGGCAGTTTGTGGATCATATTCACAGGACAAAAGGCTATGAAACGGTCGGTGATGTGATTTATATCTCCGGACGGCAGGAGGATTCTTTTGCGGAAATTGCCTTACAATACAACGACAGCTATAATAATTTGATTTTATCCTTTGCGAATAATATTCACACCAAGGACGGCGGTACGCATGAAACCGGATTCAAGAATGCCGTGACGAAAGTTCTTAACGATTATGGGAAACAGTTTAATTTTCTCAAAGAGAACGAGAAACTTTCCGGGGATGATACCCGTGAAGGACTCACAGCGATTGTGTCCGTGAAACTCACAGCAAGAGAATTTGAGGGACAGACAAAGGGCAGACTGAACAGTCCCGAAGTCAAGCCGTTTATTGAGAAACTTGTTCAGGAAAAACTCATGACTTATTTTGAGCAGAATCCGGCAGTTGCCAAGGAAATTCTGGACAAATGCCTGGCGGCAAGACGTGCCAGGGAAGCCGCAAAGGCTGCCCGTGAGACGGCACGGCGCAAAACCGCTATGGAGAGTGCATCACTTCCCGGAAAATTAGCGGATTGTTCTGAGCATGGTGTAGAAAATACGGAAATTTATATCGTCGAGGGCGATTCCGCAGGCGGATCGGCAAAGGGCGGGCGTGACCGGCGTTATCAGGCAATTTTGCCATTATGGGGCAAAATGCTCAACGTAGAAAAAGCCCGGATTGACCGTGTTTACGGCAATGACAAATTAATGCCGGTTGTAACGGCATTAGGAACAGGCATTGGCGAAGATTTCAATCTCGACAAGCTCCGGTATGATAAAATTATCATTATGGCGGATGCCGACGTTGACGGATGTCATATCCGGACGCTGCTGCTGACGTTCTTTTTCCGGTATATGCGTCCCCTGATCGAGAACGGCAATGTCTATATCGCACAACCGCCGCTGTACCGTGTAGCGAGGGGCAAAAAAGTCTATTATGCGTTCACAGATGCAGAGCGTGACCGGTATATTGCAGAGCTGGCGGATGCGAATGGAAATTCTTCCAAAGTCGCCGTTCAGCGTTATAAAGGCTTGGGCGAAATGGACAGCGAACAGCTTTGGGAAACGACGATGAATCCGGAGACAAGGACGATTCTGAAAGTGACCCTGGAAGATGCCGTCAGAGCCGATGAAATTATTACAATCCTGATGGGAGATAAAGTTCTGCCCCGCAAGGATTACATTGAAAAATATGCCAGAACCGTGCATAATCTGGATATTTAAAATATTTAAATTAAATATATTATAATTATAATTTTTTCATAAATTTGCAAGCATTCAGCAAGGAGATATTCATGAATCAGGAACAGGATTCCGGAATTCTGTTGCAGAAACGCTATCAGATTCCCTATGCATTATTTAAAACGGCGTTCACGGCATTCCAGAAAAAGTTTGTCTATCCCCGGAATTACGTAATTATCGGAATTCTGGGCATTGTCTGCATGATCTATGCGTATTTTGTGGTCAACGGCTCGGAATCTGACAGACCCATGTATTGCATTGTGATTCTGTGCGCCCTGCTGATGATCGTATTCCAGATTCTGAATCCTTTGAAAATCCGGAAAAATCTGATGCTTGCCGTGCGTGAAATTGAGAACGACCAGTATCAATTGACGATTTATCCGGAATATCTGGAGATCGGGACAATCCTGCCGCCGGAAGATGCCGGGAATCCGGAAAATTCCGGGGATATTTCAGATTCTGAACTGGATGCTTTGTTTGATGATACACCCGGAGAGAATTTTTCCGGCACAAGAATTTATTATAACAAAAATCTGCGGGTGCATGAATATTCTGATTTTTTTATGATCTATCAACAAAAAACAATGTTTTATGTCGTGCCGAAAACCGTTTTTTCCGAAGAAGAACTTGAAATCATGAGAGTGCATTTTGCACAGAAACTGGATCAGAATTTCAGTTAATATTAATCATTTAATTTTTATCCCGGAGAGGTGAAATATTTTTTATGAGTTTGCAGGAAAATTTAAATCATGCAGAAAATTCCGAAAAAGTTATTCCAGTAGATGTTGCGGACGAAATGCACGATTCCTTTCTGGCTTATGCCATGTCTGTCATTATTTCCAGAGCGCTCCCGGATGTCCGGGACGGTCTCAAGCCGGTTCACAGGAGAATTCTCTATACACTCCATGAAAACGGACTGACACCGGATCAGCCGTACAGAAAATGCGCCGATACGGTCGGTTCTGTCCTGGGTCGCTATCATCCGCACGGCGACGCATCCGTCTATGATGCGCTTGTCCGCCTGGCACAGGATTTTTCATTGCGATATCCGTTAATTGACGGACACGGCAATTTTGGATCCATTGACGGCGACCCGCCTGCGGCTTATCGTTATACGGAAGCGAAAATGGCAAAATTAAGCCTGGAAATGGTCGCTGATATTAACAAAAATACGGTCGATTTCGGCATGAACTACGATGATCGTCTGAAAGAACCAGTTGTCCTTCCGTCCAGATTCCCGAATGTTCTTGTGAATGGTTCTGTCGGGATTGCCGTCGGCATGGCAACGAACATCCCCACGCATAATTTAGGCGAAGTCATCGACGGCGTGAATCTGTTGATCCGGAATCCGGATTGTACACTGGATGACCTCATGGAGTGTATCAAAGCGCCGGATTTCCCCACAGGCGGCATCATCATGGGCAAAGCCGGGATTCGTTCCGCCTATGCAACGGGCAAAGGTAAGATCATTGTCCGGGCAAAAACTTCTATCGAAGAAAACAAGGGAAGACAGCAGATTATTGTCCATGAACTGCCTTATATGGTGAATAAAGCCAGATTAGTCGAGCATATCGCAGAATTAATCAAAGAAAAACGGATTGACGGTGCATCGTTTGTCCGGGATGAATCCGGCAGAGACGGCATGCGGATTGTTATCGGATTACGAAAAGACGCCATTGCGAACGTTGTATTAAATAAATTATTTTCTTATACGCAGTTGCAGGACACCTGCGGCGTGAATATGTTGGTGCTTGTGAACGGTACGCCGAAAGTGCTCAGCCTGAAAGAAATTCTGGAATATTATCTGGATTTCCAGGTGGATGTTATCACAAGACGAGTAAAATTCGATCTGGAAAAAGCCCTGAAACGGGCGCATTTATTACAGGGATTCCTGCTTGCAACGGATGATATTGACGAAGTGATTGCGATTCTGCGGAGCGCAAAGAGCATTCCGGACGGCAAAGAAAAATTAATGACAAGATTTTCAGAAATTGACATGACTGCTCTGTTAGAGCGCGAAAATTATGATTTGTCCGGACTGCATCTTCCTCACAGCGTGGGATTGTCGGAAGAACAGGCAGAAGCGATTGTCCAGATGCGGTTAGGCGCACTCACCGGACTGGAGCGTCAGAAAATCACGGATGAATTGTTTGCGCTGTGCGAAAAAATTTCTGATTTTGAAGAGACTTTGCAGGACAGACAGAAAATTTATGCGATTATCTCGCAGGAAATGAACGAAATCCGGAAGAAATTCAGCGATCCCAGAAGAACGAAAGTCACAGCCGTCAGTGGTGAAGTGGATATTGAAGAGTTAATCGAAGTAGAAGACTGCGTTGTGACTTACACGAATAACGGCTATATCAAGCGCATGGCACTGGATGCTTATAAAATCCAGAAACGTGGCGGACGTGGCGTGCAGGGCATGAAACAGCGGGAAGAAGACTTCGTCTCGGAAATGTTTATCTGTTCCACGCATGATAATATTTTGTTTATCACGAACAAGGGCTATATGCATAAGCTCAAATGCTACGAAATTCCGGACGGTTCCAAAGCGTCCAGAGGATTTCATTTTGCAAATTTACTGCAATTGCAGGACGGCGAAAAAATCACGGCAATGCTCCGGACAAGAACGTTTGATACAGATGATTTTGTCACGATGGTAACGAAATACGGACAGATCAAGCGTACACCATTATCAGCATACAGGAATATCCATAAAAAAGGCTTGATTGCGATCGGTCTGAATGACGGCGACGAAATTGCAGGCGTGCGCATGACGGATGGATCAAATCAGTTATTGATTGCAACCCGGAACGGCATGGCGCTTCGTTTGGAAGAAGAAACCATCCGTCCGTTATCGAGATCCGCTCACGGCGTAAAAGCAATTACGCTTCGGGATGGTGACGAAGTTGTTTCCATGGCAAGAATCCGGGACGGTGCAAGTGTCTTAACAGTTTCTAAAAACGGCTATGGCAAGCGGACATCTCTGGAAGAATACAGAATCCAGGGCAGGGGCGGTTATGGTCTGAAAAATTATCCGGTTGCTCGGACGGGCGACACAGTCTGCGGCATCAAAGTCGTGGATGAGGACGACGATATTATTTTAATTTCCACAGAAGGGATTATAATCCGGATTCCGGCAAGTGAAATCAGGATTATGGGCAGAGTTTCCAAGGGTGTGCGTGTGATGAAAGTATCAGACGGCAACGAAGTCGTCGCATTCACCAGAGCGGAGCATGATAATGCAGATTCTGATCCTGATGCTGATCTTAATTCAGAATAATTATGACGAGTCGGAAAGAAAGTATCAGACTTACCGGGATTCCTCGGTCTGTGCGTGTTCTTCAGATTTCAGACGTGCATTTCAGTGCGCATCATTCTCCTGAAAAACGGCAGAAAATCATTTCTGAAATTCTCCGAATTACAGATTTCTGTGCACAGCCGTCGCTTCATGTGATTGCTGTCACGGGGGATCTGGTTTCCAGATCTGCAGATCCGGTGATATTTTCGGATGCGCTGGGATTACTGGGAAAACTCCGCCGGATTGCGCCGGTGATTTATTCACTTGGCAATCATGAAACGGATCTCCCGGCGCAGTTGCTTGCGCAGTTTCTCCGGGATTGCCGGAGAGCCGGTATTCTGGTTCTGGATAATATTTCTGTTTTATTACAGGATATTTTATTCACGGGGCTGACATTGCCGGGAGAAGTGTATAAAAATCAGAAAAATCAGAATTATTATGCAGATTTAATGCCGGTGACGAAAGATCTGGTCAGTGCTTGTGTCGGGAATTGCGTGACACATCCTTGTGTCCTCCTGGCACATTCGCCGTTGGGATTTCCTGCCTATGCGGATTGGGGCGCAGATGTGATCCTGTCCGGACATGTGCACGGCGGAATTGTCAGACTGCCGGGCGTCGGCGGAATTCTCTCGCCGGAACGGCGTTTTTTTCCGGCATACACCAAAGGTTTGTATGAAATTCGGGTGCAGGATTCTCAGGATTCCAGAGTGAGCCGGATGAGTGTTTCCGCCGGGATCGGCAAATTCCGGATGAATAATCCGGCGGAGCTTGTCTGCCTGGATTTTGTGCCTTGAAAATTAAAATTATATATTATAATTCAGGAAGTTTAGGAGGTGTTAGTTATGTTTCTGGAATTTCCTGATTTTGTTGTATCTATGATGCGGAAACTGCATGCGCAGGGCTTTGAAGCATACTTAGTCGGCGGATGCGTGCGAGATGCCGTTCTGGGAACGATTCCGCATGATTATGACATTGCAACGAATGCAGTTCCGGAGCAGATTATAGAACTGTTCGGACGGGAGAATTGTTCCGAATACGGCAGAGCATTCGGGACAGTCTGCGTGCATGATCCGGATTATTCTGCGAATCCGGATCATAAAGCAGAGATTACGACGTACCGGACAGAATCGGATTATCGGGATTTTCGGCATCCTTGTGAAGTCCGGTTTGCAACGCATATTGAAGAAGATCTTTGCAGACGGGATTTTACCTGCAATGCGATGGCATGGAATCCGGACACGGGTCTGCTGGATCTTTATCAGGGACAGCAGGATCTTGCAGACGGCATACTCCGTTGTGTCGGCGTTCCCTCTGCAAGATTCCGGGAGGATGCTTTAAGAATTCTCCGGGCAATGCGGTTCTGTGCCAAATTAAATTTAAAACCGGAAATTTTTACACATTCTGCAATGCTTGCCGGGGCATTCCGGTTACAATATATCTCGGTCGAAAGAATTTTTGCAGAATTATGCAATATGCTCCTGGGGGAAAATATTACAGAAATTTTGCTGACTTATCCGGAGATTTTGAGTGTCTGGATTCCGGAAATTCTGCCATGTATTGCTTTTTGTCAGCACAGCCGGTATCATGATTATACCGTCTGGGAACATACAGCGAGAGCCGTCGGAAATGCGCCGGCAGATCTCACAATCCGGCTGACAATGCTGTTTCATGATTTAGCAAAACCGGCTTGTTGTAAAATAGACCGGAACGGCGGACATTTCAAGGGACACGCTGAGCGTGGCGCAGTGCTTGCCGACCAGATCTTAACTCGGGTAAAAGCAGACAATCACACCCGCAAGCAAGTATCCCGGCTGATCCGGTATCACCGGAGGACACCGGAATCTTTGCGTGAAGTCCGAAAGATTTTATCTGAGATCGGCTATCCGGATTTTGTAGTATTATTAAAAATTCTGGAAGCAGACCGGGTTTCTAAATTAAAACATCAGTCAGACAACGGCGAAAAAATCCGGCAGGCAGAAAAATTCATGCAGATCTGTCAGGAACAGAAATTGTGCTGTTCTTTGAAAGAACTGGCAATGAACGGACATGACTTGTCAGATCTGGGATTTCAGGGCAAGGAAATTAAATTTATGCTGCAAAAAGCTCTGAATGCCGTGATTTCCGGGACATGTGAGAATACAAAACCGGAATTATTGCAATTTTTGCTTGCATAATTATAAATATTATTTCAAACAGAAAATTTTTGGAGAGAATTTTTTATGATCTATCTCGTGGAAGATGATGACAGCATCCGGGAACTTGTGGTCTATACGTTAGGCAGTGCCGGGATGCAGGCAAAGGGATTCGACAGACCGTCGCTGTTCTGGAGCGCTCTGGAGCAGGAAATTCCGGAGCTGATCTTGTTAGATATTATGCTCCCGGAAGAAGATGGGCTTACAATCCTCCGGAAATTAAGAAATCGTCCGGAAACAAGCCGGATTCCTGTGATGATGCTCACGGCGAGAGCCAGCGAATATGAAAAAGTCATCGGTCTTGACGCCGGAGCGGATGACTATCTGCCAAAACCGTTCGGCATGATGGAGCTGATTGCCCGTGTCCGGGCGCTCCTGCGGCGGATTCAGAAACCCGATCCGGCACAGGATGTGGATCCGTCCTATACGCTCGGAACACTTTATGTCAGTCCGAAACGACATATTGTGCAGGTCAATCATAAAAATATCACGCTGACACTGAAAGAATTTGACATGTTATGTTTATTATTAAAAAATAAAGAAATCGTTCTCACAAGAGAACAATTTCTAAATAGTGTCTGGGGCTATCATTTCGACGGCGAAAATCGGACAGTAGATGTCCACATCCGGACACTCCGGCAGAAACTCGGCGAAGCAGGCAGTTATATCCGGACAATCCGGGGCGTCGGTTACAAAATTCAGGAAGATCCCGACCCGGAACAGGAGAATTTTCCCGTATGAGATCTCAGTTGACAAAGCATATCTTTACTGCCTGCATGATTGTGTTTCTGATGAGTTTCGGACTGATCTTTTATGTATGGAATTCTTATCTTGCCCGGCGCAACCTTTCGGAACTCCGGGACAAAGCGTTATATCTCTCAGCGATTGCAGAACATAATGGATGGGAGTTTTTTCAAAATGTGCATATTTCCGGACAGGGCGAGAATACCAGAATTACGATCATTGCACCGGATGGCAGTGTGCTGTATGATTCTGTTGTACCGGCGCAGGAATTGCCCAATCACAGTGACCGGATCGAATTTCAGCAGGCGCTCCGGGACGGGCAGGGGAGCTGTGAACGCTATTCCGAATCGCTGCTGAAAAAGACGATTAATTATGCCGTGAAACCGGAACATTCAGAAATCATTCTGCGTGTTTCGGCGGAAAAAGATACGGTCTGGATTTTATTATTCCGGATGCTCAGCCCGATGGCTGCCATCGTATTTTTTATGATTATTTTATCTGTCCTGCTGGCATTTTTCAGCACAAAGACGATCATGAAGCCGATTAATCAGCTTGACCCGGAAAATCCAGACGACCGGAATATTTACGATGAAATGAAACCATTTGTCCGACGGCTGATCTTCCAGAATCAGCAGATTCACAGGCAGATGGATCAGCTCCAGGAAGAACATAAAAAGCAAGATGCCATCCGCCGGGAATTCACAGCGAATGTCTCCCATGAATTGAAAACGCCGTTGACATCCATCTCCGGCTTTGCGGAGATCATCCGGGACGGTTATGTGCAGGAGAAAGATATTTCGCATTTTGCAGATAATATCTATAAAGAAGCACAACGCATGATTGTTCTGGTGAATGATATCTTAAAATTATCCAGACTGGAAAGCGGCAGTTTTGAGATCCAGAACAAACGGGAAGAAGTGGATCTTTGTGCGGTCTGTGCAGGAATCCGGGAACGGCTGCTGTTAAATGCGAAAAGGCAGGGCGTGTCGATTTCCTGTTATAGTGAGGAGGCAGAAATCCGGATCATGGGCATTGCCAATTTAATTGATGAGATTATTTATAATATCTGTGACAATGCGATTAAATATAATCAGACCGGGGGATTTGTTAGAATCCGGATCTGCCGGGAACAGTCTGAAATCTTGGTAGAGATTGCAGACAATGGAATTGGCATTCCGGAACAGGATCAGGAACGCATTTTTGAACGATTCTACCGGGTGAACAAGAGCCATTCCAAAGAAGTCGGGGGGACAGGGCTGGGCTTGTCGATTGTCAAGCACGGCATGGCAATGCATCATGCAAGAATTGTCCTGGAAAGCAAGGAACAGGAAGGGACATGTGTGAGATTATATTTTCCGGGATAATCCGGATTATTTTTGTGAATTTTGCACTTGACAAGTTTTTACTTTTTTTGTATAATTAAAATAAGCCGTCTTCTCTCGGAGTTTTTAAAATTTTTGTTCTCTTCCAGAGAAGGCATTTTTTTTGCGGAGGTGTTTTTTTATGCTACAAATTTTTAATACATTGACAAATCAGAAAGAAGAATTCAAAACCATCACACCGGGACAGGCAAATGTCTATGTCTGTGGGCCTACGGTTTATAATTATATTCATATCGGGAATGCAAGACCCGTCTGCGTTTTCGATGTGTTCCGCAGATTTCTGGAATACAGAGGCTGTCAGGTGAAGTTTGTCCAGAACTACACGGATGTGAATGACAAGATTATCCGGCAGGCAGGACTTGAAAAAATCACACCGGAGGAATGTGCGGAAAAATATATCCGGGAATACCAGAAAGACGCCCAGGGGCTTAACGTTCTCCCGGCGACAGTTCATCCCAGAGTTTCGCAATATATGGATAAAATTATTGAGTTTATTCAGGTATTAATTGATAAAAATTATGCATATCCGTCCGGGAATGATGTATATTACCGGACGAGAAAATTCAAGGATTACGGCAAACTGTCCAATCAGTCGCTGGATGATCTCCAGGCAGGCGCACGGGTGGAAATTAACGATCTGAAAGAAGATGCTCTGGATTTCGCACTCTGGAAAGGCTGTCCGGCATCCGAACAGCATTGGAATTCTCCCTGGGGAACGGGTCGTCCGGGGTGGCATATTGAATGTTCCTGCATGGCAAAGGATTGCCTGGGAGATACAATTGATCTGCACTGCGGCGGTCATGATTTGATTTTTCCCCATCATGAAAACGAAATTGCGCAGTCAGAGGCGGCAAACGGCGTGGAATTCTCCCGTTACTGGATGCACAACGGACATATTAATATTGATAACAAGAAAATGTCCAAATCCGAGGGAAATTTTCTGCTTGTCCGGGATATTGCCAAAGCATACGGCTATGAAGTGATTCGATATCTGATGATTCAGGCGCAGTACAGAGCACCTATGAATTACACAAAAGAACTGCTTGACGCCTGCAAAGCGTCTCTGGATCGTCTCTATGAATGCCGTTCGACAATCCGGAGAGCTATCACACAGGCGCAGTCCGGGGAGAATCAGGCTGGGACGGTATTTGAGAATTATAAAAATCAGTTTATTGCAGCATTAGAAGATGATCTGAATACGGCAGACGCATTATCTGCTGTTTTTGGACTTGTCCGGGAGCTGAACATTATGGCATCCGATCCGGAGACAGCGAAAGAACAGTTACAGGCGGGACTGGATCTGTTTGAAGAATTAAATTCTGTATTAGGCTTGCTTTACGAGAGAACAGAAACAGAATCCGGGAAGATTCCGGAAGCAGTTCTGGAACTGGTAGCACAGAGAGCGCAGGCGAGAAAAAATAAAGATTTCGCCGAGGCAGACAGAATCCGGGAAGAAATCCGGAATCTTGGCTATGCTGTCAAAGAAACACGTCAGGGTGTGGAAATTCAGAAATTATAAATTACTGATTATAATTTAAAAAAAATTGAGAAAATAATGCTATGAGTAGATTGCAGACAAAAAAAAGCCGGAGTCTTTCCCGGCTTGGTATCTTCCTGGTTGGCATGTCAGTCGTCAGTTTTATTGTGTTCTATCTGGTCACAATGATTTCCAACCAGGGTTATCGTTATATTGACGTCGACACGTTGGAATTCGTTCAGAATCAGGAAATCCCGGAACATTCTCAGATTGCTGTCATTGATACGTCCCTTGGTGAAATCCGTGCCGTTCTTTATCCGGCGTACGCCCCCCAGACTGTGGCGCAGTTTGTCCGGCTTGCACAGGAAGGCTATTATGATAATACTTACATATTTGAGGCAAAGAACGATGTCTATTTTGCCGCCGGAAGTATAGATCCTCTTGGATCGCTCCCAGAGAATACGCCGGAATCCCAGGAACGTCTCCCGCAGGAAATTCACCAGAATCTCTGGACGTTCCGGGGTGCATTGTGTGCCGTCAACACAGCATCTGATACAAGTTTTACCAAACGGCTTTTTAAGACAGAAACATACTATACGGGAAGTCGTTTCATGATTTTGAATTCCGTGGATTTTTCAGATCCGGAATTTCTGAAAGAATTTCGGGAGGCGTCCGGCAGTGAGGAACTTGCGGATTTGTTTATCGAAAAAGGCGGCGTTCCGAATTTTGCACAGCAAATGACCGTCTTCGGTCAGGTGTATCAGGGATTTGATGTCGTCGAAATGATCTGCGCCGCACAGCTCCAGGAAGAAAATCCCCAGGGCTACACCCCCCCAAAAGAAGATATTCTCATCCGTTCTATCCGGATTTCTGAGTATATTCCCGAAGAAAATTAAATTTTTTTTATTAAATATATCTTAATATTTGATTCCGGTACAGAATATTTATGATCAATTTTCCTGAATACCTGATAAATTTTGTTTCAGGACTTTACAAATTCCGGATTATGTTGTATAATAGTTATGATGTTATTTATTGATAATCATGAATTTTCAGAAATCAGAAAGTTGAGTGTAGAATAAGTTATGATTGCTGTCAGATTCGCTGAGCAGAAAAAAATTTCAGATTCTGAATTCTATCAGAATTCAGACCGGAATCACATGCGCCCTGTTGATCCTGCGGCGCAGAACAGAGGAGAGAAGAACTTGGAGAAATTTGTCATTAACGGCGGTCACCCGCTGAAAGGAGAAATTACGGTCAGCGGTGCGAAAAATTCCGTTGTCGCTATTCTTCCGGCAACCCTGCTGCTGGATGTTCCCTGCGTTATCGAAAATGTTCCTGATATCAGTGATGTCAGGATCTGTCTGAAAATTCTCAGAGGACTCGGCGCTGAAGTCCGGTCGCTTGGCAAGAACACATTCTGGATTTCCTGCCGGAACGTGACGGATTATTACGTGCCTTACAAAGAAGCAAAAAAAATGCGGGCATCTTATTATTTTCTGGGTGCATTATTAGGCAGATGCAGAAATGCCCGTGCTGCCATGCCCGGCGGCTGTCCTCTCGGTGCAAGACCCATTGACCAGCATCTGAAAGCTTTTGAGATCCTCGGTGCAAGACAGTTGATTGAAGATCAGCAGTCCGATATTGTGCAGCTCCATGCAGACCAGCTTCACGGGGGAACAATCAGCATGGATGTGGTTTCTGTGGGTGCTACGATGAATGCGATTCTTGCGGCTGTGAAAGCGCCGGGCGTTACCGTCATTGAGAATGTTGCCAAAGAACCGCACATTGTGGATCTTGCCAATTTTCTCAATTACATGGGCGCACACATCAAGGGTGCAGGCACGGACGTGATTAAGATCCAGGGTGTGGAAAAACTCAGCGGCAACGCCGGGGAGGGTTCAGAATCCGTGGAATATCGTTATTCCGTCGTTCCGGATCAGATTGAAGCCGGCACGTTCATGATCGCCGCCGCTGCCACAAAAGGCGACGTCCTGATCCGTGGCGTGATTCCGAAACATCTGGAGGCAATTACGGCGAAACTCCGGGACTGTGGTGTGACGGTCGAGGAATTGGATGATGAAGAAGCTGTGCGTGTTTCTGTCAAGCCGGATCAGGCGTTCACGCCGACGAACATCCGGACAGAGCCCTATCCGGGTTATCCGACGGACATGCAGCCGCAGATGGCAACGCTCCTGACAATTGCGGAGGGACAGAGCAGCATTATTGAAAATGTCTGGGAAGACCGTTTCCGTTATGTCAACGAACTCCGGAAAATGGGTGCAGTGATTGACATCACACAGAACGGTGCTGTTGTCCGTGGGAACAGTCCATTGAAAGGCACTTGCGTCAATGCGTGTGATTTACGTGCCGGAGCGGCAATGATTATCGCCGGACTGATGGCAGAGGGACGGACGGAAATCACCGAAATTCATCATATTGAACGTGGTTATACGGACATTGCATCAAAACTGCGTGGAATTGGTGCAGAGATCCGAAAAATTTAAAATTATTTTAAAATTATTATTTTTAAAATCCAATCAGGAGACGTGATTCCCGGATGGCAAAATTTTATCCGTTGTTCAGCTCCAGCCAGGCGAACGCATCTTATATTGGCAATTCCCAAGCCGGCATTCTGGTTGATGCCGGCGCAAGCTGTAAAAAAATCCTGAGTGCCCTGTCCTGTAATGCCATCAGAACTGACTGCATTCAGGGTATTTTTGTGACGCATACACACAGCGATCATATCAGGGGACTCAAAACACTTGTCCAGAAACTGAAAGTGCCGGTTTACGGGACATCTGAAACGCTGGAATTTCTCAGTCACGGAGGAGATAAATATCTTTCTCCCGGTACAGAATTAATCCGGATTGATCCCCGGAAAGATCCGGATGCCTGTGTTGTCTGCGGTGAGTGTGAAGTCCGGGCGTTCCCCACAATTCATGATGAACCGGGCAGCTGCGGTTACCGGATTCATACAAAGGATGACAAATATTGTGCGGTCTGCACGGATCTGGGGATCGTCACGCCCGAAGTCCGGGACGCTCTCACGGGATGCGACATGATTCTGTTAGAATCCAACTATGAACCGGATTTGTTATGGCAGGGAGGATATCCCTATCAATTAAAGCAGAGAATCAGTTCCGATCATGGACATCTGTCCAATCAGGACTGTGCGGATTTTTCAGATTATTTAATCCGGACGGGGACAACCCGGCTGTTACTGGGGCATCTGAGTCAGCACAGCAACACGCCGGAACTTGCCGCTGGGACGACAATCACGACGTTGACAGAATACATAATCGGGACGGATTATCTTCTTGGCGTAGCGCCCGTAGAGACACCGGGGGGAGCGGTAATTTTTTGAACAAAGTTTCGTATGTGGTATATATCTATACAGACAAAATTCATCTGCCATGTAAAAATTGTCAAAATAGGTATTTAGCCTATATTGCCAATTTTTTAGAATGTTTGAGGAATTTAATATGCAAATTAAAGATAAATTTCTAAAAGACGCACTTCTTAAATGTGGATGGCAAGAAAATAGAAGTATTAATATAAAAAACTATCAAGCATGGTATCATCAATTTGGGATTTTACCATCTGATATTATCTATGATTTTCTAAAAAATTTTGGTGGATTGACTTTAAAGATACCTTGTTGCAGATATCAAAATAGAGTAATCTCAAACCAGGATTCTGATTTCACAACATCGTTTGTGATTGATCCGACATTTTACGTGACAGACGATTTTACGCAGGAAGATAGGATGGAGTCATATGAGTATTTAAAAGATATTGCTTCATTTCTAAATATTAAAGAATTATTTCCTATAGGTTATTCCGATAAATCTGAGGAATTATTGATGAGTACAATCGGAGAAGTTGTTTTAGCTTATGAGGGTGACTGCATATGTTTAGGAAGAAACTTTGAAGAGGCATTTATCAGAATTATAACAGATGAAAATACGGAAATGCAAAGTATTTGGTAAAATTTATTTCAGAATTAAAATTCCGGCAGATCGGAGTAATGCAGATCTGCCGGAATGATTTTAATTTAAATTATTTATTTTTTTTTGATTTTTATTTTCCTGCTCTCCGGATTTCTGAAATTTTCAGAATTTCCGGATTTTTTTGCTTTTCCGGTTATCCTGTTTCCAAGTTTCTCCAGAAATGCCTTGAATTTCTTTTCAATTTCGTTCTGTTTCTGAATCCCATAGGGATCATCGACTTCCAGAAAGACTTCCAGTTCTTCTTCCGGCGGAATGTTGAATTCTGTTTCCAGATGCTTTGCACGGAGTCTGTCATCCGTCCACTCGCTGACGATTTCATAAATGAATGCCACGACCGGAGGACCGATGATAAATCCCGGAACGCCCAGAATCGTGCTCCCCAGAAGAACAGAAGAAATTGACCAGAACGGCTTGAGTCCGATCGAACCGCCCACCATGTGCGGATCAAGATAATTCGCATCAAACTGCTGGAGCACGACAATCAGGATCACATAAGCAATGACCATCCGGGGATTGTCAAACAATACCAGGACACCTGTGATGAATCCTCCCACAACAGGACCAAAAAACGGTACGACGTTCGTCACGCCTACAACCACGGCTAATAATACCGGATATGGAAATGCAAACCAGGGGAGCAGATTCAGGATCGACAGCAATACAAAACAGATCACGCCAATAATCATAGAATCGACGACTTTACCACGGATTGCTGCACTGAATTTGTGATTGCCCCGCCGGAGCATCCGGCGCATTTTGCTTGCCGTCTCCACTGGGAAGACACTGTAAGTGATTTTGCGGATCTGCCGGAATAATTTTTCTTTGTCGATGGTGATATACATGGACAAGATCATGCCAATGACGAGATTATAGACGACGTTGAACACGCTCTTGACACCGGTATAGAAATAATTGATTAATTTCTGCGCCTGAAACGGCAGTTCCGAAAGCCATTTTTCTGTAGAGTGAAACGCCGTCAGGAGCGTATTATTGGCAAATGCGCCGATGGTTGTGGAATTGTCAAAAAACGACCGGTCTCTTAGTCTGACAAAGAAATTTTCCATCTGGGACGGCAGCGTTTTGGCAACACCGGAAATACTTTTTGAAATTTCCGGCACAATCAGCAATAACAACAATGCGATGAACACAAATGCTGTAATCACCATGAGAATTGCCGAGGCGACATGAACTCTTTTGGCAGTTTTTTCCGGATCAGAACTTTTTGGCATCCGCCAGGCACGGAGATTGCGTTCCCAGAAGTTTGCAATCGGTTCGAGAAGATACGCCAGTGCCAGCCCCCAGATCACAGGACTGATTCCGGTGAGAACCATGGCAATAAAACTGGAAATACTTCCCAGATACTGGATCAGATAATAGAACAGGATCACGGCGGCGATGGTCAGAAACATCCACAGGGATTTGGTCGCCTGCTGTTTCCAGCTCTCAGAACCGGAATCCGGCGTTAAATTGAAATCTGAATTCAGATCAGAATTTGTGCTTTCGTTGGTTTCCTGCATAGAATTGCCCTTTCTTGTTAAAATTTATTTTAAAAATTGTTTTAAAAATTATGGGAATTAATTTTTGCTTTGGTTTCCGGATTTTGTTCTTTTTTGCGTTTTTTTCTGGAGTCGGGAATCTTTTGCAGCCTCTTCCGCCTGGAGATACTGCGCTTCCTGGGCGTTTACCATCAGGCTCGTTAATGGCAGTGCTGCTGCCCGGCAGAAACTGCCGTCCGGCTGTCCGAGACGGGCTTTCTGATTGTCACACTGGAACAGCGTCATGAAATTTAAAATCCGCATTTTCAGCGCCGGATCTAAAATCGGCGCAGCCACTTCCACACGATGCACGGTGTTTCTTGTCATGAAATCCGCAGAACTGATGTAAATCCGGGAACGTTCCCCGATACCTGCAATATAGATCCGGCTGTGTTCCAGATAACGACCCACAATGCTGACAATCCGGATGTTGTCCGTATACCCCGGAATGCCCGGTTTCAGACAGCAGATCCCCCGGACAACCAGTTCTATCCGCACGCCTGCCTGGGATGCCTCGCTGAGTTTATCCATAATGTCCCGGTCGCTGATGGAATTGATCTTTGCGCCGAAATACGCAGTTTCACCATTCTTTGCATGCAGGATCTCTTCATCCAGCATGGCAAGGATTTTGCTTTTCAGACATAACGGCGCAACCAGTAATTGTCTGGTATCTTCTACAAGAGAATCCGTGGAAAGTGCATCAAAAACATGCCGGGCATCTTCCGCAATTTCCGGATTTGCGGTCATGAGTGATAAATCTGTGTATAGTCTTGACGTTTTTTCGTTGTAATTGCCTGTTCCGATCTGTGTGAAATTCTGGATTGTTCCGCCGGATTTTCTTGTAATCAATAATAATTTGGAATGGACTTTCATGTTGTGAGGTCCGTAAATTACCGTGCACCCGGCATCTACCAGACGATCCGCACAGCGAATGTTGTGTTCTTCGTCAAATCTTGCCCGGAGTTCTACCAGTACAAGCACTTCCTTGCCGTTTTCTGCTGCCTGACAGAGTGCTTCAATTACCTGGCTGTGAGATGCTAATCTGTAAAGCGTGATTTTAATCGAAATCACGTCCGGATCAAGCGACGCTTCGTTCAGTAATCTCAAAAACGGCGACATGGATTCATACGGATAAGATAATAATACATCATGATCCGCAATCTGGGACATCATGTTTTCCCGTGCGGAAATATCTGGTCTGTTCTGCGGTTTCTGGACGGGATATTTTAACTGGCTGACACGTTCCGGATCTGTAATCAGATCGCCGATTTTGTAAACAAAAGAAAGATCCAGGGGTGTTTCTTCCAGAAATAATTGCTTTCGGGAGAGTTTCAGCTTTTTTAATAAATATGCCATAGCGTCTTCATCCAGCATGCTGTTCATCTGAATTCGAACCGGTTCCCGTTTCTTGCGTTTGCGGATCAGATCTTCCACAATATCCCGGAAATCTGTTTCTTCGTCGGCGGCAGAACCGTCAAACCGGATCGCACCGCTCCGGGTGATCCGGATTAACGCAGAATCCAGGACTTTGTAATTTTTGAATGCCTGGGGCGCAAAATGCAGGATGATATCTTCCAGCAAAATAAATCTGCCTGTTTTGTCAAGCCGGATGACTCTGTCTGTTCTGCTCCCGGCAGGAATCACGCCGAGTTTCACACCTTTTTTGGATGCAAGATGTACAACGATATAAATTTCTTTATTCCGGAGAAACGGGAATGGCTGTCGTTTCTCAATAATAATCGGGGATAATAACGGCTTGACTTCCCGTTTAAAATATAATTCCAGGAATTCTTTTTCTTCCGGTGTGGCGTCTGAGAATGTCACGTGCTGAATGCCATAGGATTCGAGCTTTTTCATAGTTTCAAAATATGCCCTGTCTTTGCGTGGCAGTAAAGCGGAAATTTCTCCGAGCATGGCTTTGAGCTGTTGTTTTGGGGTCATCCCGGAACGGGAATCTTTCGCCTTGGGCGTTTCCTTCATCCGGTCAAGCATTGTGCCGATTCTGACCTGGACGAATTCGTCCAGATTGCTTTGATAAATTGCCGAAAAATTCAGTTGCTCCAGTAATGGCACCTGTTCGCTTTCGGCTTCTTCGAGCACCCTGGAATTAAATGCGATCCAGGAAAGTTCTCTGTTCTGGTAATAAGGCTGTATCATAGCAGGATCTCCTTTGATTGAATTCATTTTATGAAATTAATGATCTATCTTAGATATAAAATTGAAATAATATCATTATTATTATAGCATAGAATTCCAGAAAAGCAAATAGTTTTTTGATAAAATTTTAAAAATAATTTTAAAAATTCAAAATTAATCTGTCCGCCGGACGCATACAGTCGTATTTGACAAAAAATCATTCTCAGATTTGGAAAATTCAGCTAATTTTCCAATTGATTTTTGCGCCCAAATCGCATATAATTATAGTAATTACTATTTATTGAAATTAATTTTTTTAAATTAAAATTTTTAAAGCAAGAAAGGTTTGTAGGTATTATGAAAACTGGTTCTAAAGTTGTTAAATTCGGCGGCAGCAGTCTTGCGGATGCCGGTCAGATCCGCAAAGCCGCTGAAATTATCCAGAGTGATCCCGAACGTCGTTTTGTGGTTCCCTCTGCGCCCGGAAAACGTTTCGCCGAGGATGTTAAAATTACCGATATGCTCTATGCCTGCTATGAAAAGGCAAGTCTTGGCGAGAATTTCGATGTTGATTTCCAGAATATCAAAAATCGTTATCAGGAAATTATTCAGGATCTGGGCATTGATTTGTCTCTGGAAGCAGAATTTGAAACCATCCGGAAAAATCTGGCATCTTCCGGCAGAGAATACGCCGCAAGCCGTGGCGAATTCCTCAACGGGATCATCATTGCAAAATTCCTGAATTATGAATTTGTTGATGCCGCTGATGTGATTGTCTTCGGCGACGACGGCGTGATGGATCGTCATGCGACAAGAGCAAAACTCCGGGAACGCCTGGAACATTCTGAAAATGCCGTTATTCCCGGCTTTTATGGAAAATCCGTCAGCGGTGTTGTCCGGACATTCTCCCGTGGCGGTTCGGATGTGACCGGTTCGCTCGTGGCAAGGGCAATGCGTGCCGCTGTCTATGAGAACTGGACGGATGTCTCCGGTGTCCTGGTGGCAGATCCCCGTGTCGTGGAGAATCCCGTTGTGATTCCTGTCATCACTTATAAGGAACTCCGGGAATTGTCTTATATGGGCTTTTCTGTTCTGCATGAAGATGCCATTTTCCCTGTCCGGACAGCCGGCATTCCGATTAACATCCGCAACACCAACAAGCCGAAGGACGCCGGGACGCTCATCATTCCGGACAGCGATACGGAGGAAACCGTTATCCGGACAATTACCGGAATTGCCGGCAAAAAGGGCTTCTGTGCGATTAACATGGAAAAAGCCATGATGAACAGCGAAGTCGGATTTGTCCGTGATGTTCTGAATATCTTCGCTGACAGGAATATCCCCGTGGAGCATATGCCGTCCGGAATTGACACGCTGAGCATTATCGCTAGTGCAGATGCTATCAAGGGCAGAGAGGAAGAACTCCTTGCACAGCTCCGGGAAGCCGTGAATCCGGATGCGATTGAGATTGAGCCGGATATTGCACTGCTTGCCGTTGTGGGACGTGGCATGAGAAGAACGAGAGGGACAGCCGCAAGGATTTTCGCATCTCTGGCACATGCCCGGATCAATGTGAAGATGATTGACCAGGGATCCAGTGAATTGAACGTTATTGTCGGCGTAAATGAACACGATCTGCACCAGGCAATCCGTTGTATCTATGATGCGTTTATTTCCTCTACGCTGTAATCACATATCAGCATATTGGCATATAGAAACTAAGAAATTTTAAAGAAATTTAAGCCATAGTATTTTTGATGTGAAATCGAAAGTGCTATGGCGTTTCTATTGACAAAATAATTATTATGATGTATAATTTTACTAAGATAAATCGAAATCCAGATTTCTAGGAGACAAAAAACATGATTACAATGAAAGAATTGAGCATAGAACAAATGGAAGAAATTAAGCAGTTATTTTTTAAAATTTTTTCAAATGAACCATGGAATGATGACTGGAGCGATCCGATTCAGCTTCACCAATATATTAACGATCTGATCGGGAACAAAAATTCATTCTCCCTGGGATTATTTGATGACGATAAATTGATTGGCTTATCTTTAGGATATATTATGCACTGGTACGCCGGAACAGAGTATTATATTTTTGAGTTTGCCATTGAGACAGAAAGACAAGAGAAAGGTCTTGGAACGGATTTTTTAAGCAAAATTGAAAAATATGCGGCAGATAAAAAGATAACACATATTTTTCTTCAAACGGAAAGAACAGCGCCGGCATATCATTTCTATCAGAAAAACGGATTTTCCGAGATAAAGGATCATGTTTCACTATTCAAATTTTTTCGTTAAGTTCTGATCTATATGAGTCATATAATTCATAAAATAGTCATTTTGCAGTTGCATGAAGTCGGGAGCGCAGATTCTCGCAGAATAGGGACAATTTTGCTTGACAATCAGATGAAATTGTGCTAAAATAAATGAATAAAATGAAATAGATTAAAAATTGAAAGGAGAAATTTTTATGGATAAAATTTACAGAACGGTAAATCCGGATTGCCGAAAATCTATCACTAAGGCAATGAATGTCAGTTATGAAGTCGGAGACAAGCTCTATCTCAATGTCACAAATCGTTGTCCTTGTGAATGTCTATTCTGCATTCGCAGACACCATGAGGGCGCTTACGGGTCAGACACGCTCTGGCTCGACCATGAACCGACGCTGGACGAAATGAAAGAGGATCTAAGCAGACGTGATCTGTCAAAATACAAGCAGATTGTGTTCTGTGGTTATGGTGAACCGCTTATGCGTCTGGACTTCGTCTGTGAACTTCTGCAATATCTCCGTCAGCTCTGTCCAGATACATCCCTGCGGATTGATTCCAACGGACTGGCGGATCTGTACAACCAGAAGGAGACACTTCAGAAGGATGCTGCTGCAAAACTTTCCGGACTTGTGAATGAAATTTCCATCAGTCTCAATGCGCCGGATGCTGAAACTTACAACATGTTCACCAGACCCAGGGACTTCCCCCAGGATGCATTCAGCACCATGCTGCGTTTTGCACAGCGTTGTAAAGAAGAAAATATTTTTGTCTGGTTCAGCGTGGTGGATGTCATCAGTCCATCTGATATAGAAAATGCAAGACGTCTGGCGCACAACATGGATATTCCGTTAATTGTCCGGGAATATATTGATGAAGACGAACACATCTGACGGGCAGATCGGGGCTGTTTGCTATTAAAAATTAAAATGTTTAAAAAAACAGTAATCTGGTAAGCAGTTACTGTTTTTTTATCTACTTGTTTATTTGCTTGACAAAATATAATTTTTGGTGTATAATAAATTATAGTTAGTTTTTGCTAACTAATAAAACAAAAAATAAAAATTCAGAAAAGGAGTGCTTGAATATGAACATAAATGCGATTTTCGGAATCATGGGGCTGATGGGTGGAATTCTCTGCGCTGTCGGAGATCTTCTTTTTGATCTGAAAGGCAAGGACAATCAAAAACTTGGAACATCCGGAAACATTGATAGTAACTGGCTGAAAATGTCCTATTGGAGGTTCGGAGTGTCAATCCTGTTTGCCTTTGTCGGTGACATACTGGCAGGGTTTGGCTATCTGTCTCTTGTCCGTCAGATCAGTCAGACAGATCAGACGCTTGCAACTGTTACCGCTGTATTGTGTTATATTGGCATTATCGGGGGATTTTTTGTTCACACCGTTTTGTGTATTCAGCCAGTTATCTATAAAAAAATCATGGAAACGAATCAGTTCAGACTTGCGGATGATACACTGGAACAGTATTATAAAATGCTCATAGCGCCGTTTTTCATAGGATACGGCTCCATGCTTGCCGGTGCTGTCTGCGTTATCATCGCAATCCTGACAGATGCTTTAAACGTCCCGAAATGGTTTGTACTTCTCAATCCAATTGTATTTTTAATCATCGGCGTTAGTTTCAGAAAAATCAGACCCGATAAATTTTATGATTTGCCGGGCATTATTATGCCGTCCTTAGGTCTTGGAATGCTTGGTATGATTGCTGCTGTCAGTGCGCTTTAACCAGAATTACGAAATAATTGAACAGCAAAGCGTACAAAAACTTGACAATTCAGCAATTCACAATCAACTTCTTTTTCTGGAATAATAATTATGCAACTTATTACAGTCTTTTGATTTTACAAATTCCCATAATTTTTTATGATGCGTATTTTAATAAATTATCATCGGCTGTATGTAAGCTTGGTTGCCTTCCCATGAAATTTTTCCAAGTACATGAATTGCAAAGGGTCGAAATGGTATCCTACCCAAGCCAACAGAACAACCTGATGGAACAGAATCTCCTGAAATGGTACAAGAAAAAGATAGCATGACGTCCTCCCCCGCCTAAGGAGGCAGGGGCTGGCTTCTTGTTTCACCAGTCTTACACTATTTAAATTCACAAACCTTAGAAGCAGACACTGTTTCTGATTCTATTTAATTGGTGTGCAGAAAACATTGATTTTTGCAGGAAAATTATGAAAAGCCAAAATAATCTGAAATCACTTGTGCTTCTGCGTCAGCCAGAATTTTTAAATTATCATCTATTAATAGCCAATTAGTAGACCTTAAGTTTGTATGATAGCTATGTTCCAGTAAAATGCCCATTGTTCCGACATTTGCCGCACCATATAAAACACTGTACCAATCATTGCCATTATTTTTATTAGGGCTAGAACGTTTCCAGATTGTTCCGGCTTGCTTCGTTCCCATTACTTCATGAATTTTATTTGCCAGTTGCAAGCCCAAAACATCTGCGATACCGCTAATCTGACAACAAGCAAGCGGTGCATCCACAGAAGATGATCCGCATGCATTGGAATGTACACTTAAAAATAATGCGCAACCTTTTGACATTTCGCCTCGTGATATAAGTGCCGGATTATCTTCCTTTGTTTCTCGTGTTGTAATCACTTCAAAACCATAATTTTCAAGTGCTTTTTTTAAATGTAAATGCATATCCCATGTAAAATTAGATTCATAATAAACTTTATTGACAGGACTTCTGTTATATAATGAACCATAATGTCCTGCGTCAAGACAGATTTTCAAAGGATGATAAACTCCGTCCATCTGAAAGCGATACATTTTGTCATCAATCTGCACAAGCCCCGTCTGCATGATGCCGTCCGAATCAAAATAATATTTTTGTTCTTCAATTTCCTGCCAACCAGTTTCTTGCGTGCCGTTTTCAGAGAAATACATCCTGCCATTTTCTGCATCTATCCAGCCTGTTTGCATAATTCCGGATTCAGAAAAATAATAATTTTCAGAATGAATTGTGACAAGACCCGTCTGCATTGCATATTCTGCATTGAAATAATAGGTTAATCCATCAATTTCAGTCCAACCAGTTTGTAATTGATAAGTTTCATCAGCATAGTGTACTTCATCCAGCTAACCTTTTTGTAATACACCATTTTCGTCTGTCTGATAACAGACAATTCCAAATGGCAAAGGATTTTGCCCGGAACCATAAGCCGAAGCATAACTTAAAATTTCTGCCGCATCTGCTGCATTAACTGTATTATCGTTGTTGACATCTGCTAATTGTAATATCTGATAACCTGTTGTATAATTTTCTTGTTGATGTAACAAAACTTCTGTCGCATCCAAGCTGTCTGCACCAGCAATCGCAGCGGCATATAAAATATAAGAAGCATCTTCTGCATTGATTTTATTATCTTGTAGGATATCACCTTTGGAATATTCTGGCACAAGATAAAATTTGCCCGTTACTCGTTTGCCTTCATGAAGAATATAGGCATTTCCGTTTTCATCATAAACAATATTTGTTTCTAGTTCTTCGGCATGTTCAGCTAATGGCAATAAAATCGTTTGTCCGTCATAATCTTGTGTTAAAATTTCCGGTTCTGTGAGAAATTCAGTGATTTCCTCAATTTCTTCCGCATTTGCAGAAAGTGTTGTTAATTTCGCTAGTAATAAAAAACTACTGAATAAACCGGTAATTAATTTCATGTGTTTTATAATTTTAATATTTCTTTCCCCCAAACTAAAAATTCAAAATTTCAGATGACAAATCCACCGTTCACGCCGAGAATCTGTCCCGTGATAAAATCAGCGCCCGGACTGCATAAAAATCCCACGGCATTGGCAATGTCTTCCGGCGTGCCGAGCCTTCCCAGCGGTGTTTCTTCTGCAAGATTCTGCAATGTCTCTGCATTGTAACAGTCCAGCATCCCAGTCCGGATTACGCCCGGCGCTATGCAGTTCACACGGATCTGACTGGGAGCGACTTCCTGTGCCAGTGCTTTCGTGAAGCCGATCATGGCGGCTTTCGTTGCAGAATAATCCACTTCGCAGGATGCTCCCACCTGTCCCCACATGGAGCTGATATTGATGATATTGCCAGACTTCCGGTGCACCATATCCGGCAGGACAAGCCGGGCGCATTCTATTGCTGACAGAATATTCACGGAAAATATTTTTTTCCGGACGTCCGGGGAAATGTCCGTCAATAAGCCGGAAACAGACATCCCGGCATTGTTGACCAAAATATCAATATGTCCGGCTTGCCGAAGTGCATTGGCAATCATTAATTCCAATTCAGAGAAATTTTCCAGATCTGCCCGGACGGCAGTTCCGTGGAGCTGTTGTGCCAATGTTTCTGCATCTGGATTCTGGTGATAATGCAGAATCACAAAATAACCGTCTCCGGCGAGTTTCCGGGCAATCGCCGAGCCGATCCCTCCGGCCGCTCCTGTAATCAATGCTGTTTTCATGCTTGCAGATCACGCTCCTGATCTTGATTCTGATTTTTATTTTGATCCAGAAACGGCATGGGTACTACTAATAATACAGCAATGGCAATGCATAATACAACAGTACACGGCAGACTGGCTTCTAATCCGAATGCCCCGCCGTTCATCAGATCTTTTTTTTCTACCAGGGATGTCGAAAAGATCGTTGCTCCGGTATTCAGTCCGCTGACGGGCAGACCGTAAAAATTTCCCTGTACAAAATTCCAGATGCTATGGATTGCACATGCGCCCCAGAGATTATCCGTCCGCAGTACGTAGAGCGAAATCATCGCACCGAACAGCGTTAAATTAATCACAGCCGGGATGGAGAATCCGTTATTAGATGCATGCATGAATCCGAATAATCCGGCATTGATCAGGATCGCCCAGACAGGTTTATGATCCCGGAGAATGGTTGTCATCAGATAGCCCCGGCAGATGACTTCCTCACTCATGCCCTGCAAGATCCATCCGCCGAACATAATCAGAATACCGGAGATGGGAAATTCCTGCAAGCCGTGGAATTCCAGTCCGCCCAGCATGTCCGATAAAAATACAGTCAGGCTGAATAATACAAATCCGACGGCAAGCCCGGCGAGATATTGTAATCCGGCATGTTGTTTGCGGAATCCGAGCGTAGACAGTTTTCTGCTCTCGATCACTTTACAGAAGAAAAAAATCACAAGCGTTGATAATACGGTACAATAGAGCATGATTCTTGTCATGGACGGATCAAGCGTTAAATTTTTAACTTTGTCAGCGATTGCCTGTTGTAGTTCTTCCTGACTGATGAATTCCTGTTCTGCCATTTCGGCATAGATCTGCAATAACCTTGGGAGAGCAAAAATTATCAGTACAAATCCTTGTGCAAGCTGTGCGATATAGAACACAACCACAAAAATCAGGAGTTTCAGAAAAATATTTTTCGGTGTGACGAATTTTTCTGATTCTCTGACCGTTTTTGTTAAAGCATAATCTGTGTATAACTTCATATAAAAAACCTTTCTATGATACTAATTAAATCAGTATTATTTATTTTCTAGCCTATATGTCATAATTGGTTGATTATTTCCATCTTCATAAACATATATACTTTTACATGCAGGACATCTCCAAACTTCATATTTTGGCAAAGGAATTTGCCATGGCTGTATGGATTCACAATCAAAAACTTTTTCCCATTCTTTATCAGTATATACTCGCAACTGAATATCATTTGGAGATAAACTATTACTTAATACTGCTCCACAAGAACAAATTATTCTTGCCATACAATCACCTCATTAAATAGTCTCATCAAAATTATGTTAATTCCAGTATAACATTTTGTTTCCGAATTGTCAAGAATAAAGTGCTTTTTCAAAATTTCAATAAATATAGACAGATTTATTTTCTTTCACTTTGAATGTAATAGAATTTAATTCTGTTCCGTCATCAGCTAACAGAAATAAATCATAATCGCCGTCAGGAATTTCCCCCAGTACACAATATGCATTACCCTCATCATGAACAGCTTCATATAAATTTTTCATGTAAAATTCTATATCTGTATATTCCATTGCATTTTCTAAGATATGTTTTGAATCATGTGGCACAACATGAAATGTAATATTAGATTTTTCTGTCATATGATTGCAATCCATTTTAAATGTAAGCCAACCCCTGTCAAAATCAATAGAATTTTTGATAAAATATACTTGCGATTTGCCAGTGCTATAGCTATTTAATAAATCACGCTTTGTTGTGTCAGAAAAATAAGAATACCAATAAACAGATTCCGGATAGTTATTATATTCTTCTCTTGTGATAGGAGTATCATCAAAATAGTAACTATCATTGGCATAATCCCTGACTAGTTCATGTTTAGGAATTGCCTGTAAATTTTCATCTATTTCATAGAGCGTGTCAATCTTATAACAAGTAGTAGTGTCTTTCTGATCAGTGATAGAACTTATTGGATTTTCATTTGAATAATTAATAACAATAAAACCATCAAATTCAGAACAAATATACATATTACAAGAGTCAATAGCTCCGCTTTCTGTTGGGAAATAAATTTGCTGACAAGAGCCGTTTTGATAAGTATACACCATTATTTTAGATGTATCTCCTAGCATAATAAATAATTCCGGAATAGAATCGTCATTAATATCTGCTAATTCATAACGATTTTTATAAGACTGCAAATCATCAAGCTGAATTGCATAGGCTTGTTTCCATTCCTCCATTGTGTCAGATTCGTTCAATCCACTGGGGACAGATTGCCCGGATTTGAAGAGCGAAACTAAAATTTTAAAGGCATCTTTTGCATTGATCCTGCCGTCTGCACCGTAATCCGCCGAGATCCGTGCTGTGTCGGAAAGCGTTCCGCCATTGCCTTCCCCAATACTTGCACAATGTTCTAATATCGCACAGGCATCATTGACATCAAGCACAGAATCATGATTGACATCACCTAAGATTGCATTTGCATGAATTGTTGCGGGAGCTGACAACAATAATGCGAATGCTGTCAGAATAGAAATGACAATTCTTTTTTTCATGCACATTCAAAATCCTTTCTTGCAATCAATGGAATCAAAATTATGTTAATTTCAGTATAGCACTTTTGACAGGCATTGTTAAGAAATTCTCTCTTTTCAGGGGTTGACTTTTTTTCAAAAAAGTGATATAGTAAAAAACATAGTGAAATCTGAATTTTGCTATCATTTACAAAAAAGAAAGAATGATTTACTTTGAAAGAACGATATGAATCTTCTGTTCCCCTTATGTTAGATGATACGATTTTATTTTTATCGATTGTATTAAGTCTCTATGGCAGCTATGCCACAAGGGGTTTATTCTGGTTTCCATTTTTAGGATTATTTTTGCCTTGGATATTATCCATTATACCAAGCAAATTTGAATGTGATGAAAAAAATCTTGTCATGTATGATGTAATCAGGGGCAAAAAAGTGATTCCATTATCCCGTATACAGGACATGCAGATCAGCGTTTCTTCTTTAAATATCAAGCAAGTAGGCTCAAAATATTCTGGTTATGTACATCATTACGAATTTGAGTTAAAAATAATGACCGAAAAGAAAAAATATAAATTCAGAATGAATGCAAAGAGAAATATTGTGGAATATCCAGGTCAGATTCTTAATTCTGATTATTATTGTGACAAGGTTGCTTTTTTCAGATTAAAAAAGTACATAGAGAAACAGTTAAGTTTTAGAATGTAAATGGAAAATAATGTGATTTGCACAAAAATATCCCCTTGAATTTTTGTTTTACTATCTTCCAGAAAGTATACAGTCAAACAACTTCAAATCATATATGGTAATATATTTTTTGAACCGCAATCTTAATGACTCGGAATCTCTGGAAATATTACCTATAAAATCCCACTTATCACAATTGATCACATTCACTTCATCAGCAGTCATTCTAGCATCATTTACTGTTCCATATATTGCAAACATTGTTTCACCATTACTATATACATCACTTGAAAGAATATCCTGTGGAATATTTCCATGAAGTTCAACTATATAGGCATTATCCGTCCAAATTCCATTTGCGTCTCCATTACATAGCCAAAGTCCTGCTTCCGTAGAACCTGATGAAACCTGACGAACAATAAAACACGATTCATCCGCAATGGAATCCATAGAATTTAAAGTTATTTTTACAGGCATAACAAACGAGAAAAAAATCAATATAAAAATAACTAGTATTGTTTTTTTAATCACTGGATTTAATTTGATCATAATTACTTCTTCTATTCCTGATTATTATTGTGACAAGGTTGCTTTTTTCAAATTAAAAAAATACATAGAGAACCAGCTAAGTTTTAGAGTTTAAATGGAAAATACAATTTCAAAGTCATTGTCATCAGGTATTAGTTTGTCGTATGGAATTTTACTTTCAATTACTTACTTTCAATGCTGTAATAGAGTAAAAATTACTCATAGTAGCTTGTAAAACTCACATCATATCCTGAATTGGCAGATTGAAACTTAATATTAAAGGTCAAGCGCTTCTGCAGGGAATCTGTACTTTGTGGATAAGGTTTGCATTTGTATTGTGCCGAAGAATGCTCATCCGCTTCCGAAAAGTTAATTATTTTACCATAATATTGATTTTCCATGAAGGTTTGATAATTCTCCACATGAAATTGCAACTGATCTTCAATATCCTGTGCCATTATAGTGTTGTTATGTTTCATATCAGTATTTGAAAAAGAGATGTTATATTTATTTTCTAATACCTCAATTTTATCAACACTTGACGAGGTGCAAAGCAGAAAGAACGATGTAACTCCTAAAACTAGTATTAGCGTAATCAATAAAGAAGAAAATATTTTTCTCTTCATGCTTATCATCCCTCTACAAATTTTAAAAAAACAAAAAAATACTCTGAAAAATCCCCTCTGTGGACTCTTTCTGATTTCTCCACAAAGGGGGAAAATTTTGTTTAAAATTAAATTTTCAGAATTTTTTAAAATTCAAAAGTTTAATTGGAAGAAATATTGGCAATACTGTACTGATGAGAGAATTTTTCAAAATTATCATTGAAATTTTTGTTGCCGAATTTCACTTTGTTCAGATAATCATGCGTGCCGAACATGCTATGAGATGTCTCAATCACGGAAACGCCAATGTTTGAACAGTGATCTGAAATTCGCTCGAAATTGTTCAGGATGTCCGCTAACGCAAAGCCTGTCTCAATCGTACATGTGCCGTTCTGCAATCTCCGGACATGATTTGCTTTAATGTCCCTGGTCAGATAATCAATGACCTGTTCCAAAGGCTCAATATCCGTAGCAGCCGTTTCATCAATTGTTTTATACACACGATACGCACGTTCTAAAATATCTTCAATCGCATCCGTGAGAACTTCCATTTCCTTGGTGGCACTCTCAGAGAAATGCAGTTTCTTGTCATGAATCTCTTTTGCAATATCGGCTAAATTAATGGCATGATCACCCAGACGCTCGAAATCTCCGATTGCTCTCAAAACTCTGGAAGAAACCTGGCTGTCATGTTCTGACAATGCCTGAGAAGTCAACTGTACTAACGTTGTACCGATTCTGTCTTCATAATCATCCAGCTTGTCCTCATTCTTTGAAATTTTTTCAGCCACTTTTTTATCATATTCTTTTAGGAGCGACATGCTCAGGAGCATGGTTTCTTTTGCGAGCTTTGCCATTCTCCGAGATGCTTCGTCACATTCTGCGACAGCAACAGACGGCGTTGTTAATAAACGCTTGTCCAGCAATGCATGTTCTTCTTCAACAGGTTCTTCGTTCTTATCCGGGAGCACTTTATTAGCGATTTTTTCTAATCCCTTTGCAAATGGGAGCAATAAAATTGTTGTTGCAATATTAAACACTGTATGAACAATGGCAATCCCGACAGAATTAATGATCCATTCAGAAAATGCAAATTTAACTATCATATCTAATACTTCATAGAGTGTTAAGAAGATCACTGTGCCAATAATATTAAATGCAATATGAATCACACCGACTTTTTTTGCATTCCGGTTGACACCAAAACTGGAAATGACAGCGGTCACACAAGTACCGATATTCTGCCCCATAATAATCGGAATTGCCATACCGAATGTAATCGCACCGGAGGAATCAGCTAATCTTTGCAGGATTCCGATGGATGCGGCAGAACTCTGGATTACACCTGTTACGACTGTACCGACCAGAACGCCTAAGAACGGATTTTCAAATTTTGTCAGGAGCTGCTGGAATTCTGCGGAATCTTTCAGAGGCGCAACAGCATCTCCCATCAGTACCATGCCGTACATCAGGACGGCAAAGCCGACCAGAATCGAACCAATATCTTTTTTTCGTCCGTTTTTCGACATCATAATCAGAATTGCTCCGACCAGTGCAAAAATCAGCGAGAAATATTCCGGGTTCAGAAGTGACAGCCATAAGGGTCCTGCTGTGTCGACACCCATCAGACATAATAACCATGTTGTGAATGTCTTGCCGATATTCGCACCAATGATAATCACAACTGTCTGACTGACTTCCATGACACCACAATTGACAAGTCCGACTAACATTACTGTCAGAGACGATGACGATTGTAGCACAATTGTGATAAACGTCCCTAAAAACAAACTTAGCCAGGTATTGGAAGTTAATTTCTTCAGAGCCTGCTCCAACTTACCGCCTGCCATTTTTTCCAGTCCGGACGACATCACATTCATGCCGTAGAGGAAAAAGGCAAGTCCGCCGATGACCGTAATCACGGCAAGGACAATTTCTTTTGCATTCATAAGATCAGAAAACCGCCTTTCAGCAAAAATGATAAAAATAAATTTTTATAATTTTATCTTAGCAGAAAAATATGAAAAGCAACAGCGTGATTGTGTTAAATCTAAGTTAAATCTAAATTAAATTTAAAAATTGTTTACTTCAATGAAAAATAAATCCCCACGCCGTGAAATACTCACGGAATGAGAGGTTTTTATTAAGATTCATATTGACAATAACAGTCAGGATTTCGCAGGAACAACAGTCTGATTTTTTGCGAATGGTTCATAAATATAAATTTCCGTTGTTTTCTCAATCGGTTCTAATTTTGCAAGCATCAGTTCTTTTATTTCGCTCCAGTTCAGACCACCATTTCCACTGCCTAACGGCGGAATAGCGATAGAAAGAATGTGATGTGATTTTATTGTTTCTAACAATTGATCCAGACCGGAAGAAATATATTCCATTCTGGATTTTTCACGCCATTTGTTTTTGGTTGGAAAATTGATAATCAATTGATTTTCCGTCTCGTAACAGTGCAATGTACCGGGAATGAGCTGTCCTGCCCTGCATTTTTTGACATAAGCAGCATTCATTTCTGGAAAATATTGCTTGAATTGATAAGCAATCCCCTTGCCCATATAGCCTTCACAGTTGACAGCATTGACTAATGCATCCGCATGTGATTGCAGCAGATCTCCTGTTACAAAATGGAACATAAACACACTATCCTTTCTGGATTTTAAAAATCTTAAAATAATTTCACGAATATCAGTAAGATTCCCCGTCTTTCGGCAAGTGTAACAAGCGCAGACGGGGAAGAATTTTATAATTTGAATCTCTGGAATATCCCGAAATCAGGAGCGATAACCTTTTTCTTTGAGATATTCCGTCATTGTGCCGGTAAAGCTCCCTGCGCCTGCTTCTGCCGCATATTGCAGAATGATGGACGCATCCGTCGCATTGACAACGCCGTTGCCGTCAAGGTCTCCGGCATCGTAGGCATCACCTTCGGATGATACAGGCGGTGTCACGGGCTGATCCCCTGCCAATTCGAATGTGTAGCCATTCATTTCCGCATATTGCTGTGCATAAGAATCCGCCAAGCCGTAGATTGTACCGTTCTCCGTTACGGGCAGAGTCGTTTTTCCATCTGCAATTGTGCAGATTTTACTTCTGACAGTTGCAGAAGTTAGAGATGTACCGGAAAAGGCATTCACTTCAATTGTTGTGACATTATCAGGAATATCAATTTCTGTTAAATTTGTACAGCCCTTAAATGCCTCTTTTCCGATTGTATTCAGTTTCTTTCCGAATGTAACCGTTTTCAGATTGGTACAGCCCTGGAATGCACCACCATCAGAATAAGTATAACCAACGATTTCTGTCACACTGTCCGGGATTGTGAGAGATTTCAGCATTGTGCATCCTTTGAAGGCTTTGTAATTAATAGATGTGACATTTTCAAGTGTCAGGTTTGACAGTCCCTTACAATTTTCAAAAGCAGAAACACCAATTGCACCGCCCAAAACTGTCATAGTTTCCAACTTACTGCATTCGGCAAAACAACTTTCACCGATTTTAGAAACACTTTCCGGAATGCTAACTTCACTCATACCGCATCCATAGAAAGCAGAATCATCCAAAGTTGTTACTTTGCCCGGAATTGTGAAGCTTTCAAGAGAAGAACAGCCGGAAAATGCAGATGTGCCAATTGTATTGACATTTTTACCCAGTGTCAGTAATGTCAAACTTGTACAGCCTTTGAATGTCTCTTTTCCGATTGTACTCAATCCATTTCCAATTGTAACTGTTTCCAGATTGGTACAGCCCTGGAATGCACCACCATCAGAATAAGTATAACCAACGATTTCTGTCACACTGTCTGGGATTGTGAGAGATTTCAGCATTGTGCATCCCTTGAATGCTTTGTAATTAATGGATGTTACATTTGCAAGCGTCAAGTCTGACAGCCCCTTACAGTTTTCAAAAGCAGAAATGCCAATTGCACCGCCCAAAACTGTCACAGTTTCCAACTTACTGCATTCGGCAAAACAACTTTCACCAATTTCAGAAACACTTTCCGGAATGCTTACTTCGCTCATACTGCATCCATAGAAAGCAGAACTACCCAAAGTTGTCACCTTGTCCGGAATTGTGAAGTTTCCAAGAGAAGAACAACCGGAAAATGCAGATGCACCAATTGTATTCACATTTTCACCCAGTGTCAATAATGTCAAACTTGTACAGCCCTTGAATGCCTCTTTTCCGATTGCATGCAATCCATTTCCGATTGTAACTGTTTCCAGATTGGTACACCCCTGAAATGCACCACCATCAGAATAACTATAACCAACGATTTCTGTCACACTGTCCGGAATTGTCACAGACTTTAACATTGTGCATCCCTTGAATGCCTTATAGCCGATTTTTGTCACACTGTTCGGAATGCTCACACTTGTCATCAAGGCACAGTTTTCAAAAGCAGAATTTGCAATTTCTGTGACAGGGAGTCCCTCAATTTCACTTGGAATCTCAACACTGGTCACAGATGTATCACAATCAGAGATTGCAATATAGCCATCATTTATTGTATAGGTCAGTTCACCAAGTGTACCGGTTTCTGCTGCATTTGCAGACAATACAACGGATTCTGTCATTTCCGGAAAGACAACGGCAGTTGTCTCAGCGAATACAAGCAGACATGCCAGAACAGCGGCTAATTTTCTGAATTTCATAGATCAAGCTCTCCTTTAAAATTTGAAATCTAAATTTTCATATTTTTTGCAATGGATCTATTATAGCATGGATCTTTGCCGGATGCAATAAAAATCAACAATTTGTGTCCAGAAAGTACACGATCTGAAGAAAATAAGTCGTTTATGCTGGATGATCCAAAAAATCCCCCTGCCAGACAGGAGGATTTTTTAAAACTTCAAAATCCGGAATTTCAGATCTGTGCAGAATAATTCGGCGCTTCTTTCGTAATGTAAATGTCATGCGGATGGCTTTCTTTCAGTCCTGCGCCTGTAATCCGGACGAATTTTGCTTTTTCCCAGAGTTCCGGAATCGTTGCACAGCCACAGTAGCCCATCCCGGCACGGATGCCGCCGATTAACTGGAAAATCGTGTCTGCCAGTGCGCCCTTGTATGGTACACGTCCCTCAACGCCCTCCGGTACAAGTTTCTTTGCGCCTTCCTGGAAGTATCTGTCTGTCGAACCGTTTGCCATTGCACCCAGACTGCCCATGCCTCTGTAAACTTTGAACTGTCTGCCTTGGTAAATTTCCGTCTCGCCGGGCGCTTCTTCACAACCGGCAAGCAGACTGCCGAGCATGACCACGTCTGCACCTGCGGCAAGGGCTTTCACAATATCACCGGAATATTTGATACCGCCGTCTGCAATGACCGGAATATTGTATTTCTTTGCGACAGATGCCACATCATAGACAGCTGTGATCTGCGGTACACCAATCCCGGCAACGACTCTGGTCGTGCAGATGGATCCCGGACCAATACCGACTTTCAGACAGTCTGCGCCTGCCTGGATCAGTTCTTCTGCGGCTTCTGCTGTTGCGATATTTCCGGCAATGACAGGGGTATCCGGGAATTTTTCTTTTAATTTCTTCAATGCATTAATAATATTCGCACTATGACCATGTGCAGAATCCAGGACTAAGACATCAACCTGCGCACGGACAAGCGCTTCTGCACGTTGGAGCATGTTTGCCGTCACGCCGATACCTGCGCCGCATAACAGTCTGCCCTGGGCATCTCTTGCGGAGTTCGGGAATTTCACAGATTTTTCAATATCCTTGATTGTAATCAAGCCTTTGAGTACCTGATTTTCGTCTACGATCGGGAGCTTTTCAATCTTGTGCTGACTCAGGATTTCCTGCGCTTGTTTCAGTGTCGTGCCGACTGGTGCAGTAATTAAATTCTCTTTTGTCATCACATCGGCAATTGGTGTATTGAAATCCGTCAGGAAACGCATGTCTCTGTTGGTGATAATGCCGATTAATTTCTTATCCGCATCCACGACCGGCACACCGGAAATCCGGAATCTTCCCATAAGTGCATCCGCATCTGCTACAAGCTTATCTGCTGTGAGGGAAAACGGATCCACGATAACACCATTTTCGGAACGCTTCACTTTGTCAACTTCGTTTGCCTGCTGTTCAATCGACATATTTTTATGAATAATACCAATGCCGCCCTCTCTGGCAATGGCAATTGCCATCCGGGCATCTGTCACAGTATCCATTGCGGCTGTGAGAACGGGCGTGTTGAGCGTGATATTCGCTGTCAGTTTTGTCTGGAGAGAGACCATATTAGGTGTGACTTCGGATCTGGCAGGGATTAATAACACATCATCAAACGTCAGTCCTTCTTTCTGGAATTTTTCGTTTTCGTTCATCAGATTCATAATGCTGTATCTTCCTTTCTGAATTTCTGAAATTTCGGGATATTATTTATAATCATACTCTTTTTTCGTTAAAAAGTCAAGTATTCCGAGGGTTGCAAACAGCAGAATTTTGAAACAAAATCACAGTTGATATTTATTGAATTTTCACAATAATTTCACTTAACATGCAGAAAATAATCTTAGAAACCCGGAAAGCGACGATATTCCGACAAAATTCTGCTTGAAAATTTTTTGAAAAAATTTAAAAAAATTTTCGAAAAACACTTGACAAATCAGAAAATATATGCTATAATAGATACTGTTGTGAGGCACAAAAAAATATGCTGGTGTAGCTCAGTTGGTAGAGCAGCTGATTTGTAATCAGCAGGTCGGGGGTTCGAGTCCGTCCACCAGCTCTGTAATTTCTTACAATTTCATATTTGGGAGAATTCCCGAGTGGTCAAAGGGGGCAGACTGTAAATCTGTTGCTTCGGCTTCGATGGTTCAAATCCATCTTCTCCCACCAAGAAAATCCATATTTCGACACGTGCGAAATATGGATTTATTGTTATTCTAATTAAATTGTACGTTCGGTAACCTCCACCTCAGTAATTACCTCACGCAGTTTCTTTCCGTCGTCCATGAGATAGTTTAGAATATCCTCAATATCATCACTTTCAAGCTCTGTGTCAGGACGATAAAATTTTGAAATATTGATAAATCCCTCAGGATGTGTAATTGTATAGCCGACCCCTTGATATAAGAACTGCACTTCTCCTCCGCAACACACACACCATTTAAAATCGCTGATAGATTCAAAGTGATCATTTTCTATTTCTTCCGATGGATAATAAGTGTTAATATTCATGGATTTCACCTCATTTCCGAAAGCATCTAAATCTGGTACAGGGATGCCATTTTCGGGATCATAGTTAATAGGGGGACCTACTTCCGGATGTTGATCCGGTCCCTTCCAAGTTATTTCGTGATCATGGGGATTGCTGTGTTTATCTGGTCTTAAATGGACAGAATGATGTCGCTCTCTGATAGCTCTGCCATCTTTTCCAATTTTTGTATATCTATCTTCACCATTCTTATCTTTGGTGTGTTTTATTGTATTCGGATCTCCTTTAAATCGTTTAGCATCTTCATTTTTTGGAGTCCATGTTCCACCTCCGGCACTTCCACTGCCTTTACAAACATATCCCGTTTTCGAAATTATATCACGCTTTGGGGTTGTTATCAAGATACCATGTGTATGCTTGATGCTTTCCGGTGGAATGATGTCATCCTCCAAATATTTCCATGAACTAAGATCATAGTCCACATAGATAATATTTCCATCCATTTCGGGAAACGGTTCACTGTAGCAGATAATATATTCTAGTTCAATCCGTCGCAGCATTTCACGATAGCCTGCCATAAATAGCTCTTTCTGGTCGGCATGATTGCCATGCGCATGAAACATATAGGTAGAGACCGCAACCGCAGAACCCTTTTCAATTCCCTCAAAGCAGAAATCAAAGCTGTTTTCTTCCCCCCAACTGACTGTTGGAATGACACGCAGACCCTTTTCAGCAAAATATGCGCCGCACCATCTGTTGCGGAACGTGTTATAGAGCTGTATTGCAGACGGCATTTCAATATACATACTGAAATCCGGCGAAAGCAACCCCCGGTAAGGGAACAGCATTTTCACAAAGTTTTCTGGATTCAGCCACACTTTTTCAAAAAGATAGTCATACAGAAAAAAATGAACCATCCTGTTTCTGTGCTTTGCATGATCATTCTTTACCTGATCGAACCGTAACAGTCGGAGCTGATGCAGATCTTTTGGTATAAGATTTGGTTTTGGAATGACTGGTATCCCAAGCTTTCCGGAAAACTCTGAAAATTGATTCCGCAAAAACAGTGGGTTTGTGCGATACTTATAATTTTCCAATGTCATAAAATTGCCTCCTAAAGCTATCATATAATGTTACTTTTATATATAGCAAAAATAAGACAAAAATTGTACAGAAATGTACAATTTTGAGAAAATATTTGTAAGCTAAAAAAGGTTTACATTTTCGGAGTTATTTAAATTTTTATTATTATTTATGATATCCCGTGTGTCTTGCAATCTGGTACGCCCGGTAGATCTGTTCTAATAACATCACGGACGCTAGGGCATGGGGGAATGTCATCTCTGACATGGAAATTCTCTGAAATGCCTCCTGTTTGATGCTGTCGTGCAGTCCGAACGAACTGCCGATGAGGAACGTCACAGTACTGTCCCGGAGCGGAATTTCCTGTGTCAAAAGTCTGGAAAAATTTTCACTGGAGTATTGGTTTCCTTCGATGCACAGCGCAATTGTAAGCCCTTTCTGGTGTTTGCGGATGGCATCTGCTTCCAGGGCAAGGGCGTGTTCAATTTCTTTCTGCGAGGGACGTTCCGGCAGACGGACGGCAGGGAGCTGCGTGAACTGGAATTTACAAAACGGCGTGAGCCTTTTTATGTACAATTCCTGTGCAGCTGCTAAATGCGCTTCTTTCTGTTTTCCGACTGTCAATAACTGGATCAGCATATAATCACCTGATAAATAGTATTATTATATTATTATACTATTTTTGGGGATTTTTGTCAAGGAAAATTTTACTTGACTTTTTTGAGTAATGATGTTATTATAATGATAAGTGAACTCTCTCCCACCTACGCTCGTTTCACTCGCTAAGAGGTGGGGGCTTCGTCAGAAGATTGGT
>CAMWTO010000003.1 GCA_947177205.1 uncultured Ruminococcus sp. | reverse complement strand
GGTTTATCATTACTGGGGAGTAGCATATCATCAATAAATTATGCAAAGCATTATATAATTATATACTATCCTAAGGAGTGAAAACTATGTGCGGTATTACAGGCATGATTGACTTCACGCAGGATCTCCGGACACAGAAGAATATCTTTAAAAAAATGCAGAACGCAATCATCCGGCGTGGTCCTGACCAGAACGGCATGTTTCTGGCAGAACATGCAGCTCTGGTACATACCAGACTTTGTGTGATTGATCCTGTTTCCGGCATTCAGCCAATGTCTTTGGCAGATCAGAAACAAAAAGAAATTTACAGGGTAATTTACAACGGCGAATTATATAACACGCCGGAATTAAGGAAAGATCTTGAGAAAAAAGGCTGTCAATTCCGGACAAATTCCGACACAGAAGTGATTTTGCAAGCTTATGCTGTCTATGGTGCAGAATGTGTGGAAAAATTCAACGGGATTTTTGCATTTGCCATCTGGGAAACATCCCGGCAGAGATTATTTCTTGCCCGTGACCGGATCGGCGTGAAACCGTTATTTTATTATCAGAATCCAGAACACCCGGCTTTGATTTTCGGATCAGAATTAAAATCAATCCTGAAACATCCGGACGTTCCTCATGAGATAGATCTCAACGGAATCAGCCAGGTATTACTATTTGGACCAGGCAGAACACCCGGATGCGGCGTATTCCGGGATATGCATGAAATTCTTCCGGCACACTATGCATATTATTCCAGAGAATCCGGATTGCAAATTAACTGTTACTGGAAACTTGAAGCAAAAGAACATACAGAAAATTTTGCCCAGACTGCTGAACATGTACGATTCCTGGTCACGGATGCCATCCGCAGACAACTTGTTTCGGACGTTCCAATTGGGACATTCTTATCCGGCGGACTGGATTCCAGTCTGATTTCTTCCGTTGCAGCAAGGGAATTCCAGAAACAAGGACGTACACTGCATACGTTCTCTGTCGATTATCTGGATAATGACAAATATTTTCAGAAAAGCAAATTCCAACCGAACAGCGATCCGGCATATATCCGGATCATGCAAGAATATTTACATGCAGAACATCACTGGACTGTGATCGACACACCGCAATTAGCGGCGGCACTGTTCCAGGCAGTCGAGGCAAGGGATCTCCCCGGCATGGCGGATGTGGATGCATCTTTGCTGGCATTCTGCAAAGAGATCAAGAATCACGTCACAGTCGCACTCTCCGGAGAGTGTGCAGATGAATTATTTGGCGGTTATCCCTGGTACAGAGATCCGGAAATCCGGGAAGCCTATGGATTCCCCTGGTCACAGAGCACAGATTACAGACTAAGTTTTGCCAAGCCAGAAATTGCAGAACTATTAAAACAACGAAATGATATTCATCAGGAATATCAAAACACACTTACCCGGACGGCACTGCTCCCCGGAGAATCTCCCACAGAAAAACGAATGCGTGAAATGATGCGTTTGAATCTGGATTGGTTCATGCAGACATTACTTGATCGCAAAGACCGTATGAGCATGTGGAATGCCCTGGAAGTCCGTGTGCCGTTCTGTGATTACCGGATCGCCCAGTATTTATATAACATCCCCTGGGAATTCAAAGAATACCAAGGCTATGAAAAGGGCTTGCTCCGGGAAGCCATGAAAGATTATCTCCCGGACGAAATTCTCTGGCGTAAAAAAAGCCCATATCCCAAAACCCACAATCCAAATTATCTTATGGCAGTCACAAAACTACTGGAAGATCGTTTGCAGAATCCGGATGCGCCCATTTTGCAAATTATCAAAAAAGAAGCTTTGGAAAATCTCATGTACGGCAATGATAACATCCAGTTCTATGGACAATTAATGACAAAACCGCAGACAATCGCCTACTTCTTCCAGTTAGATTACTGGATGGAATTATATCAAATTAAAATTAAATTATAATTATCAAAGGATAATAGCCAAAAACTGCCGGATGTGAAAGCATCCGACAGTTTGTTTTTATGTGATTATTTCAGTAATTCCAGTTTCATCAGGCAGAAATCATAAATTGTGATCTTGCCGTCATTATCGAAATCCCCGGCTTTCCAATCTGCAAGTGTTCCCTGGCTATGAAGCCATTTCTGCATAGAAATCAAATCCAGAAGATTAAATTCTCTATCTGCATTCACATCTCCACGGATCGGATCGTCAGGCTGATTTGCTGAATATTCTGTATCATCCGCCATCAGACATAATAACTTGATCGTGTCGCCATAGTAGACATCATCGCCGTAATTGACAATCACATCACGAAGCTGAGCATGCCATTGCGCATCATCTGCCGCCTTTGCTGCAAGCAAAACCGGTGCTGTAAAGCATAAATCTGAATAATCCTCAAACGCCGTACCGTCCATGTGATACCCTGCCATGATTTCCCACGGATCAGAATTTGTTGTTGTCTTCATGAAATTGCTGATCTGCTCTGCATAAATTTTTGCTGTTGCATTCTGATTGACCAGATAATCCATGCTGATCCGCCAGGGATCACGACACGCATTATAATAATAATCGCCGTCATTTTCGGATTCCAGAAAATCCGCCGGAGATGCTTTCCATGTGCCATCAGAATCCCTGATCACAAAATCCGGCAGGATTCCATTCTGATACTCTGCTGTAATTTCTGTGATGATCTCATATGTCGTATGATAGACTTTCATCCAGTTTTCATCACCGGAAACTTTTGCAAATTCCGGTAGGTAAGACAGGATAAAATCTGACGTTCTGGTTGCATGATAATAACTTTCTGAACTGTCGCACTCCGACACCCAGTCACCGAGTGTCAGTGTCCAGTATTCATGATTGACATCATATGTCATAATATCCTGGATCATTGCTTTTGCAGATTCTAAATAATTGATCTCGCCGTCACTGCCCCAGATTGCATCTGCTAACAACAGAGAATAAGCAATATCCATATCGCCATCCGTTGCAGAATCGCAGAAACCGCCGGTCATGCTTCCATCCTCTGCGCCATCTATCAGAGCCGTTCCATTGTCGCATTGTTGCCAGGACATCAGATTTGCCCCGATACTGCTCGGATGCGCCTTGTAATAACGATACATGCCATCAAAGTAATCCTTTGCGGATGCATCCTGATCCGCCATCTGTGCAAAGATTAACATTCCATAGCCATGCGCTTCTGATACAGTTACTTCTACAGACTGATTATTCCCAGCATACATACTTTCGCTGTACCAGACATAATATTGTGTTTCGTCCGTAACGTAAGTATCCTGTTTCACATATTTTTCTTTCCACTGCTGATAAAAATTCACAGTATCCTTTGAAAAATCAGACGTTATCTCCGGGAGTGCATTCACCGGAATCTCCGGCACACTTCCGGCACAAATTCCCAAAATCGTCAAAAAGCTGAAAATTTTCTGGAATTTCTTCATAGAAAAATGCCTCCAAATTAAATATTAAAATATTATCAAAAATAAACTTTTTCTTCCGGAAGTAATCCTGTGATGTCTATTTTCTGGTCTTTCTTGTTTCGCAAATCCGTCACATAATCCGTAATGTCCTCGATCTCAACAATCCAGTCATTGACGTATTTTTTTACAGATTCTCCCCGGATGCCAATCTGAATGGAACGATAATTTAAAGCATTTCCGTAAATATCCCGTTCCGGATCCCATTGGACTCTGATTTCAGAATTCCGGATTTTCTCTTGCCATTCCTGATAGGAAATCCCCTGATTTTCGTGATAACTGGATAATACGGCACGTTGCAGCATATCATCAAAAGCAGATCTCTTGATTTGAATTGCTAAAATATGCTCCTGATTTTCTTTCAGTCCCCACCCGGAACGATACATCATCCAAAGAAATGACGGCTTGATCCAAGTCATCCGGGTTAATTTAAAACGCTGTCCGAATGTCCCCAGACGAACGGCTTCTTCTGCGATCTCCGCAGAATACGCCTGATAAACCTGAATTGTAGATGCATCATAGACGGCTCTGATTTGCTGATAGTCTGTCATAATATTCTCCTGATTTCCTGATTTTTAAAGATAAATTTAAATTAATTAGAACCCGGCATCAATGCCCATTTTAATAATACAAAATCATAAATATTGATCAGATTGTTAGAATCCATGTCACCTGCATGCATTTGTTCTTCCGTAATGGATTCCAGATCTACCAAATATTTCTGCATATAAATTAAATCCTGCAAATTCACCACATGATCCATCAGAATATCCCCTTTTTCAAACGTCCCGGATTCTGTAGTCTCCGTAACTGATTCTGTAGGTTCTGGAATGGTCTCCATGATAGGCTCTGTTGTCTCTGGGACAGATTCTGTGGATTCTGTTGTTTCGGGTATCGTCTCCGGAACTGTTTCTGTGATAGATTCTGTCGTTTCCGGAACAGTCTCGGAGGTTGTCTCCGTTGGCTGTTCAGAATCGCCATTGAGATACTCTGTAATTTTTTGATACCAGTAATTCCCCATTTTTTCGTAGCCTGTCGCATTTGGATGAACGCCGTCCAACAGATCCTGCTTTGTGAGCTGTGAATTGATGTCAGATAATGCAATTGGCTTGCCCTCCGCCTGTTTCTCTGAGATCAACGCTTTCACGGCTGTATTATAATCATCTACAACTTGATCCATCTCCTCGGCTGTGTAAGCATCTGTGTAATTTGTCACATCCGCATCCATGTATGGAATCGTCGCCAGATATAACAGACCATCTTCCGGGAGATACTCCAGAATGGTATCTACCAGTAATTCTAAACGCTCCGGCATCGCATCCAGTTCATAACTGGATAAAATATCATTCGTGCCGATCTGGAGCATAACCACGTCCGCCGGATAGCTCTCCATAAGCCAGTCAACAAAATTGTAAATGCCGCTTCTCTGATCGGGAATATCCGCAATTGCATAACCGCTGTAGCCTGCGTGATTCGGGTCAATGCCATCACCGCCCCAGTTTGGTCCAACAAAGTCAATCTGATCTGCATAGTCATTTGCTTCCAGCATTTTCCAGAGCGTGAGCCGGTAACCGCCGACCGGATCGCCTGTGAATCCGTCCGTGATGGAATCCCCTAACGGCATGATTCTTAATTTTTCAGCATCCTGATCTTCCGGGAATGCCGTGAGAGAACCTGTAGCACAAATAGTCAGGACAACAGCAGTCAGGCTTGCCATAAATTTCTTGCATTTCATAAAAAATCTCCTCTCTCAAAAATTAATTCAGGAAAAGCCCTCCTGACAGAGGGCTTTTTTAATTTTATAGATTTATGATTCCTGCGGCTTTACCATAATCCCCAATACATCCAGATTTTCTTTCTCTACCGGAGACGGACATGCACTCATGATTTCCGAGGCATCTTTTACTTTCGGGAATGCCACAACATCCCGGAGACTCTCGGCTTTGCACAACAGCATTGCCAGTCTGTCAAGACCAATTCCAAGACCGCCATGCGGTGGTGCGCCATAATGATAAGCTTCTACAAGAAATCCGAATTTTGCCTGAATTTCTTCATCTGTCAAGCCTAACGCACGAAACATTTTTTCCTGTAATTCATAATCTGTGATACGCATAGAACCGGAACTTAATTCAATGCCATTGAGTACCAGATCATACGCTTTTGCAACTACTTTTCCGGGATCAGATTCCAGATACTGCAAGCATGCATCTTCCGGCATTGTGAACGGATGGTGCATTGCAAGCCATGTCTGCGAATCTTCGTCCCACTCAAAGAACGGGAACTGTGTAATCCAGAGGAAATTTAATTTTTCTTCCGGGATGATCTCCAATTTTTTGGCAACTTCCAGACGCAATGCCCCCAGAACTGGCAGAGTGATCCGATTTTTGTCTGCAACGAATAAGGCAACATCCCCCTGCTGACAATCAATCCGGGTCAATAATTCCTGCATTGCCTCTTCTGAGAAGAATTTCGCAAATGCACAAGTAGGCTTTTCGTCCGCCCAACGGATGAATGCCAGACCCTTTGCCCCGATTCCCCGGACAAATTCCGTTAATTTATCAATTTCTTTCCTGGATAAGATTTTCGCAGCATTCTTGGCTACAATACAGCGGACACTGCCACCAGACTGCACAGCATTCGCAAATACACTGAAATCAGAATCTTTCACAAGATCTGAAATATCCTGCAATTCCATTGCAAATCTGGTATCTGGTTTATCAGATCCATAACGATTCATGGCATCCTGATAGGATAATCTCGGAATCGGGAGTGATACATCCTGCTCCAAAACGTCTTTGATTAGTTTCTGAACAAAGCCTTCTGTTAATTTTAAAATATCTTCCACATCCATGAAAGACATTTCCAGGTCAATCTGTGTGAATTCTGGCTGTCTGTCAGCTCTCAGATCTTCATCCCGGAAACACCTTGCAATTTGAATGTAACGCTCCATGCCAGCAACCATCAGCAATTGTTTATAAATCTGCGGTGACTGCGGCAGTGCGTAGAACTCTCCCGGATGAACTCTCGACGGAATCAGGTAGTCTCTTGCGCCCTCCGGTGTGGATTTCATCATCATGGGCGTTTCTATCTCAATAAAATCATTGGCATAGAAATATTCTCTTGCACATTTTGCGATTTTGTGGCGCATGATCAGATTTTTCTGCAAAGATGGTCTTCTTAGATCCAGATAACGATATTTCAGGCGCATTTCTTCGCCTGCATTGGTATCATCCATAATCACAAATGGCACAGGCTCAGCCTTCGCCAGAATTCTGATTTCTTCTGCAATAATTTCTATATTGCCGGTTTTCATATTAGGATTAATATCCTGTCTTGTGACAGAATGTCCCTTGACAAGCAGAACATATTCATTTTTGCAGGATGCGGCTTTCTCAAAAATTTCTCTGTCGGTCTCGTCATTAAAGACAAGCTGGACTTCGCCGCTGCGATCTCGGAGAACGAGAAAAATCACTTTATTTTTATTGCGGATGTACTGCACAAAACCGCCGACAACGACTTGCATTCCCGGTTCTGTGACTTCACCGCAACCGTGTGTCCGTCTGAGATTTCCCATAGATTCTGCCATAATTTCAGCTCCTTAATTATTTATTATAAATTTTATTCTTCCATGCCGAGTCGGTCAGCGATTTCAATATCTGAAAAATGTTGTGCAAAAGTTTCATCCAGTTTCAGTAAAACTTTCTCACCGGATTTCATATTTTTCAAAATTGCTTCATTCTGTTCCAGTTCATTATCACCAATGACAACCGTGAATCTGGCATGAATTTTATCAGCATATTTCATCTGCGCCCGGAGACTTCTGCCCATGACGTCCGTCTGTGCGGAAATGCCGTCCTGCCGGAGCTGTGCCGTTAATTGCATTGCTTTTGCAACAGCATTCTCACCCATCGGGACAAAATAAATGTCGCAAGTATTCTCCTGATTCAGAGAAATCCCCTGATTCCGGAGCGTTAATAATAAGCGTTCCAGACCCATGCCGAATCCTAAAGCCGGCGTGGACTGTCCGCCTAACTGTGCAATCAGTCCGTCATAACGACCGCCGCCGCAGATTGTCCCCTGTGCGCCAATATCCGTTGTCACAAATTCAAATACGGTCTTGGTATAATAATCCAGACCACGGACAATTCTGGGATTGACAGTATATTCTATACTTAACAAATCCAGATTTGCTTTTAATTTCTCAAAGTGTGAATTGCAGTCTTCGCAGAGATAATCCAGAATGACAGGCGCATTTTCTGCGATTTCCTGACAAACTGGACTTTTGCAGTCCAGAATCCGCATCGGATTCTTGTCAAGCCGTTCCTGGCAGGTTTCACAGAGCTGATCTTGATAACTTGAAAAATACTGTTTTAAAGCCGCATGATAATGTTTCCGACAAACCGGACAGCCGATGGAATTGATATACAGTTCAATACCCCGTAAGCCGATCTGATCCAGAATCTGCTTGGCAAGACTGATGACTTCGGCATCTGCATCCGCACTGGATGCACCTGCCATTTCCACGCCGAACTGGTGGAATTCCCGCAATCTGCCTGCCTGGGGGCGTTCATGCCGGAAACAGGACAGAATATAATACACCCTTTGAGGAAGCGCTTCGTTTAATAAACCGTTCTGGAGCATTGCTCGGATTGTGCCTGCTGTCCCCTCAGGACGGAGCGTGAATGTGGATTCTTTCGCCGTAACGGTGTACATTTCTTTCTGGACAACGTCCGTTGTTTCTCCTACGCCACGGCTGAATAATTCTGTCTGCTCAAATGTCGGGATGCGGATTTCCCGGAATCCGTAAGCACTGGCAGTATCCCGCAGAAATTTTTCTAGATTCTGCCATTCCTGACTGGATGCCGGCAGGATATCTTCTGTGCCGTTGGGTCGTTTTAACATATTCATAAATTAAAAAATCTCCTGAATTTTAAATTATTTTTAAATTTAATTTATAGTTCCAACATGCTGGCTTTTTCCTCAATGGAGGCATACCGCCAGTCCAGGTCACCACGTTCCAATGCGATAATCAAAGCTTCCGCAGTTGCAATATTCGTCGCCACCGGCACATTGTGCACATCACACAACCGCAGAAGTGTCATGTCATTCAGATCCGCTGCTTTGGGATTGGGATCACGGAAAAATAACAGAACATCTACTTCATCACAGGAAATTTTTGCAGCGATCTGCTCGCCGCCGCCCTGAGAACCGCTGAAATACTTCTGAATCGGCAGACCTGTTGCCTCCCCTACCATCTTGCCCGTTGTCCCTGTCGCACACAGATCATATCTTGACAGAACGCCACAGTATGCCGTGCAGAACTGGATCATAAGCTCTTTTTTGGCATCATGTGCAATTAAAGCAATCGTCATAACACGCACTCATTCCTTTCTGGTTATTTTTAGTGATTAATAATTAATTCTGATTACCTGATTACCAATGGAACATGTTCCCCCGTCAACCGCCTGGAAATGGCATCGAATGCTTCCAGACTGGACGACTCCACAGGGAGTTTCTGCCCTTTTCCGGTCGATTCTTTCAGCATCAGATCATCCGGAATCACACCTAACAACTGAATGCCGACCGTGTCAATAATCTCATCCAGATCCCGGATCATGTGACTTTTCATGACTTCCGGACTGACTTTGTTGATTAATAATCTCTGACGCTTATTGCCACGGGAATAAAATTCATCCGACATCATTGTGGCATCCCGGATACAGATCGGATCAGGTGTCGTGACAACAAGAATTAAATTCGCCTGTTCAACAATGTCAAAGACATGGGAGCTGATGCCTGCGCCGGTATCAATGATAATAAAATCATAATATTTCCGGACGCTCCGGCAGATCTCCACCACCTGCTCCGCCGTGACCGTCATAAACGGATCTTTCGGCGCACAGAGAATCTCCAGATCGCTGGCAGAGGGCACACGGGTCACGGCATCGAGAATCTGCATGTGATCCCGGAGCACATTGCCCAGATCATACTTGACATTACCCTGCATACCAAACATAATATCCAGACAGCGCAAACCGAAGTCCAGTTCAATAATCAGTGTACGATTGCCCTGCTTGGCGAGTGTGTAGCCGATACCGTAACTGATGGAAGATTTTCCTGTACCACCTTTACCGGAGGTAATGGCAATCAGTTTCGGATCTTTTAACTTCAGTTCAGCCAATGCAAAATCTCCTTTCTGAAAAAAAATTTCTGAAAAAATAAGAAAAAAACAACCTATTATTATTATAACACAAATAGAAATTTTGTCAAATTTATTTCTGGGTTCTCCCGGAATTTTGTGAAAACTAGTAAATTTCAACGGTGAAAAACTATGGATTTCCACGAATTATTTTAAATGATTTAAAATAAAAATTAATTTTTTTTCGGCTTCCTTGTCTCTGCCTCCGTAGAATCCGTTTCATCAGGATCTGTTTTGTAAATTTCTTCATATAATTCCAGAATAGAACGGATCATATACTTGGAATATTCTCCGCCTTCAACCACACCGGCAAAAGCGATTTCCGGATCATCTGCCGGCGCATAACCAATAAAAACAGAATCCTGATAATGACTGTCTGACTGTGGTGTACCGGTCTTAATGGCGACATCATAGCCGAGATTCCGGAGGGAATACTTCGATGGGAAACCGTTCCCGGATGCCAGGATCATACCATGTTCAATTGTTTCATAAACAGAATCGGAATCCACATCAATCCGGGATGCTACTGTCGGTTTTGTCTTTCTGACACACTTTTTCTGACTGTAATCCCAGATACTGTCAATTAAATATGGCTCATAACGAACGCCCTCATTTGCAATGGTATTCGCAACGCAGGCAAGCTGTAACGGTGTCACCATCGTTTCGCCGTTGCCAATGCCGGCTTGCAGAACCTGTCCGGCTGTCCATTCTATGCCTAATTCCTGATATTTTGCAGGCGTTGCCATATAACCGGCAGAATCCCTTGTCTCAATGCCAGTATTCTGTCCGATCCCGTAATAATTGGCATATTCTACAATTTTATCAATATTCAGCATTCTCGCCAGTTCATAGAAATACGAGTTGCAGGAGACCATTAAAGCTCTAGAAACGGCAATATTCCGGTGATACCCTGTACAACTGTATGTCACATCATAATATTGATATGTCTGTCCGCAAAAGAACGTAGTATCTCCCGTGACAATCCCCTCATTGAGTCCGGCAGTTGCGGTAATCGTCTTGAATGTCGACCCCGGACGGTATAACCCCATCGTAGCACGGTTGAACAACGGCTGTCCGGAATCATTCAATAATTCTTCGTAATTTTCTGAATAGAATTTCAGATCATAACTCGGTGCAGTCGCTTCTCCGAGGACAGCTCCTGTTTTTGCATCCAGCACGACTAATGCACCATTATTGATTTTACTGCCGTCCTCATCCTTTTTCATGTTATATCCCTCGAAATCTTTCAGAAACTTCTCAAGAATCTCCTGCAAACCTCTCTGGAATTCGCTATTGATTGTTAATTTCACCGTGTTGCCGCAAATGACAGGTTCTGTCATCTCATCCGAGATTAATTCGCCTTTTTCAAACGTAATCTTTCTTGTGCCCTCTTTGCCTTGTAATTCATCTTCCATTGCTTTTTCAATGCCGCTGATACCGACAATGGCATCCATAGAATAGCCTTTCTCCTTGTATTCTTCGGCATTTTCGGCATAGATAGGACCTGTCATGCCGATTTCATGCGGAATGACATCTCCGATTTCAATCCGCCGTTCCGGAATCTGAGAAATCACAACACCCTGCAGCTGCATGGATAACTGCGAAAGCTCCGTGACAACATCCATAGGCAGTTCCTCCGCAACCTGAAACTGATTGGACAGTGAAAAATCATACTGAAGCATGGCATAACGCAACCCGGCAATCATGCGTCTTTGCCGGGGCGTGTACGATTCTGAGATCTCAAAATTCTCAAACAGCACATCCATACAGTTTTCCGCTGTGGCATAAGCATTGACATGGATCATTTCTTTCATCCGGGATAATTCTTCTTCTGATGCATCCATCCGGAAACGATACGGCGCATTAAGCGAAATCGGGAGCGTATCCTCCCATTCGACTTCGGCATCGGAGAGAATTTGTAGCAATCTTAATAAAATTTCATTAGCTTTCTGGTAATCTGACGGAAAATTTGCCTCATCAATCATGACCGCATATGTCACATGATTGCCAATTAAAACATTGCCGGCGGCATCAATAATTTCCCCACGGGTAGCAGGGATTTTCTGGATATAGCTGCTCTGTGTAGAAACATCTTTCTGATAATTCTGAGATTCTACCACCTGAATTTTCATCAGCCGGACGGCACAAAAGCTGGTACATGCCAGAACAAGCAGCACAGAAAGCAGAATTTTGACATAATCCAAAGTATCTCTCATCATAACTATAGTCCTTAATAATAACAAATCATAATTTTAATCCAGATCTGAAAACGGATTCATCTTTTCCAGTTTCTGGATTCTGTGGCTCTGGCAGGACTCTGCAATTTTTTTCACCACAAAATAAAACACAATCCCGGAAATAATGGTCATAATACCACAAGGAATGATGACATTTTCCAAAATCAGCTCCACATCCGGATAATTCCAGATCGCATAATAAAATACATAATCTACAAATCCCTGTACGAAAACACAGATGGTAATCAAAAACAGCATGTTCAGTAATTTCTGTTTTAATAAATAACGATATAATAACGACACCATCACACAGAAGATTACCAATAATATGGCATTACAGCCCGGTAATTTTCCACATGCCAGATCCAGCAGCAATCCGCAGACAGCGCCGACCGTCATTGCCTGGATTTCTCCTGTATGGGATGCAATACACAACGCAGCCGGAATCAGCACAAGCGGCTTGTGATAACTCCCCGATGTCTCAAACAAATAACACAGCAGAATCAGTCCTGCAAACAAGATCCACTGAATTGTCTGCAAAACGGCATAACTCCTTTTCTGATGTTTACGATTCTGCATCTATATGTTCCGCCTTTCCGTTGAAATCCGTAATCACAACCACCATGCTGAGATTTTTCAGATCTGATGCCGGTTCTATGGACGCATACGCCGTCAGTCCTTTATCATCCATTGCCACATCCTTGACGTAACCGATGACATAACCACCTGGAAATAAGCCATTTTCTCCTGTTGTCAGAATAATCTTTTCTTTTTTCAGATCCGTATCTTTCTCAAGATATTCCAGTTTACAAAGTCCCTCTGACGCAAGCGCCACGCTCCCGGTCAGGACCCCCTTTTCTCGGGAAGAACTGGTACATGCCGCCACGGACAGCTCCGGAGACAGAATCGTTGTGACAGTCGAAACATGCTCACTCAATTCTGTAATCACACCGACAAGCCCCAAATCACTCACAACCGTATCATACAAACTAATGCCGTCTTCCGATCCGCCGTCAATCATAAACGACAAATAAATATCATTTGCCACATAACCAATCACATCAAACGGCGCTGTCATAGAATAATCGCTGTGTTTTTCTTTAATGCCGATAAAAGCCTCCAGCCGTTCCAGTTCTGCTTTTGTTTCTTCATAATCCGCAAGCTGTGTGTGAATTTTATTAATCTCCTGCCGCAGTTCCCTGTTTTCCTGATAATAATTTTCTGCATTGCGATATAAATCCAGTCCGTATTCCACACGTTCAGAAATCGCATTGGATAAATTCTGCAATGGTGCTGTAATGGTCTTGAACAGACCCACAGCACTGATGGTATACCCTCCGATAAACACGGCATAGACCATGACCCCGGTCAGGAGCGCAAGCAGACAGAGCATGATCCTGAACCGGATACTTTTGAAAAAATGAATCATAATTTACTTTCACCCGGATTTCTGTTGCATTTATTTTTCATAATATTTCAGATATTCGACAAGGGTATCCTGATATTTTTCCATATTTTCAAGAACTTTCCCTGCACCCTCAGCGACACAGTCAAGCGGATATTCCGCAATATAAACCGGGATTCCTGTTTCCCGGCTGATGAGCTTGTCAAGTCCCTTCAATAATGCACCGCCTCCGGCAAGCGTAATCCCCTGGTCAATAATATCCGCAGAGAGTTCCGGCGGCGTTTTTTCCAGAGTCGACTTGATGGCATCCAGAATCCTGGACAACGGTTCGATCATTGCATCCCGGATTTCTGCCGAAGAAACTGTTACATTCTCCGGCAGACCGTTCAGCAGATTCCTGCCCTTGATTTCCATGGAATCTTCTGTTTCATCCGGGAATGCTGAACCAATTGTTAATTTGACATGTTCTGCCGTCCGTTCGCCAATCAATAAATTATATTTTTTCTTGATAAAATTCATAATCGCCGTATCAAACGCATCCCCGGCACATTTGACGGATTGAGAACTGACAATGCCTCCCATGGAGACGACAGCGACTTCGCTTGTGCCGCCGCCGATATCCACAATCATGCTCCCTGTGGGTTCTGTCGTGGGAAGACCAGCACCAATTGCCGCCGCCATAGGTTCTTCAATAATGAACACCTGCCGGACGCCTGCACTTTCGGCGGCTTCCCGGACGGCATTCCGTTCCACAGAAGTAACACCAGACGGAATGCAGATAATCACTCTTGCTTTTGTAAAAATATGTCCTTTCAGTGCTTTGCGGATAAATTCCTGGAGCATAGTAACCGCCAGATCAAAATCCGCAATGACACCCTCCCGGAGCGGTCTGACGGCGACAATGGAACCGGGCGTCCGTCCGATGATCTGCTTGGCATCCTTGCCGACATAACGAGCTTTTTCCGTCCGGGTATTGACCGCCACAACGGACGGTTCACGCAGGACAATTCCTTTCCCACGCAGATAGACAAGCGTATTTGCTGTACCCAGGTCAACGCCAATATCTTTGGTAAACATGACTGTGTTTTCTCCTTCTTTATTCTAATTTTATTCTGATTCTGTTCTGAAAATCTATCCTCAAAATGATTTATTTTTTTAAATATTTCATTCTCTTTATTCTATTCTATTATAACATGTTTCTGTCCAGGAAACAAGTGATTTCCAATAATTTCTATCAATTTTCTGTATCCGGCAATTCCGCAAAATCAAAAATTCTATTATGCAAACAGAATTTTTGCAACTTTCGGATAAGTCAGAATCCCGATCAGAATCATCACAATTTCAGCCACGCTGACATGCACCTGAAAACCAAGTGTAATGATAAACACTTTCAGATTCAGGCTAAATGTAGGAATACCGACCTCGAACGTCCGTCCGATCCATTCAATGCCGCCGATCGTCCTGGCAAAATCACCGATCAGACTCCCCAGAATTACAGCAGCAAGCAGAATCGCAAACATGAGCGTCCCTTTCAGAATACCTTGCGGCATTTCTTTCACCTTCTTTTGATTTAAATTTTAACTATTTATAATCCGCTTGAACCAAAACCGGACGTGCCCCGTTGGGTTTCGTTAATTCGATCTGTTTCGACAATTTCCGGGAACAGCACCGGCGTAACAACTACCTGCGCAATCCGCATACCGTGCGTGACCGTGAAATCTTCCCGGCTGATATTATGCAGAGGAATCATCCATTCACCCCGATAATCGCTGTCAACCACACCAACGGCATTCGCAAGCGTAATCCCATACCGGGACGCCAGTCCGGAACGGGGAAAAATCAGCATGACAATTTTGGAATCCGACGGCTGTGCGGCGATTCCTAACGGAATCATCACCGTTTCCCCTGCCAGAACTGTCACAGGCTGTTCCAGACAAGCAAACAGATCCGCCCCAGCGCTATCTCTTGTGGCACGTATTGGCAGAATTGCGGATTCTTTTAATTTTTTAAAATACAACTGCATCAGCGCAGGCCTCCTTTGAAATACAATCCTCTTGTATAATTTTTATTAAAATAATTAGAATGATTAGAAGCATACATCTGCACTATTTCCCGAAGCTGTTCGGGTGTTTCATCTGTAAAATACAGATCCCAATAGCTCAAATTTTCAAAATATTCCAGTTTATCGCCAAGAAATAATATTTCTGCGTTCAGCAATTCCAGATAATCCGGATTGCAGAATAACGGAAATTTTCGTCCTGTCCTGTCCGTCAGCATACAGTTTCTGTGATGCCGGCATTTCTTTTCCTGTGCCCGGATGGGGCAAATTCTCAGTAACATCATGGGAATTCTGCCATACAGATACGCACTGCAATTACAGGGAATCTCCCGGCGCATTTCCTGGATTGTCCGGGAACGCAGTTCATAAGATAATGCCACATCCTGCAATCCCTGTCTGACCAAAGACCGTGCTGTCCGGGAATTCGTGCAGTTCAATCCGAAACCACCGTGCAGAGTGAATCCAATTCGCCGACCAATCCGGATGTCTGCCAGATTATGACAGAGCAAATCCCGAAATCCCTTTGCGAATAGACTTTCTAATCTGATCTGATAATTCTTTTCATTCTGAATAATCCGGGGCGCTTCCACCCAAACCGGAATATCCTGTTCCGGTGTAAGCTTTTCTGCCAGATTCATCGGCACACACAGAATGAATTCTGATTCTGATTCCCGGACTGCCCGGAATTGTTCCATTGTCCGGACATGCAGACGTTTCCGGGGAATCTGGAAATTTTCAGAATCTTCTGAATTTTCTAATTTTTTTGAATTTTCAGAATTTTCCCGGATCTGATAATTAATCTTTTTTTGCCGGATGTGATTTAATTTTTCAACAGCTTCCCGGCGCATAGCATTGCAATCCGACGCAGAAAGCGTTAATCCGTCTGGATTCTGAAATTGTATGCTATGGAATTCATAGATGGTATTGCCCAGTTTCCGGAAATATTTCTCAGCCGTTTCCGCTCGCAAAGGAGCATTTTGTGCGATTTCCGGAATTTTTCCGAAAATAGAAACGTGATTCCCATCCTGATCTGAAACCTGCAGAACGGCAGGCGTGCCGGCTTTCAATTCCAGATCAAAATCCAGATCCGTAATTTTTCGGGGATTTCGGTAAGTTTCCCGGATTTCGCAAAAGACCTGCTGACCGGCAAGCACATCTTCTTTCCGGCGGAATCCAAACATATTTTGTTTTTTATCCGTGAAATATCCGTCCGTGAAACCATTCCGGGAAAAAACGGATTCCAATAATTTCAGATCTGGTTGTCTGCCGTCAAGCGCCATCCGGAACGCCGTCACAGCGGCGGCAACGTATTCCGGACGTTTAAGTCGACCCTCAATCTTGAACGAATCCACACCCATTGCCTGCAATGTTTTCACATGTTCCACAAGTGTGAGATCTTTCAGAGACAGCGCCGCCGGATTTTCTCCGGACGGTGTCCGCCAGGGAAGACGGCAAGCCTGCGCACATTGTCCCCGGTTAGCACTGCGTCCCCCGGCAATTGCTGAAAAACTACATTGTCCGGATACGGACATACACAGCGCACCATGCACAAATACTTCTGTTTCAACTGGCAATTCTGCAATTTCCCGGATCTGATCGCAGGACAGCTCCCTTGCCAGAACGATCCGGGAACAGCCCAGCTCCCTTGCCTGCAGCGCACCCTGCGGCGTGTGGATGCTCATCTGTGTCGAACCATGTAACGGCAAATCCGGAACAGTTTCATGAATATAATCTAAAATTCCCAGATCCTGGACAATACAAGCGTCAATCCCGCACCGCACGGCATTTTTTAAGAATTCAGCAAATTCCGGGAATTCCCGGTCTGTCAGCAGTGTATTTACGGCAAGATGTAACTTTGCATGATACAGATGGCATAGATCCGCCGCCTGCTGCAATTGTGAGAGCGTGAAATTCACGGAATCATTTCGGGCGGAATAACCTGCGCCGACATAGACCGCATTCGCACCACACCGGAGCGCCGCCAGGACGGTTTCTGGGCTGCCTGCCGGAGCAAGAATCTCCGGTTTTTTGATTAATTTTTTCATAATTTTCTAATTTTCTTTTCAATCAGATGAATTCTGCTGTTTCGCATTCTTTACAGAATTCGAATTTTTCAGATTTTTCAAATTTTTCTGCTTTTCTGCCATTTCAAGCTGTTCCACCCTGGCTCGAAGCAAACGGATCTCTTTCATCGCCGTGTCACGTTCGATCCGGGCTTGTCCCGCTTCATCCACATAAAGCTTCATCTGATCTGAAATTTCCTGAATCTGTGCGTTTGCTTTCTGTAGATCATCCAGAACGGACAATGCCGCCATCACTGCCGCATTATACTGAGAAACCTTCATCTTGTCCATGGAATCTGTAATTTTTGCCTCCAGTGTTCTGGCAAGTCCGTAGACATAGTCCGGTTTTTCCTTTGTCTGCATGGAATATTCTTTTCCGCAGATCATGACTTTTATTCTGTGCATGACAATTCCTCGCTTCTGTATGTTGATTTCTGTATCTTTATTATCTTGGAATTTCTGCAAATTTCCGTACCATCATCACCAGAGATCCCAGAATCTGACCGGAACGGAATTCTTTCCGGTGTGTCACGGAAATTTCGCCGGTTTCATCCAGAATCACCAGATATTCGCCCTGTTCTGAGTGTTCTGTCAGGAGAAAATCCCCTTTGTGAATCTGTAATGTTTCCAGATCTTTCTGACAGCAGGCAATCAGATAATTTTCTCCGGTAAGACAGGCACTGTCAAAATAATTCAACGCATTTTCCGGATTTTTCATTTCTAAAAAATCCTGCATGTCATGAATCACAGGAATCCCTCGTTTTTCTGACATTACAATTGTCCGGTTCTTTCCCTGGTTCATATGAATTTTGCCGTCTTCTTTCAATTTGTGCAGATATCTGTGCACAGTGGATGTGGAAATTGTATTCGTCCCTGCACAGATTTCCCGGACGGACGGAGAAATGCCGTTCTCCCGGATATATGCCCGGATAAATTCCAGAATTTCATTGGATTTCTGTTCATTCACATGTTTCATGCCGTTTCCTCCTGTTTTCCGTGTATTTCTGTCAACTGTCTGACAAGCATTGCTGCAATTTTGTTGACATCACCACAGCCCATTGTCAGAACCAGATCCCCCGGCTTTGCGTTTTCCAGAACATAATGGCAGACATCTTCAAAATTCTGATATTTTCTCTCATCCGTATATTCTGCCTGTTCATCCTGCGGAAAATAAACCGCATTGTGCATGATCTCGGCAAGATTTCTCGTGTAAATCTGATATGTGTTCTTTTCACGAGATCCCATAATATCCGTAAGAACGGCAAGATCTGCAATTTCCAGAGACCGTGCGAATTCTTCCAGATGCTGCACCGTCCGGGAGAATGTGAACGGCTGAAATACAGCAATAATCCGATTGTAATTCATTTGTTTTGCAGCCCGGAGCGTTGCCGTCAGTTCCGTAGGATGATGTGCATAATCATCTGCAATTGTAATCCCATTAATTTGGGCTTTGATTTCAAATCTTCTGCCTGCACCACGGAATTCTGCAAGTCCCTGTGCAACAGATGCAAACGGAATCCCCAAAAGATCACAAGCCGCCACTGCCGCAAGAGAATTTAAAATATTATGCTCACCAGGAACTTGTAGTGTAATCCTTCCCAGGATTTCACCGGATTTCATGACTGTGTATGCCGTCTGTGTGCCTGTATGGGAAATTTCAACGGCACGGAACTGATTTTCTTCTCCATAGCCAAAAGATATGAATTCTTTGTCTGTAATTCCGGCAACTGCCCGGCAAGTGTTTTCATCATCGCCGTTGTAAAGAATCGTCCGGGATGTCAGCTCACAGAACTTGTGAAATGACCGGATAATATTATCCACTGTCTTGAAATAGTCCAGATGATCGGCATCAATATTTAAAATAATCGCAATATCCGGGTATAATTTCAGGAACGTATCGACGAATTCACAGGATTCACACACAAAAATATCACTGGATCCGGCACAGCCGCTGCCGCCGATACAGGGGAGCTTTCCGCCGATAAACGCTGACAGGTCAATCTTTGCCGTGTAGAGAATCTGCGCAAGCATTGCTGTTGTGGTCGTCTTCCCATGTGTACCGGAAACACAGACAGCATTCGGATACCAACTGCTGACAATGCCCAGTAGTTCACTCCGTTCAAGAACCGGAACGCCGGAATTCTTTGCTGCAATCAGCTCCGGATTGTCCGCCATGATTGCCGCCGTGTGGACAATCAGATCCGCCCCCTGAATATTTTCCGCTTTCTGTCCCAATGTGACAGGAATCCCCATATTCCGGACAGCCTGAAGTGTGTCTGTTTCATTGTTATCAGAACCGGTTACATAAAATCCTTTTGCGTGGAGGATCTGTGCAAGAGGATACATACCGGAACCGCCGATTCCGATCATATGAATGTGTTTTTTTTGATCTAAAATTGATTTGTTCATAAAATACACCTAATTTCTTATTAAAAATTACATATTTAGCAGTTATAATACTGATACACTGTTTTTTTCTGAATAATATAGTATTCTCCGGCTTATGCCGGGCTATACCAGAAATGAAAAAATTTAAAAATAAAACAGTGTATTTCTAATGTCGAAACAATACTAAGGAGGAAAAAGAATTTATGCAGATCACAGACATTAAAATCCGCAAAATCATGACAGAGGGAAGACTTCGTGCGGTCGTTTCCATTACAATTGATCAGATGCTTGCCGTGCACGACATCAAGATTGTACAGGGCGAAACAAGACTGTTTGTCGCAATGCCGAGCCGCCGGGATGATAACGGCACGTTCCGGGACATTGTACATCCGATTCAGGCAGAGGCAAGAAAACTGATTGAGGACAGCATTCTGGAAGCGTATGAGAAACAGCTCACATTGATGGAACTTGAAACAGAAAATCAAGAGCCTTCTGTTCCGGACTGCGATTGCCCTGCAATGTAACGGCATCATCGCACCATATTTAATTTATGCAGGAACGGCTTTCGCCGTTCCTTTTTTTATTCTAAATATTTTAAATTTATTTATCATTTCTGATTCCGGATCACTGCATATTTCAGAATTGCAATCTGTGTCTTTGCATCCGGGAACTGATTGTCCAGGACTTTCGACAGCGCCGTCTCAAACGGCATTCTCTCCACATCCAGGAATTCATCTTCATCCAGGGACTGCCGGCTGAATACAAGATCCTGCGCAAGATACATGTGGATCACTTCACTGCAATAAGCAGGTGTCGGGAACAGATTCCCCAGATACGTGAAAGAATTTGCCGTACAACCGCATTCTTCCAGAAGTTCCCGTCTGCCACAGGCTTCATGATCTTCGCCGTATTCCAGTTTTCCTGCCGGAATTTCCGTTGTCACGGTCGAATGCGGATAGCGGAACTGTTTCACAAGCAGAATTTCATCCTGATCCGTTAATGCCAGGATGCACACGCCGCCGGGATGCCGTACAACTTCCCGGAATGCCTGCGTCTGATCTTCCAGCTGCACGGAGTCACGTTCCACATGAATAATCCTGCCGTTGAAAATTTCCTCACTGTGAAGTGTTGTCTCGTTCAAATGCTCTGTATTCATCATGATTTTCCTCTCTTTCGTGAATATTAATATGATCTGTATTTCTCAGATAATTCAGGTATGCCCTCGATGCCCGGACGCCAGCCGCCGAAAGATACTGCTCCGGAATTGTACTGCTTCCAGTTCCGGCTTTGGATGCAGAATGCTTCTTCCGGAAAATCAACAAATAAATCAGAAGTCCGGCAATCCCCAGAATTGTGATGAAACCGCCGGTTTTCAGTCCGGGCAGTTCATAAGAAAATGTAATCTGATTTTCTCCTGCTTCACACCGGATTGCCAGAAATCCACCGCTGACTTTTTCAACATCCACAGGCTTCTGATTCACCTGCGCACACCAGCCGGAATCATAGGGAACGCTGAAAAATACCAATTTTGGTTCTTTCAAAGTAATTTCTGCGGAAAAACCGTGAGAATCATACCTAAAATTCTCACAAGCCTGCTTTGCATGTTGCGCACAGGCATCCAGATAAGTCTGCCGGTTCAGCTCCGATTCTTCCGGAATGGAATACACTTTCAGAATATCAGAATATTTCTGCGCCTGTTCTGAATCAAGGATCAGTGCATGAATCAGTAGTTTTTCCCGGATCGATTGCTTTTTTTTGTCTGCGTTTTTTGAATTTTTTTCATCATTGACAGATTCCGCAAGCATGTCTTCCGTGATATAATTCTGATACGTGAAACCCATCGGAATATAAGCATTATTTTTATAAATAATAAAATCATTCTCCGTCCGGTCATAGACAAAACCAGGAAGGACACTGATATATTCCGGATTTTCAGAAATTTCAGAAATTTCAGAATCTGGAATCTTCTCGAAATAATATTTCACGGAAAATAAGCCCCGGAGCGTGTAATGTCCGGTGTCCGCACGGGATGCCACATCTCTGGTAATCCCGATGCCGTCATAGAATTCCATAATGGACGGACTGACAACACTCTGAAAACAGCGCATACTGGATAATCCCCAAAACATGGGATAATTATCATAATTTTCAGAAATATCAATCCGGAAATAATCCGATTTCTGATCTGAATTTGTTTCATAAGAAATACTTAAATTCTCTTTCCCGTGAATTCCTGTCCGGATGTAACTTTCTGCATCTGTGCCGATGACTTTTCCAAACCAGACAATTGTACAAGTGCAGGCGACACATGCCATTGTAGTGAGAATCAATGCTTTTTTCTGAAAATCCTGTTTTTCTTTCCGGAGTATGTAAAGATACCATGTACCAAGCAAACAAAGAAGACTCACGACAAACGCAATCAGAAAATATTCCGGAATGCTTGCAAATCTGAAAAATTTCAGTTCATCATTTTCTTTGACCGGCAAAATAAAAATCACTGCATACACGCACAGAACGCCCGTGCAGATCTGTAAACCGGTTTTCCATTCGGTGTATAATTCTGCATGATCGAGCGCATATGCCGTCATCATTGCCATCACCAGAATGGGCATATAATACCACCTTGCATAATATGCCGCATTTAACATGTAGAACATACTGTTGAGAACCGGGACAAATGCGCATAGAATACAGACAGCAATAAAAATGTTTGCCCAGTGTTTCGGCTTCTTCCGGAAAAATGCAATGACACCGGTCATAGAGAACAATGGCAGATAACCCCCGATGGATGCCCATTTTGACTTGTCGCTCTGAAACAGATTCGCCCTTGCCGGTGGATCAGGAATCATGAAAAAACTCTGGATCATCCGAGGAATTTTCGTTCGGTCAGAATAAAGAATCATATCTTGTCCGGTTAAATATTCTGAAACACGGCTGTTTTCCAGGACTGCCTGCGCCGCCGGAAGCAGAACCACGCAGGCAATGCACACGCCAAGAATGGCTTCGAGTACCAGTTGAAAAAATGCAATCCAGGTAATTTTTATATTTCCGACACATAACCTGACCAGAAAATAGAGAATTAAAAAGATTGCCTGCCCGGCAAAGAAGAAATAATTCAGAATCGCCATGAAAGTGACACTCAGCGCAAAACAGCCTTTCCGGTGATTTCTCAGAAATTCTTCCATGGCAATCAGCATAAACGGGAAGAATGCTGTCACATCCTGGAAATGATTAAAAAAGATATTAAAAATCTGAAATCCCGAAAATGCGTAGAGCAGTCCGCCGATTACAGCAATATTCTGATTCTTCACGAAATACCGGATATATCCGTATGCCGCCAATGAAGCAATCCCATGTTTGAGACACAATAACCAGGGAATCGCATACAGAATCCAGTCTTCCGGGAGCAGGACTGTAATCCAGAAAAACGGACTTCCCGTCAGATAGAACGCATAAGATCCCATGAAACTGCTCCCCAGATCCGTGCCCCAGTCCCAGCCAAGCAAACCGCCATTGCGGACAATTTCATTTGCGTGCTGATAAAACGGCAACTGCTGTGAGACAAAATCGCCATAATAAATAAAATATCCCTGATCCATGATTAACAGGGGCAGCAGGACAACTGCCAGACTGAGAAACCCCAGACCGAATGCAAGCAGATAGCGTTCCTTCTGATTTTTTCTAAACAAATTATCACCCCCAGACCGGAAATTTTTCAGCACATTCTGCATATACTATACGGGGCTGAAAAAATAAAATTAATTTTTAATTTTAAAATTATATTAAAATTATAAATATGCAATATTCGCTAGAATTCCCTGCTGTGAAATATCCAGGAGCGCATAACTGTAGTTTCTGTCAAATCTCGGCATTCCCAGACTTCCCGGATTGATGATGTATAAACCGTCTTCATAACGGCATTCCACAACATGTGTATGTCCATAAAGCAGAATATCCGCCTCATGTTCTTTCGCTTCGTGAATGATCCGGTCTGTGCTGTATTTGACACGATAAAAATCTCCGTGCGCCGCAAAAATTTTGTGATCATATGGCAATTTCAGATGCAGAGTTCTCAGCGCCTGCGACAGAATTCCATAATCACAGTTGCCTTTGAGCACATAGGTTTTCTGTTCCAGTTGCGGATAATTTGAGAACAGATAGTACAAATCTTTCTCGCCGTCTCCGAGATGAATGAACATATCTGCATCCTGATGGAGCCTTGTCACCTCAATCAGATGATCCGCAGCGCCATGCGTGTCGGACATTACAACAATCTTCATAGCAAATTCCTCCTGATTTGATTTTAAAAATTAAAAATTAAAAATATTTTATAAAAAATATTTTAAAATATTTTAAATGACTCCAGGAATCAACTCATCAATTTATTATACCACAAACTGTAAAAAAATACAATACAGTTTGAGAAAATTTTACAGAAAGAATGGTGCTTTTTTATGGCAAATCCAAATTTGCAGAATCCTGAGAATCTTAACGGACTGCTCCAGGCGGTCAGCCGGAAATTAGGCGTTCCGGCGCAACAGTTGGAACAAGAACTGAAAGCGGGAAAATTTGACAATGCCATCAAGAACATGAACCAGGCAGAGGCAGCAAAATTTCAACAGGCGATCAAAAATCCCCAGATGGTAGAGAAACTCATGAGCACACCACAGGCAAAGGCGCTCTATCAGAAACTGACAGGCGGTCAGTAATGGAGGATCTGCTCGGCAAAATGCAGGAATTGTTAGCCGATCCGGAGACCATGAAACAGGTTTCCGAACTTGCCGAAATGCTGAAAGATAATAATATAACACATCCTGAGAATTCTCAAAATTCTCAGGATTTGCCGGATCATCATAATAGCAATACTAACAGCAATAATAATATTAATTTCCTCAGTCCCGAAATTCTTATGAAAGCCGGCGAGTTGCTCAATCAGAACAAAAAGCCGGATAAGAACATGGCGCTCCTACTTGCCCTGCGCCCACATCTGCGGCAACAACGCCGGAACAAGATTGACAACGCCGTGAAGCTTCTCCAGTTATGGGGACTCTTTAAAAATTTACAACAAACGGGCATCCTACAGAATCTATTATCATAATTTCATCAGCAATTTCATATTATTTAAATAGTATCTAAATATTATTATCAAAAATTCAGGAGATGACTTGCATGGCACGTTACCCACAACAGAGTTTTGACGCAATGCGGCAGGATGCCATCCGGCGTTCCAGGGAAATGCAGAGACGTGCCGTGCCGCAGATGCCACCGGAATCTGTTCAGCCCCCAGCACATCCACCCGGACGGAATTATCAGGAAACCGGATCAGGATCGGGAATCCGTCCGAATTCCGGATTACAGCTCCCATTCCCGGAGGATCTGCGGAAAATCCTGACGGAATGGGACGGCGAAAAACTTGCCCTGCTTGCCCTGCTGTACTTACTCTACAAGGAGGGCGCAGACCTGGAATTATTAATCGCCATTGCGTACATCATGCTGTAAAATTTTAAAATCCGAAAGCAGGAATCACAATGCTTGATTTTCTTAGAAATTATTTTTACTGGATTCTCTGGTGCGCCGGAATCCTGAGTCTTTTTATTTTTTATCTGTGCCATCCCAAAAAAATCCGGACATTCCTGCTTGGAAGCAGTACCGGCTTGTGCGTTCTGTTCCTGTTACATTTCTTCGGCGAACGGATCGGATTTTCTCCGGAACTGAATCTGACAAACCTGCTGACATGTAGCATTTTTGGAATTCCTGGCGCTGGAATCCTGCTGTTATCGCAGTTATTTTTATAATTTAAACTATTTTAGTAAAAATATAAAAACTGCCCTCGTGCAATCACACAGAGAGCAGTTTGATTTTTTAAAAAAATTCCGGGAAATCTTACTTGATTTCGATTGTTGCGCCGACTTCTTCAAACTTAGCCTTGAGTTCTTCAGCCTCTGCCTTGGAAACGCCCTCTTTGATTGTCTTCGGAGCGCTTTCAACAACTTCCTTAGCCTCTTTCAGACCAAGACCGAGAATGTCCTTAGCAGCCTTGATAACGCCCATTTTCTTATCGCCGAAAGATGCCAGAACTACGTCGAATTCTGTCTTTTCTTCTACGGCTGCTGCCGGACCAGACGGAGCAGCTGCAACGGCTGCTGTTACGCCGAATTCTTCCTGAATTGCATCAACGAGTTCTGCGAGTTCCAGAACAGTAAGTGCTTTAATATCTTCAATAAACTTCTGTGTTTTCTCAGATGCCATGATTAAAAATCTCCTTTTCAAAAAAATAATTTAAATTTAAAATAACGATGACTTGTAAATTTTTATGCTGCAAGCCCGGCATGGAATCGCAATCCTGGAAACTTATGCGGCTTCCTGTTCGCTGTCCTTTTCTGCAACAGCTTTGAGCAGAGCAGCAAGCTTCTGAATCGGGCCTTGCAGAGAACCAACGAGCTGAGCAAGCAGAACATCCTTGGACGGAATCTTGGACAGCGCCATGATCTTGGTTTCGTCGAAATATTCACCCTCAACAGAACCAGCTTTGAGCTTGAAAGTCTCGGACTTTTCAGCGAATTCACCGAGAATACGTGCAGCGGCTGTCTGATCGTTTTCAGAAACAGCAATTGCTGTTGTACCGTTGAGAACATCATCAAAATCCGTTACACCGTTTTCATTGAATGCACGTTTGAGCATGGTGTTCTTCTCAACAAAATACTGAATGCCAGCCTCACGGAGTTCCTTTCTGAGCTGTGTATCCTGTTCCACAGTAATGCCCTTGTAATCAACGAGAACAACAGCAACGCTTTTTTTGAGCAGTTCAGACAGTTCCGCAACTCTAGCCTGCTTGGATGCAAGAATCTTTTCACTTGGCATAAAATTTCACCTCCGGTAATAAAATTCTGGAATCGCATTCAAAAAAAGCTCCCCCGGACAAAAACAGCACAGGAGAGCAGAGAAGTCTTGTAATTATATTTAAAAATTAATTTAAACTAATCTCAATAAATACTCCTCGGTCGGATTTATGATAATTATAAAATTATCACCGGCTGTCTTTAGAATACGACTTTGTTATTATAGCATATCTCAAAAAATTTGTCAAGTATTTTTTTGAAATTTTTTAAATTTTTTTATTTCTCAGATCAATCACAGCCGGCGCATTCCGGCGATTCTGTAAATTCTGCTCTTTGCAAGTCCTCCCCGTGCGGATCAGTTCATAGACTGCATTCCGGTCATTCTGGTCTAATGCGTCTTTGTAATTCTGCAAATTCGCCATGAGAATTTCCAGTTCCTGGAGCAGACTCGTCCGGTTTTCCATGAACAAATCCGTCCACATGTCCGGATTCATGGTCGCCACTCTTGTCATATCATGGAAACTCCCCCCGGAAAAACCGCTTTCCAGTTCAAGCACGGGACTCTGGACGTAGGCACTGGAAACGACATGCGCAAGCTGGGATGTGTAAGCAATCATTCTGTCGTGCATTTCCGGCGTGGTGATGACAAATCTCCGGAATCCGATCTGATGTGCAAAATTCTGCACTTCGGCAATGGCATGTTTCGGCGTACGCTCCACCGGCGTCATGATAAAATTCGCTCCCTGGAACAGTCCCTCATCGGATACATCATATCCGGCACGTTCTTTCCCTGCCATAGGATGTGTGCTGAGATAGAAAATATTTTTTCCCGCACAGATTCTTGTCAATTCTTCCGGGAGATCATTCTTGACGCCCGACACATCCATGATAATTGTCCCCTCTGCAAATTGGTCAAGCCTGTCAAGCACCCATTTTCTGACTAAATTCGGATAGAGACAGTTCACAATCAGCCGGAATTGTTGATAATCCGGATTATTTAAATAATTTAAATTATCTTGATCTATTATCATGCCGTCAATCGCATGTTCGGCAAAGGCTTTCCGAAGTGTCTCCTGACTGCGATTCCATCCGTAGACGCTGTGATCTGTGTAAGCGTGAATTGCCTTGCAGACAGATCCGCCGATCAGACCAAGCCCGGCAACTAAAATTTTCATATAGATTCCCCCTATTTCTACAAATTTCTGGTTTTTTTTGCTTTCTGAATTTTAGTTTTCTTTTTCCGGAGTTTCTTGAATTTCCGGGATTCTTGAGATTCCTGCACTTCTGAGACTTCCGGAGTTTCCGCTAATTTTCTCATGCTGACCGTCTGGAGAACAACAGTTTGATCAAACTGGAGATCCGGCGGCGCTTCTCCTGCATCCTGCGCTTTAGGTGTCATGAGAATTTCTGTCACGGAATCACTGAAAATCCGGAGCTGATCTGCGGAATTCTCAGAGTTTTTCTCTGATAATTCTGCTAATTTGTCTTCCCATGCCGGAATGTCTTCTTCCGGTTCAGGCGACGGGATCTCTCGTGACAGGATGGCTTGCCTAGCAAGTTCTTCCTGCAACCGGATCTGTTCCCGGATTTTCATCGCCCGTTTCCGGACTTGCTCTTTGCGGAGCTGTTCCGGCGTTTTTGGAGGAACGGCGGCAAGCGTCTGTGCCAATCGTTCTTCCCGGATGCGATCTGCGACGCTGGTATCTCTGGGAATATCCGGCGGCAGTTCGCCGATCTGGATATGAAAAGATTTTTTAATTTTTTTCTCCGTGGTTTTCTGCTCCGGATGTTCTCCGGTTTTTCCGGAATTTTTACCGGATTTTTTATTTAAATTTTTACTGGAATTTTTATGGGAATCCGGATTCACGGAATTCCTCGGTCGACGCTCCGGGTCAGGTTTCGGCATCGCATCCTGTAACAGCCTGTCGTGCATTCGGACGGCTGGATTCTGTGATGGTTCTTCAGAAAAATGCTCCACTGGTACAGGCGATTTGAGAATTTTTTTATGTTTCGGCGGTTTGCTGTAAACCGGCTTGGATTCTGGAACAGATTCACTCTGTTCCTGGTTGATTTTTTTCAAAATCTGATCCACTTTCTGCCGGGACGCTTCGCTCGCCTGGGATTCTTCATCTGGAATTTCGGTATCACCTGCCAAATTTTGTAAAAGCGATTTTAATTCCGGATGTAATTTTCTGGTTCTCATAGAATTTCTGCTCCCATCAGCGACGGATCTGTCCGTCTCCAGTAATCCGGTACTGCGTCGTTGTCAATGCAAGTAATCCCATAGGACCTCTTGCATGGAGTTTCTGCGTAGAAATGCCGATCTCCGCACCGAAGCCGAATTCTTCGCCGTCCGTGAATCTGGTGGACGCATTGACATACACAGCCGCAGAATCTACGGAATTCAGAAAATATTCCGCATTCTGCATATTTTGTGTGACAATGCACTCAGAATGATGTGTGCTGTATGTTAAAATATGTGCAACAGCTTCCCGGACATCTTTCACAATCCGGATGGCAATTTCATAATTGGAATACTCTTTGAAATAATCTTCTTCTGTCGCCGGAATCACAGATTCACCCAGAATTTCTTTGGTTTTCTCACATCCATGAATGATCACATCATGCGATGCAAACGCATTCTGAATTGCCGGGAGAAATTTCTCTGCAATTTTTTCATGGACGAGCAGTGTCTCAATCGCATTGCAGACGGAAGGACGCTGTGTCTTGGCATTATCCGCAATTGCAACCGCCATATCCAGTTCAGCGCTGTTATCAATGTAGACATGACAATTCCCTGCGCCGGTCTCGATCACCGGGACAGTTGCCTGTTTTACAACAGCCTGGATTAATCCTGCGCCGCCACGGGGAATTAATACATCCAGATAGCCATTTAAGCGCATCATGTCAGCGGCAGTTTCCCGGTCGGTTTTGGCAACTAACTGGACACAATCAGCCGGGAGTCCGGTATCGACAAGCGCCTGACGCATGATCTCAACCAAACAAGTATTAGAATAAATCGCTTCTTTGCCACCCCGGAGAATGACAGCATTTCCGGCTTTCAGACAAAGTACAGCAGCATCCACAGTCACATTCGGACGGGATTCAAAAATAATGCCGATTACGCCCATAGGGACTCTTACTTGCCGGATTCTGAGACCATTCGGGCGCACCCACCCCCGGACTTCTTCGCCAATTACATCGTCCATTGCAGCGACTTTGAGAACGGCATTGGCAATATTTTCAATTCGTTTCTGATCTAATTTCAACCTGTCCTGCATTGCCGCTGTCATGTTGTTTTTCACAGCAAGTTCCAGGTCTTTCTGATTTGCCTGGATAATTTCATCTGTCCGGAATCTTAACGCATCAGAAATCGCCTGCAACGCCTGATTTTTCAGGACTGTCCCAGCTTTTGCAATCACATGACTTGCCTGTTTTGCATTTTGTCCGAGTTCTTCCATATAATTCATGATTAAAAATTTCTCCTCTCGCATTAAATTTATAATTAATTTTATTATTTATATTTATGATTTATTTAAGCTTTCACAGCCGGAAAATATGTCCCGATCTGTTCGCCGTCAAATAATTTGTATAAGTCTTCCGGATTTCTGCCGTTCATGATAATCATATCCACACCAGCAGTTGTAGCAATCTTCGCCGCCTGAATTTTCGTCGCCATGCCGCCGGATCCCAGACTGCTCCCCGCACCGCCTGCAATATGTTCGATTTCCTCGTCAATTCTGTCCACAACAGAGATAATCTCTGCATTCTGGTTCTTATGCGGATCGTCAGAATATAAGCCGTCAATATCCGATAAGATAATCAGAACTTCTGCATTGACAAGCGATGCCACAATGGCGGACAGGGAATCATTTTCGCCGATTTCCAGTTCTAATTCATCAATTGCAACGGTATCATTTTCATTCACAATCGGGACAACGCCCATGGATGTAAGGGCATCCACGGCATTGCGGACATTGTCGACCCGATCCGGTGTACTCAGAATTGTCTTTGTCAATAAAATCTGCGCCACAGTCACGCTGTATTTTGAAAACATTTCATCATAGATATGCATTAATTCACACTGCCCGACGGCCGCCGCCGCTTGTTTCATAATCGTATCTTTCGGACGCTGATTTAGATTCAGTTTGCCGACACCAAGTCCGACTGCGCCGGAAGATACTAAAATAATCTCATGTCCGGCATTCCGCAGATCCGCAAGGACTCTGGTTAAATTCGTCATGCGCCGGATATTTAATTTTCCTGTCTTGTGCGCAAGCGTGGAAGTGCCTAACTTAATCACAATGCGTTTTTTATGTTTCAGATCTATCATTCTCATCACATCAGCCTTTCAGAATATAACTATATTAATATTTTAATTTACCTGATTCACAGGTTTCCCGTCCAGATAACATTCCAGATTATGCACCACAATCCGGATAAGCCTTTCTCTTGTTTCCACCGCAGACCAGGCAATATGCGGCGTAATCAGGCAATTTTTTGCAGATTTCAATGGCGTATCCGGCGACATCGGTTCTTGCACAAGCACATCAAGACCAGCTCCGGCTAATTTTCCTTGATTCAGAGCATCTGCTAAATCCTGTTCGCAGACAATACCGCCCCTTGCCGTGTTAATCAAACAGGCTGTTGGTTTCATCAGCGCAAGTGTTTCTTTGGAAATAAAATTTGCTGTCTGCTCTGTCAACGGACAATGAATGCTCAGAACATCCGCTCTCCGGAACGCTTCCTCCTGCGTGACAAATTCATAATCTGGATAGTTTATAGCAGGATCTTCCGGAATCGTTCTTGTATAGACAATTACTTTCATGCCGAATGCGGACGCAACTTGTGCGACACGTTTTCCGATACTGCCGAAGCCGATCACTGCGAATGTTTTTCCGTATAATTCGTGAACCGGGTGTGGAAAATACGAAAATACCGGACTGCGTTCCCATTCACCGTTCCGGACGGATGTATGATATGCCGGAAGATTGCCGGCAAGATCCAAAAGCAATGCAAATGTGTGCTGTACAACACCTTCCGTCGAATACGCCCCGGCATTGCAGACTATAATATTTCGTTCAGATGTTGCCTGTAAATCAATATTATTATAACCGGTAGCAAACAAGCCAATATATTTCAAATTCCTGCACTGTGCAATGACTTCCCTTGTGATTGGTGTTTTGTTGCATAAGACAATTTCTGCATCCTGGATTCTGGAAACAACTTCTTCCGGCTTGGTTGTGCCGTTGCAGATGACTTCACCGAACCGAGAGAATTCTCTGATAATATTCTCTTGCATATCCGGCAAAGCGAGCGTGTCGCCGTCCGGGATGACAATCTTCATGAAATTTCCTCCTCTCCAAGATTATCGGAATTGTGAGAATTTCCTGAATTTCTGGCAGACTGTTTGTCTTTGTCAATCGTAACAGACAGGATTGCCGATAAAATCAGCGCAGTGAATTCAAAAATGCCGACACCGTGAAATAGCATGAGATTTTCCTGATTCAGATAAGGCAGGAGCGAACAGGGAAAAGCGACTGCCAATAACAAATAATGCGACTTTCTGTATCTGACAAACTGAATGATGAATACAATCAAAGCAATCACTGCCAGAATGATATGAAAATTCATTTCAATGGGGAACAATGAATTTGCGACTTGTGCATTTTCCATAAATTAATAAAGCCTCCTGAATTTTAATTTAAATTTATTTTTATCATACTTTTATTATAACATAAAAAATCTTCGATTGCAATAGTGATTATAATTTTTATCATTTTATTATTTTATCATCCGGCAAACTGACTCTGGTACAATTCCGCATAGTAGCCGTTCTGCGCAATTAACATATCATGATTTCCCTGTTCCGTGATGTTCCCGTCCTGCATGACCAGAATCCAATCTGCATTCCGGATGGTCGACAATCTGTGCGCAATGATAAAACTTGTCCTGCCCTGCATCAGCTTTTCAAATGCTCTCTGAATTCTATGTTCCGTCCGTAGATCAATACTGCTTGTGGCTTCATCTAGGATCAGCATGGGCGGTTTCCGGAGCATAATCCTTGCAATGCACAATAATTGCTTCTGGCCCTGGGATAAGCCGGAATTATCTGAAATCACAGTATCATAGCCTTCAGGAAGTCTCTTGATGAATCCATGCGCATGAACAGCTTTCGCCGCCTGTTCAATTTCTTCCCTGGTGGCATCTGGTTTGCTGTAAGCGATATTTTCGGCAACTGTCCCGGTGAAGATCCACGTTTCCTGCAAGACCATCCCGAACTGCTGTCTCAAACTATCTCTTGTATATTGCTTTGTTGAAACATGATCCAGTAAAATTTCACCGTCCTGGATTTCATAAAATCTCAATAGTAAATTAATAATCGTTGATTTTCCACAGCCTGTTTTTCCGACAATCGCAATTTTCTGCCCGGCAGAGGCATGCATGCTGAAATCCCGGATCAAAGGCTTATCCGGTGTATAAGAAAATTTAATATTTCTGATTTCCAGTTCACCTTTGCAAGTTTCTAACACCTCATGATCGGAGTCATCCGGTTCAGAATCGGCATCCAGAACCTCAAAGACTCTCTGTGCACAGGAAAACGCATTCTGCAATTCAGCGACCACGCCGGAAATCTCATTGAACGGCTTTGTATACTGATTGGCAAATGCCAGAAAACTGGTTAATTTGCCGACACTCATCACACCAATCCAGGGAAATGCCCCGACAGCGCCCAGTGCGCCGACCGTTCCGACTGCCACATAGATCAGATTATTGACAAATCTCGTTGCCGGATTGCTCACGGATGCAAAAAATGTCGCTTTTAAACCAGCTTCGCTTAATTCCTGATTCATCACGGCAAATCTTTCTTCGGCTCTCTGTTCATAGGCAAATGCCTTGACAAGCTTCTGATTGCCGACAAATTCTTCCGTCAAAGCGCCCATCTCTCCACGGGATGCAGACTGTCTCTGGAATGAACTATGACATAATTTTGCAATTTTCCCGGCAACAATCAGTGATAACGGTGTCATGATGACAACTAAGACCGTAATTTTGATATTAACTGTCAGCATCAGGATCAATGTCCCCAGAATTGTGACAATGCCTGTGAATAACTGCGCAAAGCCTTGCAACAAGCCATCAGATAAAATTTCAATATCTGGGATGACTCTGGCAATCAGATCTCCCCTCGGATTGCTGTCAATATACGAGATCGGCATTTCTTCCAGTTTCGCCATCAGTTCTGATCTTAAATCTTTCACCGTCCCAAATGCAAGCCTGTTAATAAACAATGCTTCCAGCCATTGAAAAATGGCGCTGAGCAAAATTGTCCCAGCTAACAGGATTGCCGTCCTGCCAAGTCCTGTAAAATTCACATTCTGTACGCCAATGGTATCATCCACCGCCGTGCCGATTAATACAGGCACAACCAGGGACAGCGAAACGCCTGCGAGCGTGCACAGAATCGTTAATATCAAATATTTCTGATACGGCTTGCAGTAAGTTAAAATCCGAAAAATGATATTTTTCATGATTTTATATTTCAGCTCCTTTCTTGTTTTCCTGCATCTGGGAACGATAAATTTCCTGATAAACTTCACAGGATGCTAATAATGCTTCATGTGTTCCCATCCCAACACAGTGACCATCCTCCAATACCAGAATCAAATCCGCATGCATCAGTGATGTTGCCCTCTGCGAAATCATGATCTTTGTCATATCGGGATATTCTTCCCGGAGTGCTGTTCTTAATCTGGCATCTGTTGCATAGTCCAATGCACTCATGCTGTCGTCCAGGATTAAAATTTCCGGATTGCCTGCCAATGCCCTAGCGATTGTCAATCGCTGTTTCTGTCCGCCGGAAAGATTCCGTCCGCCCTGGACTAAATGTGTTGCTGCGCCTTGTGGAAGTGCATTCACAAATTCTGATGCCTGGGCAATTTCCAACACTTTCTGCATGCTGGATTCTGTAAGATCTGCATCCGCCCATTTTAAATTCTCTGCGATACTCCCGGTAAATAAGACCGCTTTCTGCGGTACGTATCCAATGGCATGATGCAGGGAATTTAACTGATAATCCCGAATATTTTTGCCAAAAATCCGGATTTCTCCCACTGTGGCATCATAATTCCGGCAGATCAGTCCTGCAAGCGTGGATTTGCCTGCGCCTGTCCCCCCGATAATGCCTAATGTCTGTCCTCGCCGGAGTTCAAAATTAATCTCCGTTAATGCACAAGCCCCGGCATTTTCATACTGAAAGCTTACCTGCTGAAATGCAATTGCAAACTCTTCCGGATTATTAAAATTATTTAAATTAATTTCTTCTGAGCCGTCCTGCATGGTCGATTCTGTTTCCAGAACTTCCGCAACTCTCAAAGAAGACGCCTGTGCTTTCGTCAGTACAACAATCAGATTGGCAAGGGCAATCATAGCTAATAAAATTTGCGTCATGTAATTTGTGAATGCTGTCAGATCCCCTTGCGATAATGCTCCGGCATTGACATGAATACCGCCGAACCAGAGAACAGCAACAATTCCCAGATTGATAATTGCAAATGTCACCGGATTCAGAATTGCAGAAATTTTTCCCACAGCAAGCATACTCTGTTCCAAATCTGCGCATTCATCAGAGAATTTCCGGACTTCCTGTTTCTGCCTGGAAAATGCCCGGATCACTCGGACGCCGTCAAGGTTCTCTCCGGTATGCCGTGCAATCTGATCTAATTTTTTTTGATTCTCGCTGTATAACGGAATTGTCTTTTGCATGACAAAATATAACAGCAATCCGACCAGGAGCGCTACAATTACGAAAATCAAGGCAATCTGCGGATCTTTCAGAAATACCATTACAATTGCGCCAATTATCAGAAATGGCGCTCTGGATGCCAGACGGATGAACATATTCACACCTGTCTGCGACGCTGTGACATCATTCGTGATTCTGTTAATCAGCGTTGACGTGCCGAGCCTGTCCAGTTCCGTGCAGGAAAGTTTATTGATATGCTGATACAGCGCAGATCTCAGATCCGCACCATACCGGAAGGCACATCTTGCGGCAAGATACTGACAAGTCAGCGCAAAGCACATGCCACAGATAACCAGAATGATAATCAAACCGCACATCCTGGCAATATAGCCGGTATCCTGCCGGGCGATGCCGTAATCAATGATATTCGCCATTACTTTCGGGACGAGCAATTCAAAAATGGCTTCCAGTAATTTCAGCGTTGGACCTAGAATCAGCTCCAGTTTATAAGGCTTGAGAAATTTCAACAATTTCTGCATGAAAAAATTTTCCTCCTGTCATAATTTCTATATTTCTATTATTTTTATCATTTTTTTAAAATTAAATTTTTAAAATTTTCTGACATTTTTGTCCTGCTTTTTTATTATACAACATCTGTGAAAGTTTTGCAACTAAAATTTTTCAGCCGTGCATAATTCTGCCGTTTCCGTCCAAGCTATGAACGGAGGTGGTAATCACTATGCGTACAAGTACGAATACAAAACAGGCATCAAAACCCGGAAAAAGAAAGTTGCAGCATATGAGTTTCTATCTGGTAATGCTGCTGTGCATGGCAATGGTCAGCATTGCCTGCTGGTTCGCCTGGACACAGACAAAAAATCAGATGATTGTCGGATTAGATTCCGCGATCAATTCCGCCGGGGATGTGAAAGTAATGGAAATGGAAACCGCAATTCCAAGAAATACAATCCCGGAATCAGAATTGGAAACAGAGCCGGATTCTGAACAAGATTCTGAATCTGAAAATGATTCCGAAATCCGCTCCGGCGCAAGACCCCGGACAGATTCCGAAACAGAACCGGATTCTGAATCTGAAATCCCGGCAGGCATTCAGCCGTTGCAGACTGCACCCGCAGAAACACACGCACAACCATTCACACAGTCAGCGGCGATCATTGATGCACCGCAGACCGCTCCTGTTATCATTCTTCCGGATTCTCAGGACTCTCAGGAATTCCAGGAATCCCAAGAAATAACCGAAGAACAGACAGAAGCCATTTTTGCGCCGTCCACGCCTTCATGCTATCCCCTGGACGGTGAAATCATTGAAACATTCAGCAACGGAGAATTAGTCAAATCCGCAACCACAGGCGTCTGGCAGTCCCATAACGGAATTGACATCGCCGGAACGCTCGGCGACGCCGTATGTGCCATGAATTCCGGCATTGTGGAAAGTATTGAGAACAATGCATTATGGGGCGTTACCATTACAATCGACCATCGAAACGGCATTTACAGCCGTTATTGCAATCTGAACACGGGCGTGACGGTCAACGCCGGAGACAAAGTCGAAGCCGGGACAATCATCGGCGCAGTCGGTGACACCGCCGACATTGAAAGCGCCATGGACACACATTTGCATTTTGAAGTCTTACGGGGAGAAATTTATTTAGATCCCGTTGCATATATCCAGAGTACAGAAGAAACAACGGCAGAAAATGCCGATTAAATAAATACAGCCTGGGAAAACTTTTTTCTCAGGCTGACTTGATTTTTATTTATATTATTCTATAGGAATTTCTGTCACTTGCGGCCATTCTGCATGATTTACATAGACAAGTTTTTCACGCTTGTATAATTCTTCATAGCCATTGACATAAGAGAAAAAATTACTATAATATGTTTTGTCCTCTGGGTTTTCACTTTCCACAGGATACTGGCATTTCCGTTCAATCATCACCAGTTTTTCATCTTGCCATTGATATGTTTTTACCTCATAGGCACCATTTTCCCAAACATTTGTATTTAACTTTTCCTCAAGATTCGAATTGCGATACGGATTAACCTGGTAACCAATTTCATTTAGTTCTTCCCAGGGTTCAAATAATCCCATATCTGGATTGAAACGAAAATATTTACCGCTTTTGGATAAAGATGAATAAGAGGAATCATATTTTTCAGCAACAAAAAAATCGGGATAATTATCAAAATCAAAATCACTATAATCTAAATAACAGCTCTCACATACATAGGACGATGTATTTATCCAACTGCAATCTGCTTCCAGAAACTGCACACCCATCTTATTATAACACACAATTACACCGTTTTTCCGAGTCACAAAAGTATAATGTTTTCGTATTTCATATGGGTCAGCATCATCAGGAACAGGAAATATCATCGGAAGTATGAAAGGATCATCATACGCTAAGTAATCAGGTTCTGTTGTGGATTCAGTGAATTCTGTTGTTTCCTGACTTTCATCTGAAACAGTTTCCATAGAATTTTCCGGATCATTCTTAGCACAACCAGAAAAAACAATCATACACGCTAATAGAATACTATATTTTTTCATCAAAATTGATATCTCCTGCATCCTAAAATACTAATTCGGTAATACTAATTTTCAGAAATAACCAACAACTGCATAGTGAATCAATCAAGCACTATGTGCCTGCAAATGCATTGTTTCAAATTCTTTCTTGCTGTGTTTATGAGAATGAACAATATCCTGTGAAATATGGTTATGCGAATGTATATGATCAAATCTGTGAGTATGCGTCACACCATCATGTGTATGAGTAATCTCATGAACATGAAGATGATCATGGCACTTTATCAGTGTATCTAATACAACAAAACCCGTTCCAATCAACATAATCAAAAGAGCAATCAGATAACTTCCACTAAGTTTTTCTCCCACAAATACAAAAGCTAAAATTGCACCCATAAACGGAGACAATGCATAATAAGCACTTGTCTTTGCAGCTCCGAGTGTTCTCTGTGCTCTGATATATGTAAAGATACTCAATCCATAGGCAATGAAGCCAAGTAGCATTGCCATTATGATATATTTTAAAGATGGTAATTTTTCTCCGAGAACTCTTGCAATAATACATGATCCAATTCCTGAGAAAATTCCCTTTAATACAACAATCTGATATGTACTCTTTTCAGAAATCTTTCTTGTGCAATTATTTTCCAATCCCCAGCATATTGTAGCCAATAATACAAAAAGAGAGCCGTATGAAAACTGAAAACTTCCACTTCCTTCAAATGACAGAATCATGCTTGAAAGTGTGATAAAACCGATGGCTACCCACAATCGCTTTGTAACTGCTTCTTTGAATATACAAAGTGCAATTACCGTAGTGGCGACAATCTCAAAGTTTCCGAGCAAAGATGCATTAGAAGCAGTTCCGTATTTTATTCCGGACATCATAAAAATTGGTGCAATAATATCCAGCAGTATCATTCCTATTGTGTATGGAAGATCTGATTTCACTAAATGTTCTTGCTGTTTTTCCTTTTTCCAATGGAAAATATACATAATTCCAACTCCGATTCCTGCACCAAGATACAGAAAAGATGCCATAAAGGTAACTGGAATAGCATTCATAAGCAATTTAGAAATTGGCGTATTAACTGCATAAAACAATGCTGCTAATATGGCATATATCATTGCAATTTTTGGTGTTTTCATATCTGCCTCCTATTTTCAATCTAATTTAGTATCGTTACCAAAATATCCCACAGCATATGTACACTGACGGGAATCCAGATATTCCGGAAATGGAGCATTGTCCAACTGAAAAACACGCTGAGTGCCAAAATTGTCACGAAGCCGAAACTTGTAAAATTCGTGATAAAATTTCCCTGTAAGATCCAGATCGGAAAATGAATACACAGGAACAGGACAGCATTGACAGCAATTGCGAAATACTGATTTTTCTGATTGTTATCTTTGATGCCGGAATTCAGAAGCCATGCCCGGAATACGAATTCTTCCGTGATTCCGACAAACAGAAAAGAAACACATTCCGGCAAGCCATCCGCCCGGAAATAGAATCCCTTATGATATGCAATAGAATTCAGGACGCAGAAAGCAATTTCCAACAGGATAATCCCTGCCATTTCTTTTTTCTGATCTGGTTCTAATTGCAAAGGATTCCGGAATAATTCTCCGGATTTGATCCATAATTTTTCGTTGAATTTTCGAATCAGAAACAAAGCCGGGACTGTCCAGAGCAGATTTTTTAGAATGCCGTCAAATAAAATCTGAAACGACACACTGCCATCTGGAACGATCTTCTCCAATGCCGGACTGACCACAAGCTGACAGACTGTCCAGACAAGATAAAATAACAGAATGTAAATTATTTTATAATTTTTAATATTTTTATTAAAATATTCCATGAAATTTACCTGATTTCCGTTTCTTCCGGCACGGGATTCTTCACCGGCATCCGGAGAATGCTGTTTACCGGGAATGCTTTATCATACGCAAATGAAAATTCCATCATGGCATGATTGACAGTCTGGATTTCCTGATTTTCCGCATTATAAATCTTCTCCGGACGGACGACAACCGGTTTTTGACCAGGCGCAAGGATTTCTAACGTATCTCCGGCAAAGAAACGGTTTCTTTGCGTTGCATAAATCCTGCCATTTTCGCATTTCTGGACAATTCCCACGACATCACAGGAGGCAATATAGCCGCTGTTCTCATAATACTGACAGGCATTCGGATGTCTGAAGAAAAATCCCGTGCAGTATCTTCGGTGACTGACTTTGAATACTTCCTCATGAATCCAATCCGGGAGCTGATAATTCTCCGGATTTTTTAAGTATGCATCCATTGCCATCCGGTAGGCATTCGTAATGACAGAGACATAATAGGCAGATTTTGCCCGTCCCTCGATCTTGAACGAAGTCACCCCGGCTTGTGCAAGCTTGTCCAGATGATCAATCATGCACATGTCTCTTGCATTCAGAATATAAGTTCCTTCTGATTCTTCCTGGATTTCCATCGGCAAATGCGGACGTTTTTCTTCTGTCAGATAATACTTCCACCGGCACGGCTGTGCACATGCACCACGATTGGCGTCCCGGTCAGTAAAATAAGCAGATAATAAGCATCTCCCGGAAAACGACACGCACATTGCGCCATGAACGAATACTTCCAGTTCCAAATCTTCCGGCGTATGCGCCCGGATGTCTGCGATTTCTTCCAGGGATAATTCCCTTGCCAGAACAACACGCCGTGCGCCCATCTGATAAAGTACATTCGCTGTTGCATAATTGACGATTCCCGTCTGTGTGGACATATGAATTGGCATATCCGGTGCAAGTTCTCTGACCATCTGGAACACGCCCAGATCCGCAATAATCAGCGCATCGACTCCGGCACGGACAGCATTGGCAATAAATTCTGGTAATAATGCAAATTCGGAATTACGAGGGAGTGTGTTGACGGTTAAATAGACTTTGACATTCTGGGAATGAGCAAGCCGGACAGCTTCACAAAGTGTTTCCGGATCGAAATTCGGTGCACCGGCACGCATGCCGAACAACTGACCGCCTAAATAAACCGCATCTGCTCCGAAATCCAATGCGGACTGCAATCGTTCCATATCACCGGCAGGGGCAAGAATCTCCGTTTTTTTCTGCTTATCCATCATTGTGCTTCACCTGTATTTTCCGGATTTTCAGCGGCAGCTTCTGCATCCGCCTGCTGCTGTCTGACCATTTCAATATTGGCATTGTGCTCTTCCAGCGTTTCTGCAAAATAAGTAACCCCAGTGTCAATATTCGCATAGAAATAGAAATAATTCGTTTCACTGGGATATAACACAGCCTGGATGGCATCCATGCCGGGATTACCAATCGCACCGGCTGGGAGTCCGACACAGACATAAGTGTTATAAGCATCATAAATCTGCTGATTTTCAAGTTCAATATTCGGCTTAATCACCTGTGTGACATATTTTGAAGTCGGGTCGGACTGCAATTTGCCGCCGCCGAAGTTCTCCGGATAGTGCAGACGATTCCAGAATACAGACGCAATTTCAGGCATCTCTTCCGCATTTGCTGCTTCTGCCTGTACCATAGAAGCCAGAATAATGACTTCATCAAGTGTCGTATTTAATTCTTCTATCCGGGCATAATCTTCATCTGTGATTTTCAGATCAAAATTCATATAGATCTTGCGGCATACGGCATCGGGTTCCATTTCTTCATAAAACGTGTACGTATCCGGAAAGAAATAGCCCTCCATGGTGTAGAATTTCAGCCGGCTTGTGGTTGCCGGGAGATAATTCTCAAATTCATAGCCGAAACCGCCGGCATTGAAATAATACAGGAATCTTGACGCATCACAGATGTTATTTTCCTGTAATTTCATAGCGGCATCATACAGACTGATACCCTCCGGAAACATAACATCGACTACTTTCTGTGCTTCTTCGACATTCGGATTTTTCTGCAATTCGTCAATCAGCGTTTCATAAGCCATGGATGCACTGATTTCATGTTCGCCGGCAACATAACTGGCATCGGCTTTGCTCAGCCTGGAGAAATATACAAACGCCTTGGGAATCCGGATAATACCATCTTCACGGAGCATATCCGCAATTTCCGCCGTGGTTGCACCCTCCGGGATTGTAAACAAAATCAGTTTCTGAGAGCCGTTAATGCCGAGCATATCCTTACCGATTTCAATAATTCCGATGGCAAGCGAAATAGAAATCACAAATACAAGCGTAAGCATCATAAGAACCATGTAGACACGAGCACTCCGGTGCTTTTTCCTCTTTTTCTTTCTGTTAGAACCGGATTTTCTGTAACCGGATTTCTGACCGGACTTTCCGGGAACGGGCTGATCAATGCCGTCAACGACATTTTCAGGTTGCAGAGCCATAAGACACCTCCGATATAATTTTATATTTAAATATTTTAGTTTATTTTTCACAGAAAAAATTTTTTTATCCTGTAATCAGTCTGTTGACATGACTGTAAACATCATGGATTTCTCCGGGAATTTCCGGCACGATCATGAAATCATAACACAATCCGATTCTGTTAAGTGTTGGATAATCCTGCAAGAATCTGTCATAGTAACCGCCGCCACGTCCGAGACGGTCACCGGATAGCGTGAATGCGAGTCCGGGAACAATCATTATAATATTATTATAATGATTAAAATCAACAGTAATTTCGCCAACTGGTTCGGGAATCCCGTATAAACCTGGCTGAATTTCCTGTTCTGAGAAATTCTGAATTTCATAAAAATTCATTCTGCCGCTCCGTTCTGGGTCACATTTCGGGAGAGCGATTTTCTTTCCCTGCCGGAGCATCTGCCTCATGAATTTACATGTTGCCGGTTCGCCCGGCATCCCATAATAACACAGAATGAATTCCGCCTGACAGATTTCGGGAGCTTCACACAGCTTTTCAAAAATTGCAGAATCTGCTTTTTTCAGGACATCCGGATTGTAATTTTTATAAGTTTCAATGAGCTGACGCATATACTGGCGCAGTGCTTTTTTCTGCTCCAGAATCGTTCCTGGGAAATTTCCAGGAAATTTTTCTGTAAAATTCTGATTCATGCCTGTTCCGGGTAACAGATACTTGCACGGATCTTGTGTGCTTTCTCCGGATTTGTCAGAATTTCGACAAGTTTCAGACCAAACAGAATCGCCGCACCTGCGCCCTGTGCCGTAATCATGTAATCACTCTGTACAACAGGCTGATTCCGGATCACAGCGCCTGTGAGTTCCGCTTCAAATCCCGGATACGCAATGGCCTCCCTGCCGTTGAGAAGACCCTTGTGTCCGAGAATTGACGGAGCGGCACAAATCGCCGCAATATAAATCTTCCGTTCCGAACAGAAATCAATCACTGTCTGTACAGTCCCGGATTTTTCCAGATTCAGCGTTCCAGGCATCCCTCCAGGAAGAACGATCATTTCCAGGTCATTCCCAAGAACAATATCAGACTCCGCCAGATCTGCTTTGATGGTAATTCCATGGGAACTTGTAATTTCTCTGCCACCAATTCCAACTGTTTTTACATCTTTGCCGGCTCTGCGGAGCAGATCTACAGGAGCAAGCGCCTCGACTTCCTCAAAACCATTTGCCAGAAATACATAAATCATAAAAAATTCTTCCTTTCAATAATTAATCATAACCGGATCTGTGCATAATATGCGTTTTAAAATTATTTTAATTTTTTTAAATTTTCAAATTCTTTCCGGACTTCCTCGCATTTTCCGCAGGTCATTTTTCCCTCCGGACAGCTCCCCGAACAGCAGGACGCTCCGGCTTTTGCAAACAATGCCGGTGAAACCGGATAGACTTCCCGGAGCATGGCTTTGGCGAGTTCCCGGATTTCCCACTGCGCACGATTGCAACATCTTAATTTAAAAAAATGTAACAATTCCCTTACATTCATTGTGACAACCATTTTTGTTTCACTTGCATTGGGGAGGACGAACCTTGCATCTTCGATTGCCTTTTTTTCGGCTTTGGATCTTGCCTCTTTTTCCGGGAGTCCCTGTGCCAGGAATTTTGCATAATGCTGATTTTCAAGCAGTTCTGCCAATTTTTCATAAGCTGCAAGACAATTCTGCATGATTTCCTGATAGCATTTTTCTGCTTCGGGAATTCTGGCGATTTCCGGCGGCGTAATATATTGAAAATTTTTTAATTTGACATAACGCTGACTCTGGACAGAAAAACTTGCCAGTCTGTGCCGGGTAATCTGTGCAAGCAGTGATCTGGAAACACCCTCAATCGCAAATGTAAAGCTTGCATGTTCAATCGGGCTTTCGTGACCGATTCGGGAAAGCATTTCTACAAAATTCTGCGCTTTCTCGTCGCTCATATCTTCAAGCAGATCCATTGCGCCAGAATCAGAATAACAAAGTTTTGCTGCCGCCGCAACGACTTTCTCGGACTGGACAGTATGGGCAATTAATTTCACATTCATAGCATTTCACCTGATTTTTTAAATATTAAATTATGAAATTATCATAAATTCCTGCTTATTAT
>CAMWTO010000002.1 GCA_947177205.1 uncultured Ruminococcus sp. | reverse complement strand
TAACAAAGATAGTGTACATAGAGAAGATTATCTTGCGTTGTCTAAGATATTAAGAAGTCATATGAAAGCATCTGAACTTATGAATAGGTTTGAAAAATGCAACTATAATTATGATGATATCATCAATTTGTATAAGTTATCTTCAGAATAGTTCTTGTATGCACAAATACAGGCAGGATTTCAAAAAAATCCTGCCTGTTTTCTTATAACATAAATGCATTTGGAAGCAGCTCCCGGAGCAGATATTTTTTTTCAGCGAGATAGATCTCAAAATCTGCATTACAAAATTCCGCCATAAACTGACGACAAGCACCGCATGGCGGACAATCTGTCTCGGAATCTTCAGATCCTCCGACAATTGCAATGGCCCGGAACTTGCGATGTCCCTTTGAAACGGCTTTTCCGAATGCAATCCGTTCCGCACAGATGCACAGCGAATAAGAAGCATTTTCAATATTACAGCCTGTGTAGATTTCGCCAGATTCTGTCAACAATGCCGCACCGACTGCAAAACCGGAATATCTGCAATATGCCGATTCCCTGGCAATCCGGGCTTGTTTCAGCAATTTTTCCCGAAGTTTTTCAGAATCAGCCATTACATCAGACATTGAACCGGAATTCAACAATATCACCATCCTGCATGATGTATTCCTTTCCCTCAGAACGCAATAACCCCTGCTCTTTTGCCGCTGTCATACTGCCGCATTTTTTCAGATCCTCAAAAGCGACAATTTCCGCACGGATGAAACCTTTTTCAAAATCCGTGTGAATCTTCCCGGCTGCCTGCGGCGCTTTTGTGCCTTTGGTAATCGTCCACGCACGGACTTCCTGTTTCCCGGCGGTCAGGAATGAAATAAAGCCTAACAGATGATATCCTGTCTGGATAATTCTGTTCAAACCGGATTCTTCCAGTCCGAGTTCTTCCAGGAACATTGCCTTATCTTCATCGTTCATGTCGGCAATTTCCGCCTCCGTCTGTGCGCAGATCGGAAGAACAGCGGCATTTTCTTCTTCGGCAATTGCCCGGACTGCCTGAAAATGCGTCTGATTGTCCAAATTTCCGGCAAAATCCGTTTCACTGAGATTTGCCGCATAAATTACTGGTTTTGCAGACAATAACGGCGTATCATGCAGGAAAATTTCTTCATCTTCTGTGACTTCAAAACTCCGGGCGGATTTTCCCTCTTCGAGATGTGCCGCCAGACGCTCAAAGAAATCAACCTGGATCTGCGCTTTTTTGTCGCCCTTGAGTAATTTCTTTGCCCGGTCAATCCGGCGCTGTACCATTTCTAAATCCGAGAAAATCAGTTCTAAATTAATCGTCTCAATATCCCTTGCCGGATTGATATTTCCATCCACATGAATAATATCCATATCTTCAAAACACCGGACAACATGGACAATCGCATCGACTTCCCGGATGTCTGCAAGGAATTTATTACCGAGTCCCTCGCCTTTGGATGCGCCTTTGACAAGTCCGGCAATGTCAACGAATTCCAGTGTTGCCGGCTTAAAACTGTCGGGCTGATACATGTCCGCAAGATAATTCAGACGGGAATCGGGAACGGAAACGACACCGATATTTTTTTCAATCGTGCAGAACGGATAATTGGCAGACTGCGCCCCTGCGTTCGTGAGCGCATTGAACAGCGTACTTTTTCCGACATTCGGAAGTCCAACCATGCCTAATTTCATAATAAACGAACAACTCCTTAAAAAATTTTAAAAAAATTTAAGTAATTTAAAATTTAAATTACTCTTTTAGTTTAGCATGTTCTGAGAAAAAATGCAAGTAGTTTGCAATATTTTTCCTGAATTTAAAAAAATGCTGTCCGGAAAACATTCCAGACAGCAATTATTTTAAACTTAATCATGCACAATGACCGGAATGCCGTCCTCAATCTCGTTATAGAGATTCTTGACTTCGGATAACCGCATGTTCAGACAGCCGTGTGAACCATTGTACATGTAGATGTTTCCACCGTATGCGCCACGGGACAGATCATGGAATCCACAGCCCAGATAATTAAACGGAATCCAGTAGTCCACCCATTGTGAATACCCCTGGACTTCGTAAGTACCCAGCGTTTTGCCGTTCAGATGTCCGGTAATCTTACAAATCCCTCGTGGCGTTCTCCGACTGGAATTCGTTTCCAGTCCGGATACAAAATCATAATCCATAATTAATTGATTATCTCTGTAAAACCACATGTGCTGTTCGGAAATATCCGCTTCAATATACGTCGTGCCAATGTCATCTGTTTTTCGGGTGTAGCCTGTCCCCCATGTTTCATAGATCGGCTCGACTGTGACGGATTCCCCTGCCTCGATCAGCTCCATTAACTGGACAACTGTGTCTTTCCGGTTGATTAACCATCCATAACAGCTTGCATCCCCCCAGGCGGCTTTGTCAATCCAGGGTACTGTAATCCAGCCGTCTACCGTGGCATAGAATTCCCGATCTTTGCCGTAAGTGTCCGTCTGTTCCGCCATATCATCGACAAATTCCCGGACTTTTTGCTCATCCATCGGAATGACATGTCCGGATGTCGTCACGAATGACCCGTCCGGCTTTGTCAGCAGCCAACTGATAATAGTATCACTGTCAAGCGTAATTTTGCGGTCATCAAAATCATACGTCACATTACATTCGGCGTATTGATTATAAACAGCTAAATCTTCCTGCAAATCCTGCGAAGTGACTTTTGCTTTGTAAGGCTCATAACAGCCGGAATCTTCCATCGTGATGACGTTCTTGCCTGCCGCCAGTTCACTGACGATAAAGCGCATTAAACGTCCTGTGTCGAACTGGTCGCCAGTTGTCTCCGGTGTGATCTCGAATTTTCCGGAGTCTGCACGGACAATTTTTGCATTCTGAGAACGTCCGCTGCCCCAGTCATGCGATTCAATCAGGGATCGTAACGCTTCTTCTGAATAAGAATATTCATAGGGGATGGCATACTCGGAACTGCTGAACAATTTAGACACCCAGTTGAAATTGCTTTCATTGACAGCCTCGTTGAATGCGCCTGCCGGAATGGTGTATTCCGCCTGAAAATCCTGCGCCGGGATTACGACCTGTTCACCCTTGGCGGTAATCAGCGTCAGATCCTTTGCCTGTTTCTGTTCCAGTAATGCATTGTGTGCCTCTTCCCTCGTCATACCGGCAACGGCAAATGAATTAATGTAGGTATGCGGCAGGAATTTTTCCTGATAATGGAACGCTCCGATCAGATAAATCAACAGTAAAACGCCTGCACCCGCAACACCAAGAATTGCGCCCATTTTTGCGCTGAAAATGGATTTTTTGGATTTCCCGGATTTTTCAGAAGATTTTTTTTCGGATTTCTCCGCATTTTCAGAAATATCCGGACTTTCAGGATTTTTCAGCACCGGTTCTGATTCTTCCGGCGTTGGCATCGCAGTTGGTGTAGTCACTGCCCGGACACGGATTTTCCTAACTTGTGTCATCTGCTTTTCAGCATTCTGTTCCTGAACGGATGAATCCGGATTCTGGTCAGAATCTGATCCAGGTTCCGGCTCTGAATCCGACACACCCGGTGAAACAGGGAGTTCCCTGTTCGCATTTAGTTTCTCCTGTGCCTGTTTTAATTTTTCCTGTTTCTGCTGTTGGATCAGGGCAATTTTTTTCTGAATGTCAGAATCTGAATTAGAATTCTGATCCGGCACAGATCCCGTCTTTGACGCCGGTTCTGCTTCCGAGGAATTTCGTGCATTCTGCGCCTGTTCCTCCTGCTGTTTCTTCCTGCGTGCATGTACTAAACTGTCTTCCAGCGGTTCTGCAGCGCCGACCGCCTCCAGGATTTCCGCAGCAGACATCCTGGATGCATCCAGTTTTCTTCTTTGATTCTCTCCCTGTTTTTTCTCTTTCTCTTTCTCATTCGGCAAAGCTTGTCATTCCTTTCTGACATGAACTTGTTCTATCATAATTATTAATTATTATTAATTACTAAAATTTTAATGCAATTCTGATTGTCTAACTTCTAGTATAACACATTCTTCGTCACAAATAAATGAACTATAAATTACAATCCAGTAACAATTTTTGTATTATTTTTCATAATTTGTTTTTTATTTTATAAAATCAAAATTCTGGTTGACATTTTTTCTTTTCTATAGTATAATAATTTAAATAAAATTAATTCACAGGGGGTTTTTAGAATCATGACAGATGTTTTCAGTCCGGCGGATATTATGCTGCCCGATCCGGAACAATCAGATTTTTATTTGTGGAGCGTCATTGCCTGTGACCAGTTCACCGGCGATCCCGATTATTGGACGCATGTTCAGCAGATCGTTGGCGACAATCCGTCCACACTGCACTGCATTCTCCCGGAAATCTACCTGGAAGAACCCGATGCGGAAACAAGAATTACGGCGATTCAGGAAACCATGCAGAACTATCTTGATCAGAAGTATTTTAAAATTTACCCGGATGCCATGATCTACACGGAGAGAATCCAAAGCGACGGCAAACTCCGTGCCGGTGTGATCGGCAAAATTGATCTGGAATGCTATGACTACATGCCGGGGAGTCAGTCCCCTGTCCGGGCGACGGAAGCGACTGTATTAGAGAGAATCCCTCCGAGAATGAAAGTCCGTGAACATGCCGTTCTGGAGCTGCCTCATATTATGCTGTTAATTAATGATCCTGAAAATTTTGCAATTAACAGTTGTGCAGAACAGAAAAATCAGATGCAGATGCTATATGATACGGATCTCATGCAGGACGGCGGTCACATCACGGGGTATCTGATGAATCCAGCACAGCAGGAACAGTTCACACAGCGGTTAAATCAGGTTCTGAAACACAATCCAGATCTGCAATTTGCTATGGGAGACGGCAATCATTCTCTTGCGACGGCGAAAGCGTGCTATGAAAAATTAAAACAGGAAAATCCGGAATCTGCAAAAAATTCCCCCGCCCGGTACGCTCTCGTGGAACTGGTCAATCTGCACAGTGATGCCCTGGAATTTGAGGCAATTCACAGAATTCTGACAGGAATTAATCCGGATTTATTAATCGCAGAATTAACAGAAAAACTGGAATTATCCGAAAATCCGGATTCAGATCAAGATGCAAATCAGGATTTATATATTATCCTGCTCCGGAATCAAGAACAGAAAAAATTATTTATCCACAATCCCAAGGCAAAGCTCGCTGTGGGGTGTCTGCAATCTGTTCTGGATGCGTATTTAAAAAATCATCCCGGAAAAATTGATTATATTCATGGTGTGGAGACCGTCCGGAGACTCTCCGCAAAGCCGGATGCTCTGGGCATTCTTCTGCCGGATATGGATAAAAATGCATTATTCCCAAGCGTTGCGCAGGACGGTGCTCTCCCCCGGAAGACATTTTCCATGGGACACGCCCAGGACAAACGCTACTACATGGAATGCAGAAAAATTAAATAATTTAAATTAATTTTAAAATAATTTTAAAAAATTTTCTCAAAACACTTGATTTTTGTAAAATTTTATGTTATAATAATAGCATACAAGATGGAAGATGTGCAAAAGACCGGAACGCATTCCGGTCTTTCGTTTTGCGGATGATTTCAAATTAAATTATTAAATTAGAGAGGAGTTTTTTTAAAATTTATCATGAAACTGAAAAAATTCAGCAATACAGAACAGAAAATTTATGATCTGGTGTTCCCCGTCGTCAATTCCCTGGGCTATCTGATCTGGGATGTGCGTTTTGAGAAGAAAGGCGCTGACTGGGAACTGACCGTGTTCATTGACAAGGAGACAGACGGCATCACAATTGATGACTGTGAGAAAGTCACCACGCCTGTGAGTGATCTTCTGGACGAACACGATCCGATTCCACAAAGTTACCGCCTGAGCATCAGCTCCCCCGGTCTTGAGGCGGATCTGATCCGGGAAAGCCATTTCGATGCCTGCGTCGGCTGTGAAGTCCGTGTCCGTGGCATCCGGAATTTCGACGACGGAAGTCGTGAAGTAGTCGGCATTCTGACGGATTGGAACAAGGATTCTGTCACAATCCGGACAGCACAAGAATCAGAACAATCAGTGATTCTGCCATTCTCCGGCATTGCATTTGTCAAGTTATATTTTGAATTTTAAATATTTTAATTAAAAATAAATTTATTTTTAAATTTTCAAAAATCAGAAAGGATATGAGTAATATGGATGATTTTTTCAATACCCTGTCAGTTCTCGGCTCTGAGAACAGTCTCGACACAGAAGTTATGATACAGACCATCAAATCTGCCATGCAGAAATCTGTACAGCGCATGTATCCGGAGTGCAAGGAATCCATCCGGGTCGATATTGACGTTGAAAACAGAATTTTTGAAATATTTCTTTTGCAGGAAGTCGTTGATGATATGCCGTTCAATCATACGGAAATTTCTCTTGATGAAGCAAGAACCATCAAGCCAAATGCAGTTGTGGGCGAAATCATTGAACATAGACTGGATATTTCCAAATTCAGCCGTGCATCCGCACAGTCCGCAAAACAGTCCATCAAGGGAGATCTGAGAGACATTAACCGTGACAGAATTCTGGAAAAATTCCAGAGCAAGGAAAATGATATCATTACAGCGACCGTCACACAGGTAGAACCGGGCAGAGGATCTGCAACACTGATGTATGACAAGACAGAATTATATCTGCTCCGTCAGGAACAGATCCCCGGCGAAATCCTGAAAGAAGGCATGTCCGTTAAGGTCTACATCACGGGAATTGCGAATAGAAATAAAAAGCCGATTATCAAGCTGTCCCGTGTACACAGGGATCTTGTCAAGCGTCTGTTTGAATTGGAAGTACCGGAAATCTACGACGGCATTGTGGAAATCAAATCCATTTCCAGAGAAGCCGGTTCAAGATCCAAGATCGCAGTCGTTTCCCATGATGAGAATGTGGACGCCATCGGCTCTTGCATCGGCGCAAAGCATTCCAGAATTTCCGCTGTTGTCAAGGAACTGAACGGCGAAAAGATTGATATTATTCCCTACAGCGAAGATCCGGCGCAATTCATCGCCAACGCCCTTTCTCCTGCGAAAGTCCTGAAAGTGATTATCCTCAGCGAGGAAGAACGCACCTGCGTGGCTGTCGTTCCGGCAGACCAGTTATCACTTGCGATCGGCAACAGAGGACAGAATGCGAAATTAGCCGCAAAACTGACGGGCTACAAGATCGACATCAAATCCGAAACGGACGAGATTCCAGAACCAGTTGCCAAACTGGACACAGAACCTAATCCGGAGGCAGATGAAATTTTCCTGGATGCTGATTCTAATTCTGAATCTAAATCAAATCCGGAAGAAGAAGTTTTATTTGAAGAAGATGAAATTTCTGAAAATTCTGAGACAATCTCCGAGGAATAACCCATGCAGAAGAAAATTCCCATGCGTCTGTGCATCGGCTGTGGGCAGAATCAACCCAAAAAAGACATGATCCGGATTGTCAAATCCCCGGAGCAGGAAATCTCCCTGGATCTGACCGGCAAAAAATCCGGACGGGGAGCGTATCTCTGTAAGAATCCGTCCTGTCTGGAACAGGCGATGAAACGGCACAGGCTTGAAAGAAGTTTTTCCTGCAAAATTTCGCAGGAAGTTTACGAAAGGATGCAGCATGTCCTATCAGAATCAGAATAAAAATCCGGCGCAGAAACTCCATAATATCCTGAGTATCTGCCGGAAAGCCAATCAAATATCCCTTGGCTTCGCACCCATGATGGAATCACTCAAAGCCGGTTCTGTCTGCGGTGTGCTGACAAGTTCTGATATTTCCAAAAAAACGTGCAAAGAAGTGTATTTTGCCTGTGAAAAAAAACAGATTCCAGTCTGTTCGGTCAATCTGACAATGACAGAAATTGGCATGATTACCGGAAGAAAAGCAGCTGTTGCTGCTATTCTCGATCAGGGCTTCTTTGATCGTATCCGTCAGCTGTGTGAGGAAGATCCCACAGCTATTGTTCCGTGAGATCATACTTAAGTACATCTCACCCACTTCACATTCAGGAGGGATTTCGCCTATGGCAAAGAAAATGAAATTAACAGACGCTGCAAGAGATTTGCAGGTTTCTCCGAAAGAACTGGTTGCTTTTCTGGAAGAACATCTCGGCGAGAAAAAAACAACAAGCAGTTCTGTGACAGAACGGGAAATGAATCTCATGTTGGAATTCTACAGCCAGAAGTCCAATGTCAGCAGTTTTGATGCATATTTTGCGACAAAAAATCAAAATCAAAACCAGAATCAAAACCAGAAAAACCTGAAAAACCCCAAAAACCAGAAAAATCAGGCAAAACAAGCAAAACAGGAGAATCCGGACAAATCCGCACCGGCACAATCCAGAAAGTCCAAAAAACAGGACGCAAAACAGGATTCCAAACCCAGTTCTAAAGCTGATGCTAAAGCCGATTCCAAATCAGATCTGAAATCCAATCCGAAACATGATAAATTCCAGATCAACAGTACCAATTCTGCCAATTCCGGAACGAAAAAACAGCGCAAGGAAGAAAAACGCAGAAAAGCACCTCAGGAACGTGGCGAAAAGACCCGTCTGGGCGGCATCATCAGCACGGAAAGCGTTGTCAGCTCCACACAGCAGCCGGCTGAAAATTCCGGAAAGCGCCGGACAGTTGACACCAGAGGCAGTTATATTGAACTGGATAAATACAACGAACGTTATGAACAGATTGCGCCTGCGGACAGAAGAAAAGATAATTATTCCACCAAAAAACAGAAAATTAATCAGAAATCCGCACAGCGTGGCAAGAAAAATAACAACAGCCGCAAGCAGGAAACAGAGGCACAGAGATTGTCCCGTCTGGAGCTGGAACGTGCCAGAAAACAACAGCTCAAAGTCAAGATTCCGGATTCCATTCAGGTCGGAGAACTGGCAAGCCGTCTGAAAATTACGGTTTCCAAAGTCATCGGCAAATTAATGGGTCTGGGCATCATGGCAAGCATCAATGAAGAAATTGATTTTGACACGGCAAGCCTGGTCGCAGAAGAACTTGGCGCAAAGGTTGAAAAAGAAGTCATCATGACTATTGAAGAACGATTGATCGAATCCGAAGAAGTGGACGAAGAAAATCAGCAGCCACGTCCGCCGGTCGTTGTTGTCATGGGACATGTCGATCATGGTAAAACCTCCATCCTGGACAGAATCCGTCATGCGAATGTCACGGCATCCGAAGCAGGCGGTATCACACAGCATATCGGTGCTTATCAGGTCAAGCATAATAATCAGATGATTACATTTCTGGATACCCCCGGACACGAAGCATTCACATCCATGAGAGCTCGTGGCGCAAATATCACGGATATTGCAATTCTGGTTGTTGCGGCGGATGATGGCATCATGCCGCAGACGGTTGAATCCATCAATCATGCCAAAGCCGCCGGGACATCTGTCATTGTTGCTATTAACAAAATGGACAAAGAGGCAGCCAATCCGGACAGAGTCCTGCAACAGCTCACGGAATACGGACTTGTCTGCGAAGAATGGGGCGGCGACACGATCTGCATTCCCGTTTCTGCTAAAACCGGCGAGGGCATTAACGAATTATTAGAAAATATTTTACTGGTTTCAGAAGTGAAAGAATTAACAGCGAATCCGGATCGTCTTGCAAAGGGCACTGTTGTGGAAGCCAGACTGGATAAGGGCAGAGGACCAATTGCAACACTTCTCGTGCAGAAAGGCACGCTTCACACCGGAGATATTATCATTGCCGGCACATCTGTGGGCAAAGTCCGTGTGATGACAAATTACAAAGGCAATACAGTCAAAACTGCAACGCCGTCCGTGCCGGTAGAAATCACGGGTCTGGATGAAGTCCCCTGTGCAGGTGATATTTTCGACGCCGTAGAAGACGAGCGTCTTGCAAAAGAATTAGTAGAACAGAGAAAGCATGAAGCCAAAGAAGCCATGTTCCAGAACACAAGCCACAAACTTACACTGGATAATCTGTTCAGTCAGATTGCCGAAGGCGAAACGAAAGAACTCCCGATTATCGTCAAGGCAGATGTACAGGGCAGTGCGGAAGCCGTGAAAACATCCCTTGAAAAATTATCCAATGATGAAGTCCGTGTCAGAGTGATTCATAGTGCCGTCGGCGCTGTCAAAGAAAGCGATGTCATGCTTGCCAACGCATCCAATGCGATCATTGTCGGATTCAATGTCAGACCCGACAACGGTGCGGCAGAGAGTGCCGCAAGAGATGGCGTTGACATCCGGTTATATCGGATCATCTATGATGCCATTGAAGAAATCACAACAGCCATGAAAGGCATGCTTGCGCCGAAATTCAGGGAAGTCATCCTGGGTAAAGCAGAAGTCCGTCAGTTGTTCAAAATTTCCAGTGTCGGCACAGTTGCCGGAAGTTATGTACTGGAGGGCAAGCTGACAAGACAATGTCAGATCCGGATTGTCCGTGACGGCATTATCATTGCGGATGATCATATTGCAGGATTACAGCGTATGAAAGATTCCGTGAAAGAAGTCGCAAGCGGTTACGAGTGCGGCATTAGTCTTGAAAAATTCAATGATATCAAGACAGGCGATATTTTTGAAGCCTATATCATGGAAGAATATCAGCCGGAATAATCCGGCTGAACCCCATGGGGGAATGAATTATTAAAATAATAATCCCAAACACAGACAGCAGGTGATCGCATGGAACATCATGGAAAATATGCTGAAAAAAATTTGGAATCTCCGGAACAGTCTCCGGAGCAGTATACTAGCCAATATACCAGAATGTGTACGAAAGATATGCTCCAGTACTGCGAGGAAGCGCTTGCCTGGGAAGAATTCGGTGCGGTCGATATTTTTTTCTTTGAATCCGTCAAGAAAATTCTGCTCGGACAATGCCCGGATATTCAGATTTCCGGTGATTCTGAAAATTGCTCTGCACAGAAAGGATGATAATGCATTATGCCAAGTTTTAAAAATAACCGTATGTCGGAAGATATTCACAGAGAGCTGACCGATATTTTCCGCCTCGTCAAAGATCCCAGAGTCAGCCAGATGCTCTCTGTGGTGCGTGTGGAGCTTGCCGGAGATGGTTCACACTGCAAAGTCTATGTATCCAGTCTCTACGGTCTGGAAGACACCCGGCAGTCTGTGAAAGGTCTCCGGAGCGCCGCCGGATTCATCCGGAGAGAACTGTTCTCCCGGTTGAAAATGCGCAAAAGTCCCGAACTGGAATTTATCGCAGATGATTCTATTGCAAGGGGCGCAGAAGTAACAAAAAAACTAGATCAGATTCAGCTCCGGGATCATCCGGAAAATCCAGAAAATTTTGAAAATTCGGAGGAAGAAATTTCATGAACAGAATCGGTCTGAAAGAAACCGCAGAATTTCTCCGGAATTCCAAGGATGTGTATATCCTGATCCACAGAAATCCGGATGGCGACTGCATCGGTGCAGGGTATTCCCTGCAAGCAGTTCTGAAATTTTTGGGGATTCGTTCCAAAGTGCTTTGTTCTGACCCGATTCCGGAACGATTTGCTTTTTTATTACCGGAGAATTCTGAAAATTCAGAAAATTTTCCGGCAAAAACCATTGTTTCTGTTGATCTTGCGGACGAAAAATTACTTGGTGATCTGGAAGAACGCTACACCAGAAACATTCAGCTCTGTATTGACCATCATGTTTCCAACAGACTCTATGCAGAATCTGTCTTGCTGGAGGAACATGCGGCGGCGGCTTGCGAGATTTTATACAAGCTCTATCGCTTCATGAACATCCCATTCACGCAACAAATCGCAAAATGTCTGTTCACTGGCATGTCCACGGATACGGGCTGTTTTAAATTTGATAATACTACGCCGGAAACGCATCTGTTTGCAGCCGAAATCATGCGGGAATTCCCCCAGATCCGTTATGATCTGATTAACCGGGAAATGTTTGATGTGAAAAGTCCTGCCCGGATCAAAGCGGAAATTCTCATGCTGCAACAAATGGAATATTACCTGGATGGACAATGCACAATGCTCTGGGCGACATTGGATCTGTGCCGGGAACAGCAGATGGATGAATCGGATCTGGAGGGACTGACGGCACTATCGCTCCAACCGGAAGGCGTTGAAGTCGGCATTACCATCCGGGAACGTGAACCAGACGTTTACAAAGTCTCCATGCGTTCTGCTAAGGATGTCAATGTTTCCGCAATCTGTCAGGGATTCGGCGGCGGCGGTCACATCAAGGCCGCCGGCTGTCTGCTCCGTGGAACTCGTGCGGAAGTGACAGAAAAACTACTGAAAGCCGTAGAACAAGCATTATGATAAAAAATAATAATTCAAAAAATAATTGGAATGGCATTCTTTGTGTGGATAAGCCTGCCGGATTCACGTCTTTTGATGTGATTGCAAAACTCCGGGGGATTTTAAAAATACGCCGTCTGGGACATGCCGGAACACTTGACCCAATGGCAACCGGCGTTCTCCCGGTATTTGTAGGCTATGCCACAAAAGCCTGCCATATTCTACCGGATGAAAGCAAGACGTATCTCGCCGGATTCCAGTTAGGACAGGTCAGCGACACACAGGATGCTACCGGGACAATTCTGGAAACACGCAGTTTCTCCGGAATCTCACAGCAGGATATTTTAAAAGCCATTCCCTCCGGAAATATTATGCAGATCCCCCCCATGTATTCCGCTGTTTCTGTTAACGGAAAACGACTTTATGAACTGGCAAGAGAGGGAAAAGAAATTGAACGTCCTGCAAGGGCTGTTTCTGTGGAAATTCTCTCTTTTCCGGAATTTGATTCTGTTTCCGGTTCAGGTGTGGTTGAAATTCATTGCAGTAAGGGAACTTACATCCGGACACTTCTGCATGACATGGGGCAGAATCTGGGGTGTGGTGCGGTAATGACTTCTTTAAGAAGAACTGCCGCAGGCGGTTTCACTCTGAATGACTGCCACACATTGGAAGAAATCCAGGAACTTGCAAGTCAAGATCAGAATCAAATCCGGAAAATTCTGAACCCTATTGCGGAAGTATTTAAAAATCTTCCCGTCATCAGATTAAACGAATTGCAGACAAAATTATACCGTAATGGCGTAAAATTAAGCCTGACAGAATTAAAAACAGATCCTGCTGCCGGACAGTATGCTGTCTATGGAACAACACCCGGGGGCTTTCTGGGGATCGCCGTGACAGATCCGGAACAGAATTGTCTGCGTGTGTTCCGGAATCTCTGTCCGCCGGATGAGGTGCAGACATGAATAATTTAAAAAATTCTGTAAAAAGTTCCATTGCATTGGGATTGTTTGACGGTATCCATCTGGGGCACAGGGCTGTCCTGAAACAAGCCGCACAGTCGGCAGATGCCGGTCAGCTCCGACGGATTGTCTTCACATTTCCGGCAGAAACAGCAATCCGGAAACATGCCGGCGGTTTTCTTTATCCGTCCGAAGTCCGAGACAAAATGCTGACGCAGGATTTCGGTTTTTCTGTGAATTGTGAAGATTTCAGTAAAATCCGGGATCTGTCCGGAAAAGAATTCATAAAACAGATTCTTTGCGAGAAATTACAAGCCGGATGCGTGACATGCGGTGAAAATTTCCGTTTTGGAAAGAATGCCTCCTGTGATTCTGATGATCTTCTGAAATTCGGCAGACAAGCCGGATTTGCTGTGAATATCGTAAAAAATTTATTTTTTCATCATTCAAATACTCTAAGTAGTAATTGCATCATTTCTTCCACAGAAATCCGGAGATTATTATCATCCGGAGATCTGGAAACTGCCAATCAATTCTTAGGCGATCCCTACCGGATTTATGGAATTGTCGATCATGGCGCACAACTCGGAAGAACGATTGGTTTTCCGACGGTCAACCAGATTTTCCGAGAAAATCAGTTAATCCCGGCATTTGGTGTGTATCGTTCCCGGACGATTCTCCCGGATGGCAGAGAATTCCCGTCGCTGACAAATATCGGGAAGAAACCGACCGTGCATTATCAGGGGCTTCCCTTGGCTGAAACCTATCTCCGAGGATTCTCCGGGAATCTGTACGGAATGGAACTACAAGTGAAATTATTAAAATTTATCCGACCGGAACGGAAATTTGATTCCATCCAGGCACTGACAGCACAGATGCAGAAAGATCTAGAATTAATTTAAATTAATATTCCTGTTCCTGTCACATACCTGACACAAAATAAAATTATAATAAAATTAAAATATTAATCTGTTAATATTTTAATTTATTTTAATTTAATTTCTTAAATTTCTTAATCTTAAGGAAGTGATTCAGTCCATGATTGAAGTCAGAAATCTGACAAAGCATTACGGCGACAAAAAAGCCGTCAATGACATCAGTTTCACGGTCAATGACGGCGAAATTCTCGGATTTCTAGGACCTAACGGTGCTGGTAAATCCACCACAATGAACATGCTCACCGGCTATATTTCTTCTACATCCGGACAAGCGCTCATCAATGGCGTGGATATTCTGGAAGATCCCATCAAAGCCAAGTCTTATATTGGCTATCTGCCGGAAATTCCCCCTTTGTATGTTGACATGACGGTCTATTCTTATCTGAATTTTATGTTTGATCTCAAAAAATGCAAACTTCCCCGTCGTTCGCATCTGAAAGATGTCATGACGCTGTGCAAAGTCATTGATGTCAAGGACAGACTCATCCGGAATCTGTCCAAGGGCTACAAACAGCGTGTGGGACTGGCACAAGCTTTGATTAACAATCCCCCCGTCCTGATCCTGGATGAACCGACTGTCGGACTTGACCCGAAACAGATTATTGAAATCCGGACATTAATTAAAAGACTGGGAAAAAATCACACTGTCATTTTATCCTCGCATATCCTGTCAGAAATTCAGGCTGTCTGCGACCGGGTCATTATCATTAATCACGGTGTTGTTGCTGCGGATGACACGGCAACAAATCTGTCAGACAAAGTCAGCACAGATCACCGGATCATTGCCCGGATTGACGGACCCAAAGCCGAAGTTCTCCAGGCAATCCGGACAATTGACGGATTGAAATATGTCCGTGCGGACATGGAACGGGAAAAAAATATTTACGATTTTGAGATCGAGGCAGAACCAGGGATTGACATCCGCCGGGATATCAATCAAATCACAAGAGAACACGGCTGGGATATTCTGATGCTGAAAACAATGGAAATGACATTGGAAGATATCTTTCTTAAAATCACAATGGGCGAGGGAATCCGGCAGGATGATCTCCGATAGAAAGGAGCTGAAAAATAATGGGAGCGATTTACAGAAGAGAAATTGGTGCTTTTTTTTCGTCAAGCATTGCTTATATCTTTTTAGCAGTGTTTTACATTTTCGCAGGACTGTTCTTTACACTGGATAACATCGCTGTGGGATCTACGGATCTGTCCGGCGTATTCTCCACACTGTTCTTTATCAGTATTTTTTTGATTCCGATTCTGACAATGCGCCTGTTCAGTGAGGAGAAAAAACAAAGAACCGAACAAGGCTTATTAACGGCACCGGTGTCACTGACCGGGATTGTCTTAGGCAAATATTTTGCAGCACTGACAGTATTCACAACCGCCGTGAGCATTATTTTTATCTATGGTTTTATCCTGAGCTTATACGGCACTGTGGCATGGATGACAGTTCTTTCGAATTATCTTGCAATTCTGCTCGTAGGATCTGCATTTATTGCAATTGGCTTGTTTGTTTCTTCCCTGACGGAGAATCAGCTTGTTGCGGCAATCGGCGGCATTGTCTGCCTTGGTATTTTATTTTTAATTGATATTGTCGCATCGTTTGTCAAAATCGATTGGCTGCAAAATATTCTGTATGATTTATCTTTCTATACAAGATATTATGAATTTACCTGCGGTATTTTCAATCTCTCCAGTGTGTTGTTTTACATCAGCACAGCAATTTTATTTAATTTCTTCACAGTGAGAGTTTTTGAGAAACGCCGCTGGAGCTGAGGAGGTGTGCAGAAATGGCTGAAAATCAGGAAAAATCTGAAAAATTAAAAAAATCCGGAAATTCAGGAAAATCCAGAAAATTAAAATATGGCGCTGTTGCTACGGCAATCACCTGCACCGTCACAGCCGTTGTGATTATCGTGAATGTTCTCGTCAGCATCCTGGTAGAAAAATATCCGCTTAAATTAGACCTGACGGAAGATGCCAAATTTGAAATCTCCCAGGAAAGTATGGATTATCTAAAATCTTTGGATCAAGAAGTCAATTTCACGGTTTTCATGAGTGAGAGCAATTTCCAAAGCAGCAATGAAATGATGAAGATGATTCATGAAATCCTGGCTCGCTATGCGCAATATTCTGATAAAATTCATTTAAGCTATGTGGATCCGACAACAAATCCGGATGTTGTCAATCTCTATCAGGCGGACTATACCGGTACGCTGACAGAAGGCGATATTGTGATTTCAGATGCTGCTGACAACTCTAAAATGCGTATTGTTAATATCGGCAATTTATTCTCTTATGATCAGCAGAAATATTACCGTTATTATTACTACGGCACGGGATCTCTGGAAGATTGTATTACCGGATTCCAAGGTGAACAGAATTTAACTTCTGCCCTGATGTATGTCACAGATGCAGACCCGGTCACGGTTGGTGTTCTTACAACAGCAAACGGACAGCCGTTATTCAACGCCAATTATCATACCAATTCTTTGAATGCGCTCACACAGACATTATTCAAAAACGGCTATGACATGCAAGCAATTGATCTGTACACAGGTTCTCTCGATCCGGAAGTCTATGACATGCTAATTCTGCCTGCACCTGTGAATGATCTCACAGCAAACGGCATTGAAAGCTTATCCGCATTTTTATACAATAACGGCGACTATAACAGAAATCTAATCTATATCGCTGATTTTACCCAGTCAGATACGCCCAATCTTGACGAATTCCTTGAAACCTGGGGCATTCAGGTTACAAAAAATATTGCTGTGGAAAGCGACGCCAACGCCGCACAGCAGGTCGCTCTGTCCATCAGCAACAATGCCGTTGCTGTCCCTGTTGCAACTGTTGCAGACGAAAAATCCGGCGCAAGTCTGGTCAATACGTCCCTCCCGGTTGCTGCTCCGCTATGCCGGACAATTAACCTGTTATGGGATTCCAAATCCAGCGGTATCACGTCCGTATTACTAAAAACTTCTGATTCTGTGTATTTAAATCAGATGAATACAGAATCAGAATCCAAAAACAAAGAACCTGTTGGCGCACAGAATATCATGGTATGCTCCAGTCGCCGGAATGTTGAAAATAATATCACGCATGAAAGCAATCTGCTTGTTATAGGTTCCATGTTATTATCTGATTCCAATCTGATGCAGGATGCATCTTATAATAATGCTTCTTATCTGGTATCGGCTGCAAACATGATTTCCGGCAAGGGAAGCAATCTTGTGATTGCCTCCAAAGAACTGACCAACGAAACAATTACGATCACAACAACTGGCATGCGTGTGATCTATGTTGTGATTTTCATGATTCCTTCTATCGTGGCGGCTGTCGGTGTCTGGGTATTCCTGAGGAGAAGAAACAAATGAGTGAAAAACAAGAAAAAAATCAGGAAAAGCCGGTATATATCGCCGAAAATGAGACAACAGATGCAGGGATGGACACATTTTTTGCGGACTCCCCTGTTTCTGCAAATCAGAATACCGGAACAGTGAAACAGGGCATGTCCCGGAATCTGAAAATCCTAATTGCCGGGATTCTTGTTTTGGTGATTCTTGGAGCTGCACTGACAATCCTTCTGCTGCTCAGCAAACAGCAGGAAGATTCCCAGCCGATTGATACAGATTCCCTTGCAGAACAGTTACTGGATGATGAAGACAAAGCCATTCTAGTAAATCCCGAAAAATCAGAGGATCTCCAGGAAATTGAAATCTCTCATTCTGGTAATTCTGAAAATTTCAGAGTCTATCTCCAGACACCCGCAATAGACGAATCCAATGCCATCTATACTATCGAGGGATTGGAAGATGTTACGCTTGATACGGGATTGATTTCTACTTTGGTCAATAACGCAAGTGAATTATCTGCAAATTCTCTCGTGACTGAAAATATCCCGGATTCTGAACTGTCTAAATACGGACTGGATCAGCCGCTTGCAGATGTTATCATGCATTACACGGACGACACGGATTTTGCATTCTCCGTCGGGAATCCGTTCCCGATGGATAATTCTGCAACATACTGTCTGATCAATCAAAATTTGTATCTGGTAAAGACTTCCCTCATGGCGAATTATCAGAAAGCAAGCAGTTCTTTTGTGTCCAGTACCATCCTGGAAGATCCCGGCGAGGAGAATCAGCCTATTGTGGAAACACTCCGGATTGCCAGGGAAAATCTGGATTATGATATTGTTCTGGAATATGATGAAGAAACAGCGTCGGATGATACTGTCGGCGGAACGGCATCCCATCACAAAATGATAGAACCTGTCCCAGTATTCCTGAATGTCGAGAAATCTTCTGATATTATCAGCAGCATGTTCGGACTGACTGCCGTGGAAGTTGCACAGATTCATCCGTCAGAAAGTGATCTGATCCGTGCCGGCATAGATCATCCGTTCTGCACGGTAACCATGCAGTGTAATGACAGCAATCAGTATATCCTGCATTTCGGAAATTCGTATACCACGGAGAACGGCACAGCGGCTTATTATGCGTATCTGGAAGGCGTGAATCTGCTCTATGGTGTATCAGAATCCCGTGCCGTCTGGACTTCCGTTCTGCCGGGGGATATCCACTCGGCGAATATCTTCAATACGTATGTATGGGATATTGCGGATCTGGATATTGTGACAGATTCCCAGGAATTGCATTTCTCCGGAACTGGTACAGAGGCATCTGATTACACCGTCACAAAAAACGGCGAAACTTGTGACACGGAACGTTTTCGTCTGCTTTACAGATTTTTATTAAATATCTATGGTGACGAATTATTCTTTGAAACAGAACTGCCTGCCGGTGATCCGGATGTAGAAATTTCCCTGCGTACACAGGACGGCAAAGAAAATTACAAAATCACATTCTATCAGACCAGTGCTCTCAACGGAATCATTGCATGCAATGACATTCCGACTTATAAGATCCGTTCGTCCTGCATTGAAACAATCCGGCATAACCTGGAAATTTTTGACAATCCAGACGAAGAATTTATTCTGACATGGCAATAAAATAAAATTTAAAATTATTTTTTAAATTTATATTTCTAAATCTATCCTGAAAGGAGTTTTCTATTATGACGTACAAGGGCTATCCGCTCGTCCGTAAGGACAATGAACTGTATTACGGGAACATGAACGAATCCTATGTGGTCTATCTGAGAATCGAGAAGACGCAGAAAGAACATGGCATTATGACGGCGCAGAAAATTGAATTCTACCAGATGTCCACGGATCTGGAACACCCGGAAATCACACAGCGAGCTGAAAGAAATAATCTTTATGAGGCACTGGATGTGGCATCTGTCTGGCTGAAACGTTCCAAACCAGGCACACAGACAAATCAAACAAACAAAAATACAAGAGGTTGATTCACATGAAAAAATTATTACTCTGCATGTCGGCAATGCTATTTTTATTTGCTGCCGGATGCAACGCTGAAACCGGAAGTTCTCCCGATGATGTGAATACAGCGCCTGCGGCAGAAAACAGTGCGGATTCTGTTGCAGATCCTGTTTTTACTTCAGATGAAAATGCGATTATTATTACACTCTATCCGGAAACTGCACCAATCACATGCGAAAATTTCGAGTCACTTGTTTCTGAAGGATTCTACAACGGTCTGACATTCCATAGAGTTGTGGATGATTTCATGGCACAGGGAGGCGATCCGCTTGGCAACGGAACAGGCGGCAGTCCGGAAACGATCAAGGGCGAATTTTCTTCCAACGGCGTGGAAAATAACCTGTCCCATCAGCGTGGCGTTATTTCCATGGCAAGAAGCAAAATGAATGACAGTGCATCCAGTCAGTTCTTTATCTGCTATGCGGATTGCAGTTTCCTGGACGGCAGCTATGCGGCATTCGGCGAAGTCACCCAGGGAATGGAAATCGTTGACAGTTTCCTGGAAGTCCCCAGATCCTACAACAGCAGCGGAGAACTTGCTTCTCCGGATTCTCCCATCACGATGAAAGAAGTCACGATGATTGACCCGGATGAAAATGGCAACCCCCGTGTACAAATCGTCATGGACACGATTCCGGTCGCTGAATAAAAATTATTAAAATTATAAAAAATAAGCACTGCGATTCTAGACTATCCCGGAATTGCAGTGCATTTTAATTATTATTTGCTGAATCTTCCCTCTTCATCTTTGATCTGACTCCACATATAGCGTAACAGCCAACCGTCAAAGGACGTAATATTCATAGAAGATCCTGCCATCATGATAGATGTGCCGTCATCCGGGAAGCCTGCCGGAGGAGGTCCGGAATTTGTGCCGTTTTCCCCGTAGAAGTCCGTAATGCCGAAGCCGTGACCGATTTCATGCTCTAATACATGAATATTCGTGCCGTCCAGCATAGCAATATACGCATCATCAGACAGCCGCTGTCCCCAGTCGCCGCCTGCGCCGCCGATTGCCGGAAATCCCTGCGTTGCCCAGATGTACATGTCAAAACGCTGATCCAAGCCGCCTGGATATTCATAGCCGGATTCCGCAAAATGATCGAACCGGGATAATTCCGACGGTGCACTTGGCAGTTTATCCGGAATTGTCTCATAACCATTGCTTGTATCATATTGACTGTCATAATCGGAAATCAAATTATCATAGACAATTTCATCGTCGTGCAGATCCAGCAGACAGCTCTTGTCCAGGACTGCCCACCCGACAATCTTCACGTCAATGTGATCATACTTCCAGCCGTCATAGCCTTTGAGATAATCATTCCAGTCATTGACGGCTTTACTTGCCATTTCCTGGAATTTCTGACGCTGTTCATAAGTAATTGTCTTGTAAGACTGCCATCTCACGACAAAATTCAGCGTTCCCTTGCCTGCGTCAATCTGGTCAAAGATCGTATTCCGCCGGCTTGTGGAATTTTCATAGACACAACGATTCTGCCAGATCCATTCTGCCGGTTCTTTATATGCTTCCGGCATATCTGCCAATGTGATCTGTTCGACAGGATCGGACGGCTCTGTCACAGGCGGTTCAGTTGTCGGCGGCTCTGGATCCGGCGGTGGCACAGGCACAGGGTCGTTTACTACCGGCTCAATCGTGTTTGGAATCAGATCTACAATTTTCTTCGGAAAATTGTCAGCTTTCGCTAATAAAAATTCCTGTATCAGATTCAGATCCAGAGAATTAATCTCGCCGTCACCATTGACATCCGCACGGGATGCCTGCATAACATTCGCTTTTTTCCGGTTTTTTGCAATGATCTTTGCAAGCTGTAAATCATAAATATTAATTTTTCCATCACAGTCCACATCGCCGACATGTCCCCTGTAAGAAAGATCAATAATTTCCCATTCCGCAAAGTCTGCAAAATCCGCATCACTCACCATGGCAACAGGTGCGCCGTCGGCATCTCTGACGGGTGCGGCAATCCAGCCCCCTGCGGTAATCCTGCATACATCCGAATCCGGTTGCTGTTCGATTGTATATTTCTGAAAAGCACTGAAATCATCTTTCTGTCCAATCATCAGATTTCCGGTTCCACCTGTTGTCAGATACAAATCATTCCCAAGTCCCGACCGGATGGTATATACCCCCGGAAGTTCCTGAATCAACACCCAGGTATTGTAATCCGCAACGCCGTCCGCACTGTAGGCACAGACGCCTGTATCATCCGTTCCGCCGTTCTGGACGGTCAGATATTTTCCGGTTGCCGTATTCCGGAGCATACATTCTCTCTCATCCAGATCCAGGGCTTCTGCCGGACGGCTTCCCGGATTGTAAACAGCAAGAGAGCCTGCTGCCAGAATCACGGCGAGCGGAATGCTTAATTTTCTAAACATGAAAAATTTTCCTTTCTGTAATATTAATATAAAAAATAATTTTTATTATTATAACATAGTTTTTTTACATTGTCAATAGTTTCCGGTCGATTTTACAAGGGAAATTCACAAAACAGATTTTTCAGCGTATGATAACAGCAAAACCGGGAATGTTAAGACAGGGAAAGAGAATTTTAAAATTAAAAAATTATTTTCTCAGAGAGGAGTTTTTCTTATGTTTTTTCCTGAATTATTCCGCAAGAACAGCTTCGATGATTTCTTTGACCGTGCGTTCCTGCCAATGCATGGGACGCAGAGCACTCCTATGAAGACAGATATCAAAGAGACAGAAAAAAATTATCAGATCGCTGTGGATTTGCCGGGCATTCAAAAAGAGAACGTCAGCGCTGAAATTCATGACGGATGTCTGACGGTCAATGCGACGACAACCCACGAAGACAGCGAACAGAACGAACAGGGCAGTTATCTGCGCCGGGAACGTTTTTCCGGCTCATACAGCCGGAGTTTTTATGTCGGCGATGCGGTCACGGAGGAAGACATTCAGGCGAATTTCCTGGATGGCGTTCTGCATCTGGTAATCCCGAAGAAACAGGCAAGTGTGCCGGCACACAGGCAGATTGCAATTAATTAATTATAAATAATCAGGCGTTAATTGCTCAAAATTAATGCCTGATTTTTATTATTCATATAAATTAATTTATATTTTTTAAATCATCAATCAAATGCACCAGATATCTTAATACATTCATGCTGTCCGCCAGAGATATTTTGCCGTCTCCGTCTATGTCTCCGTTGGCTTTCGCCTCTGCGCCGATCTTCTCCACGCCGACATAAACACGATTCATCAGAACGACATCTATAATATCAACAGCTCCATCAAGATTCACATCCCCCGGCAATGTCGCCGGCACAGATTCCGGCGCAATCTCAATCCAGCCGTCCGTCCATGTCACTTGTCCTTTTTTGGCATAATCCATGCTTTCTAGACCGATCTTACCCCAGATATGTTCAAATGTATGCCCCTGGTGCGTAACTTCCGGCAGGTAGGAAATTGCAAATTTTTCACCACCCTGGACATCCTCCGGCACATGCACCATTAACAACACAAGCGAACCCGTCTCCTCGATACTGTTGGCGGATGCCCAGAGAAATCGGATTGAATTATCATCAAATTTAGAACTGCTGATCATTTCCATCATCAGAAAATTTTCTGTCATCTCATAGCAAAGCGTCGGAGATGTAACAGGTTCAAAATCGCAGGCGCTGTCTACTTGTATCATCATTTCCGCCGTATTAATGCTGATATTCTGATCTAGCCTAACAAAAACGGGAATAGTGTAGTCACATTCCTGAAGTTCATCCAATGTAAGCGTTTTTTGATCGATAGCAATGCTGATTTTGTCGTTTTCAGCGCTGTTCTCATTTTCTGCGGATGCACGGAATGTCTGAATATAGTTCATTGCAAAGACTGTCATACAGACAGCACAGACTGCCGCAGCCAATTGATTTCGTATCATAAAAAATTCTCCTATCAATTGTCAAATTAATAAATAATAAATTAATAAATTAGGATAAATAGTGTCATAAAATTTGCCCAACTCTATTATAGCAGAAATTCCGGATTTATGCAAGAGCTTTTCAAAGAAATTTTCCGGAACTGACAAAAAATAACAGTTCTGAAAACAGAACTGTCATAATTTTCTTAATTTTACCATGTCCAGCTTGAGAACGGCTTGCGTTTCTGTTCTGAATTCTCCGGATGCTCCTGCGCTCTTCGGGTAAAATATTCATACAGTGATGCTGTCACAATCAGAACAATCCCGGCAAAAAACAGATATACGCCCCAGTGCAGAGATGTCCAGAATTTCCACGTCACACGGATTGTGGTCAGAATCAATGATGCAAAACCAAGCGTGAACCAACGCAATTTCTTCACGGTGAAACTCCCCGAAAGGATCACAAAACTAATCACAGCTATAAAAATCGAATCCGTAACGCTCTCAGAATACAGGTTCGTCATTAACATGCATATCATTGTAATGCAGTACATCCCGAAACGGATGATATGTATACGATTCCGGCTTTCTGCGGGCAGAATCCAAAGCAATGACAAAATAAACAGATGCCCCGGAAGCAGAATTCCCAATACACCCGGAATCTGATTATTCTCCCCGGAAAACAGTGCTATCATTCCGAATGGATCTTCGATATTATGGATCAAAAATGCCAGACACGCAAATTCGGATGCCATCACTGCCGGGATTCTGTTGTTGTTCACCCGGTGAATGTATAATACAGAATAAATTGCCAATAACAGACAGATCACAATTGCCGGATGCCAGTCAATTGTCATAGCAATCCCGAAAACCGGAAAAATCCCGGCAAGCAATGCCCAGTCAATCCGGATGCCGGATGCATCCGATCTGTAAAATCCGTCCGGCAGGATGATTCTGCCCATTGCCACATAAATGAATAATAAAATCAGATAACTAATGACCTGCGTCATCATAGAATACGTCAGGGATTGCATCATGTTGGAATATACAAAATAAAGCATGACTAATTGCGGAATTGCCCAGGCATTAGAATTTTTTTTGAGAAATCCAGCAGAAAATATCAATAATCCGATGCATAATAACATCCCTGTTCCGACTGTGACGACAGCTCTTTGCATTTCCAGATACCCAAAAATTACAACATGGGAAATCACAAGCGATACGGCTTCATGATAAGATTTCATTTTCTGAGATCTCGCATGTCCCGGAAATGCAAACATTTCCAGAAGATAACACATCAACAGAATCATCAGGCTGACGACAGATGCTGTGGAAGATTCCATCCAAAGAGAACATAATTTCATACTTGCCGGAATCAGCAGGGCAATCCCCGACCAGGAACAACAGATTTCCAGAAGTTCTCTCTTTGTCCGGTGCGCATAGACTGCACTGATAATTAATAATCCTGCACCCAGGAATAAAATTGTCATTTCCGGATGCGCATAGCCGGACAGGATCATTCCGGCACTTGCGGCAATGGCAAGCACCAGAGAACCAGTATTTTTCCGCAAAAATGCCTGTATCAACAGGACAAGCGCACTGCACACAAGCAGGAAAGATGCAATTTGATACTGTTCAGAAGATATTGCCGCAAAAAACAGAATCCCACATTCCAGGATAAAATAAATTCTGTTCTCTGTCAGTTTGTAGCTATATTTCTGATATAATACAAATCCAATGGCAACTAAAATATAAACTAGCAGAATTTCATAATTTTCGCTCAAATGATAGAAAATTGAGCCCAAAAAGAACGGAATACTTACGATTGCGCCTGCTTTGCTGAATGTTTCCGTCAATTCTGTTCTTAATTTCGGGATTTTATGAAATGCCAACAGAATCATTGCCATATATCCGAAAGTAAAATAAATCTCTTTTGTGCCTATGATTTCAGAATTAAACCAGGTATTCACAATCGTGCTGACAGCGACATGTAACATCAGACATGCGCCGAAAATTCCGGTATGGAACTTTCTGGAAATAAAAGCAGAATTCCAGAACAATACAAATAAAATCAAAGAGAAGAAAATCCCGATTTCAGGAAAATCCTCCGAAACTATCAGAAATATCACTGCATAGAACAGATTCGTCAGGTAGAGACTTACCGGAAATGCCCTTGCTATGATGGGATGACTTCGGCAGAATTTTTCCAGAATTGCCATCGCAATCGCCTGTAATGCCAAACCTGTACTCAAGAATACAAAATAGCCTGTGGATTCTGATTCAAACAGAATTTCTCCCAAAAATTCCATCAGGAAAAACCAGGTTATTGTCACACTTGTCAGAGAAATGCCTGCCAGGAAAACTTGCTTGTAATTTCGCTGTCCCAGGAATGTTGTCCCTGCGATACTTGCAAAGATCATTGTCCATAGCAGACTACATCCATCACCGGAAAAAGAAAGCCATTCTCCGAATAATTGAAATCCGCCGATCCCAATCAGTGCCAATGGCAGGAAAATACACCCCAGAATGTAGAAGGCAAGCCCCGTTTTCGGAAGTTTCAGGACTTTTTCAGCCAGGATGTTCACACCGAATGCGATCAGACTTGCAGATAACAGACTGATTGCCCGGAGTGCTTCCGGAAGCATGTCCCAGGTGCTTGACAGAAACAGAATTCCTCCCATGAACAGAAACAACACGCCTGCAATTAACAACAACGGAATCGGACTGAATGGCTGTGCCGGCTTCGGCGCATCCTGGGAATTTATCGGAACATTCAGCTTTCCGGGATTATCTGGATGACCGAGATTGCTAGGCGCATGAAAATACGCCGAATAATCCGGAGTATTCAAATGCTTTTCATGATCCGGATAAACCGAATTTTTTGCATATAACTGACTGTAATCGTTGATTTTTACCTGATTTTGATTCTGATTCTGCTGATCTTTTTGCTGATCCATAAAATTTACCTCCTGAATTTTTCCGGATTTCTTTAGTTAGTACGTTTGAGAGAGGCAAAAATTACGGAAAAATCTGCATAAATTTCAGGCTTTTTTTCATTAATTTTTTGTTAAATTTACAACCCATCTGTATTTCATATAATGCTTGTAAACCGCCGGAAGTTTTACGAATTCATCCAGTGTCAGAATAAATGCCACAGCGATCACCGGCAAATCCAGGATAAATGCTGCTATCATTCCCAGAGGGACAACAAATCCCCATAATGTGATAATATCACAGATCATGCCGAATTTTGTATCTCCTCCGGCAGCGAATACACCCGTGATAACGGTCGAATTCAGCGAATTCCCGATAATATAATAACTCGCCATATACAGCATGTATTTCAGATAGATTTCTGCCTGCGGACTCAGTTTCATAATCTGTAATACAAACGGTGTCAGTGCCAGAATCACAAACCCGGATGCAATCCCGATCCAGATCGAAAACCGGACGAAACTCCCCCCAGCTTGCTTTGCCTGTTCCAGTTCGTTCCTGCCAAGCATTCCTCCGATAATGATAGCAACGCCCCCGGCAATCCCCCAGCAAAGGCTTGCCGTCATGCTCCGGACAATACTTGCAATCGAATTCGCCGCTGTTGCATCCGATCCGAGATGTCCCATAATGACGGAATACATCGTGACGCCGCACCCCCATCCGAGCTGATTCAACAGTAACGGCGTTGTATATTTCCAGTAATCCTTGTGCAGAATCTCAAAACCGGAATTCCGGACGGATATCAACTCACTGAACCGGAATATTGGACATCTTTTCCGGAGCATAATGATCAAAATAAACAGCACTTCAAAGATTTTTGCCAGAACGGTGGCGAGTGCTGCCCCGGAAATCCCCATTTCTGCAACAAAAATAAAATAATAATTTAATATAATATTCAGAATCACCGCAAGCGAGCCAATCAGCGAACTTAATTTTGCTCGGTCGCAGATCTTCATAATCCCGAAATATGCCTGTGAAAATCCTGTTAATACATAACTCAGCGAAACAGTCCGGAGATACTTCGCACCTTCTGCAATAATAGTTTCTTCCGTACTGAAAATTTTCATAATATGCGCCGGCAGGAATCCCGTCAAAACCGTGAATATTAATCCGACCAGGAGCGAATAACGCATTGTAACTGCAAGTACCTGCTCTACTGTCCGGAGATCTTTCTTTCCCCAGTACTGCGCCGCCAGCACATTACACCCATAAACAAACGCATTATAAAACAGACAATGCACAAATGCAACCTGTCCGGCAAGCGAAGATGCTGACAAAGCATCCTGATCCAGAAATCCCAACATAAACGCATCCGACGCTGATACAAGCGAAGTCATTAAATTCTGGAATGCAATCGGGAGCACAATCACAAATAAATCCCCATATAATTTCCTTTTTTCTATCATTTTCAAATTTCCTTCCCTGAACATAACTCAAAAAACTGCACAGCATTTCTATGCCGTGCAGCAGTTTTTATTTATAAATTAAATTAATTAATCAACTAACTTAATAATTGCCATTTCTGCGGCATCACCACGACGGGGACCCGTCTTGATGATCTGTGTATAACCGCCCTTACGTTCTGCATATTTCGGAGAAATCTCGTCAAACAGCTTCTTCGCTACGGCTTCTTTCGTGATATAAGCATACACCTGACGCTTGCTGTGCAGGTCTGTGTTCTTGCCCAGTGTAATCATCTTTTCAGCAACACTGCGTACTTCTTTTGCTCTTGTAACGGTCGTTTCTACCTGCCCGTTTTCCAGCAGGAACGTTACCATCGCACGGAGCATTGCGGTTCTGTGTGCAGTTGTTCTGCCCAGTTTTCTGCTACCTGGCATTGGTTCTTCACTCCTTTTCGCAAATCAAACAGCCGGAAAGCTGTTTAATTATCTTAAAATCTGTCAGACACATTCCGGAAATCAATCTTCTTCAGATGACAAATCATAACCCAGTGACTGGAGCTTTTCTTTCACTTCATCAAAAGATTTTTTACCAAGATTGCGTACTTTCATCATTTCTTCCTCGGACTTGTTAATCAAATCACTTACTGTATTGATGCCAGCACGTTTCAGGCAATTGAACGAACGTACTGACAAGTCAAGTTCCTCAATGGTCATCTCAAGGATCTTCTCCTTGCCTCTGTCATCTTTCTCTACGAGAACATCAGGAATCACTGTTTCGTCAGATAAATCTACAAACAATTTCAGATGCTCGTTGAGGAGATTGGCTGCCTGTGACAAAGCCTCTTTCGCTGAAATCGTTCCATCCGTCCAGACTTCCATCGTCAGCTTGTCATAATCCGTGACCTGTCCGAGTCGTGTGTTCTCCACGGTATAGTTCACCTTTAAAACAGGAGTATAAATGCTGTCTACGGCAATGACATCGATCGGCATGTCTGTCACCTGCTGCTTATTCCGCTCCGCTGAAACATAGCCCCGGCCTCTGTCAATTGTGATTTCCATATGCAGCTTTGCATCTTTTCCCAGTGTTGCAATATGCATCCCGGGATTGAGAATCATAACTTCAGAGTCTGTGCTGATGTCACTTGCAGTGACTTCACACTCTCCCTCTGCATCAATCAGAAGTGATTTCGGACCTTCGCCGTAAAGCTTCGCTGTCAGCCCTTTCAGGCTCAGAATAATCTCTGTCACATCTTCCTTGACGCCCGGTATCGTAGAAAGCTCGTGATGCACTCCGTCAATCTTGACAAAATTGACTGCTACGCCCGGAATAGAAGACAGCAGCACCCGTCTGAGGCTGTTGCCAAGGGTCGTGCCATAGCCTCGTTCCAGCGGCGACAGGATGAATTTTCCATACTTTCCGTCCTGTCTCAGATCTTCGGGAACAATTTCCGGCTTCTCAATTCTTTCGAGCATGTAACCCCTCCTATTTCGTAATTCTGTAATTCTAATTACTTTTGTTTGTGAATCTTAAGCTTCCGCAAGCAATGATCAATTACTTATCGATTACTTGGAGTACAGCTCGACAATCAGGTGTGTTTCTGCTTCGTAGTCAATATCTGACGGATTCGGCAGTCTTGTTACTTTTGCGGAGAAACGGTCTTTGCTGGATTCCAGCCACAGCGGAATGGTTCTGCTTCCTGTTTTTTCCAGGATGCCTGCTGTCTGGTCATTGCCCTTGAACAGCGCACTTGCCCGGCTGCCATCGCACAGCGCAATTTCATCATTCATAGAAACACGATAGGACGGAATGTCAACTTTCTTGCCGTTGACTGTAAAATGCCCGTGTGTTACCAATTGTCTTGCTTCACGTCTTGTGCAAGCCAGACCCATCCGGAATGCCACATTATCCAGTCTGGATTCCAGAATGGTAATCAGATTGTCACCGGCTTTGCCTTCCATTTTTTCTGCCAGTTCAAAATAATGACGGAACGGCTTTTCCATTACGCCATAAATGAACTTGAGTTTCTGCTTCTCTTTGAGCTGAGTACCATATTCAGAAACTTTCTTACGGTTCGGACCGGCTTTTTCAAAACGGTTTGACTTCTTGTCAATTCCCATTACTGCCGGACTGATTCCCAGATATCTGCATCTTTTCAGAATCGGATCTTTATTCACAGCCATGTAATCTACCTCCTGTTCTATCAGACACGTCTTCTCTTGGGCGGACGGCAGCCATTGTGCGGAATGGGAGTCACGTCTTTGATCATACGGACTTCCAGACCAACCGTCTGTAAAGCACGGATTGCCGCTTCACGACCGCTGCCCGGACCTTTGACATATACTTCTACGGTCTTCAGACCATGTTCCATTGCAGCCTTTGCTGCTGTTTCTGCAGCAGTCTGTGCTGCAAACGGTGTGGATTTTCTTGAGCCACGGAAACCCAGACCGCCTGCGCTTGCCCATGAAATGGCATTGCCCTGTGTGTCTGTGATCGTCACAATTGTATTATTAAACGTAGACTGAATATGCACAGCACCGGACTCAATATTTTTACGCTCTCTGCGGCGGCGGATTGTGGTCACTTTTTTACCATTCTTAGCCAAAAGAACTCGCCCTCCTTAATTACTTCTTCTTGTTTGCAATCGTCTTTGCCGGACCCTTGCGTGTTCTTGCGTTTGTCTTGGTACGCTGTCCTCTGACGGGCAGACCCTTTCTGTGACGAACGCCTCTGTAGCAGCCGATCTCAATCAATCTCTTGATATTCAAAGCCACTTCCCGGCGCAGGTCGCCTTCTACCGTGACATTTGCGTCAATATCATCACGCAGTTTTGCAACGTCCTTTTCTGTCAGATCTTTGACTCTGGTATCAGGATTGATGCCAGTACGCTTCAGAATCTGGGAAGCTGTTGTACGACCAATGCCATAAATATAAGTCAGACCAATTTCGACTCTCTTTTCTTTCGGCAGGTCAACACCTGAAATTCTTGCCATTTGTTTACTACACCTCCAATGCTCTCAGGAATAATTAACCCTGACGCTGTTTGTGCTTGGGATTTTCACAGATGACCATGACTTTTCCCTTGCGCTTGATAACCTTGCACTTCTCGCAAATCGGTTTTACGGAAGGTCTTACTTTCATGAAAATTCCTCCTTATTTCGCCCTCCATGTGATCCGACCTTTGGTCAGATCATACGGCGACATTTCAATCTTGACTTTGTCACCCGGAACAATGCGGATGTAATTCATCCGTAATTTTCCCGACACATGTGCCAGGATGACATGCTTGTTGGGGAGCTCTACCCGGAAATTGGCATTTGGCAGTGCTTCGAGTACAACGCCCTCGACTTCAATCAAATCTTCTTTCGACAAATTCATTCTCCTCCTTGCAGTGCGCTCTCCTGATATGCCCGCAGCAGCCGACGCAGTGCGGGATCTGTCAGACTTTGGAGATCTTCCTGTGTCAGAATTTTTCCGGTTGCCCGGACATGTTTCGGATTCTTGCGTTTCGGCTGTGTTAATTTTCTGTGCTTTCCGTCTGCCAGATAAACAAAATTCCCGTCCTGTCTCGTGACCAACAGAAACTGATCCTGTTCTTTACCGGCAATGGCACGCACAATCATGCCTGTTTGCAGCTTCATGATAATTAATAATTAATTACGAAGGATCTGTGAGAATCACAGGTCCATTCTGGGTGATGGCAATGGCATGCTCAAAATGTGCTGATAAACTGCCGCTTTTGGTGCGCACTGTCCAGCCATCCTTGCAGACACGGATCGCATCGCCCTTTGCATTAATCATCGGTTCAATACAGATGCACATACCTGCCTGGAGACGAACACCCTTACGCCCGGCTTGCACATAATTCGGAACTTCCGGTGCTTCATGCAGATCCCTGCCGATACCGTGCCCGCAATATTCCCGTACAATCCCGTAACCACGGGATGCACAATATTGCTCCACGGCATTGGACACTTCATAAAGCCTTGCGCCGACAACTGCCTTTGCAATGCCCTCATAGAGAGAGGTTTTTGTCACATCCAGCAAATCCTGCGCTTCCTGGGAGATCCTGCCGACTGGAAACGTCGCACAGGTATCACCGTGAAAGCCATTGATGCAAGCGCCTACATCGATACTGACAATATCACCGGTTTTTAATTTTCTTGATCCTGGAATTCCGTGAATGACTTCATCATTCACAGAAACACAGGCACTGCCCGGAAATCCGGCATAACCAAGAAAAGACGGCACAGCTCCCTGGCTTGTGATATAATCATAAATGATCTGATCCACATCCTTGGTTGTCATGCCCGGTTTCAGAGACTGCCCGGCGAGCTGTAATGCTCTCCCGGCAATCCGTCCGGCGATTCTCATCTTTTCTAAATCTGTCTTGGATTTAATTGTAATATTGCTCATGCAATTTCAGCCCCCACTGCCTGGAGTGTCAGCTTTTTGGTATCGGCAACTTCTTCCTGTCCGATGACAGTTTCCAGTTTGCCTTGTTTTTCGTAATAAGCCTTGATCGGCTCTGTTTCTTTATGATATGTTTCCAGACGTGAAATGACTGTCTCCGGCTGGTCATCCTTACGGATCACTGTCTTTGCACCGCACTTGTCGCACACGCCGTCTGTTTTTGAGGGCTTGTACTGTACATGATAAGACGCACCGCATCCTTCGCAGACTCTTCTGCCCGAAACTCTTTCTTTAATGGTTTCATCCGGTACAAAAATTTCAACAACTTTGTCAATCCGGACACCCATTTCATCAAGTGCTTCTGCCTGCGGAACCGTTCTGGGGAACCCGTCCAGGATAAACCCGTTCTGTGCATCGTCCTGCGCAATTCTGTCTTTCAGAATATTCACAACAATATCATCGGAAACCAGACCGCCGGCTTCCATGACGGCTTTTGCTTTCAGACCATATTCTGTGCCGTTTTTCACAGCCTCCCGGAGCATATTACCCGTAGAGATCTGCGGAATGTTCAAAGCTTCAGAAATTGCCTCTGCCTGTGTGCCCTTACCTGCACCAGGCGCACCGAGTAAAATCAGATTCATCGTAAAATCGCCCTCCTTACTTAACCAAGAAATCCTTTGTGATGACGCATCATCAGCTGGGACTCCAGTGTTCTTGCTGTTTCCAGTGCCACACTCACGACAATCAGGATTGACGTGCCGCCCATGGAGAGTGACTGCAAGCTGCTGTCAAACCAGCCGAGTGCAATCGGAAGAATTGCAATCACGCCTAAGAAAACAGCGCCCACGAGTGTGATCTTGGATAATACTCTGTGAATATAGTCCGCTGTCGGCTTGCCCGGACGGATGCCCGGAATGCCGCCGTTGCTTTGACGGAGATTATTCGCAATGGTAACCGGATCATACTGCATTGCAACATAGAAATAGTTAAATGCCACGATCAGGATTAAATACAGAACTGCATAACCCCAGCTCGTTGTCCGGAAAAAATTAATAAAATGAAAATAGAATTTATCCCAGAAACCTGTGGTTTCATCAATATATTCTACGGGTTTGACAAACATGCTGATGGTCGCCGGCAAAGACATGAAAGACATGGCGAAAATAATCGGCATCACGCCGCTCATGCAGACTTTAATCGGAATATGGGTATTCTGACCGCCGTACTGCTTTCTGCCTACGACACGTTTTGCGTACTGAATCGGAATTTTGCGCTCTGCCTCGTTCATGAAGACAATAAATGCAATCATGAAGACAAACATCACCATAATCACAAGATCCACAAAGAAATACTTCGCCTTATCCATCATGAACAGACTCCAGAGTGTTCCGACATCTGTGGGGAATCTTGCAACGATACCGGCAAACAATAAAATCGAAATACCGTTGCCGATGCCTTTTTCATTAATTCTGTTGCCCATCCAGACAACAAAGCTTGCGCCTGCGGTAAAGCACGCAATAATGACAATTGCGGCAAACCACCCGTATGCGCCGGAAGTATAGTTCACAGCGTTTGCACTGTTGCGGAGCGTCAGATAATAAGCAATAGACATGACCAGAGCAAGCACGAGCGCAACATAGCCCGTGATCTTGTTAAGCGTCTTTCGTCCCTCTTCGCCTTCCTCCTGCAATCGTTCCAGGGGTGGAAGTGCATAGGTCAATAACTGGATAATAATCGACGCATTAATATAGGGCGTAATCGAAAGGGAAAACACCGTCGCTTTGGACAACTGTCCGCCTGTCAGAATATTCAGATACTCCAGAAAATTACCATCTGTTGCATTTGTTTCCATCCAGCTCTGTACTGCGGACAGAGACAGGAACGGCACTGTGATTGCACCGCCGATTCTGAAAATAATAATCATAATCAGCGTATAGATAAACTTTTTACGGATTTCCGGCTCGCTCCACGCATTTTTCAGTGTCTGAAACAATTCAGTTCACCTCAGCTTTCCTGTTCTGCTGTTCCGCCTGCCTTTTCAATCTTCTCCTGTGCGCTTTTTGTGAATTTGGCTGCTTTCACAGTCAGTTTCACATTCAGTTCTCCATCGCCCAGAATTTTTACACCGTCGTACAGCTTCTTGATCAGACCGCTAGCACAGAGCAGTTCTGCATCCACAACAGTGCCCTCTGTGAATCTGTTCAGATCGCCGACATTCACAATTGCATAATTCTTTGCAAAAATATTATGGAAACCTCTCTTCGGGATTCTTCTTGCAAGCGGCATCTGTCCGCCTTCAAACCCGATTCTGACACCGCCGCCGGAACGAGCATTCTGTCCCTTATGACCCTTGCCGGCTGTTTTGCCGTTACCTGAGCCGTGACCTCTGCCCACACGCTTGACGGGCTTGTTGGAATCCGGAGCAGGTACGAGTTCATGAATCTGCATGTTCTCCTGCCGTTACTGAAATTTTATAAATTTAAAATTTATAAAATTGATTCCTGTTTCACCGTGTATCTACCTGGCACAACACTCCGCAGGCGTAACTTCCCCGCTGCGACACGGGTACATATTATTTATAATAAATTAATAATTAATTTATTAATTAATAATACCAGTAACATTTTCCTTTCTTAATTAATTTGCCAGAACAAGATTTATTTTAAGCTTCTTCTACCTGAATCAGATGAATAATCTTGTGAATTTTTCCTGCTGTGCAGGGATTGTCCGGCTGTGTCGTCACGTCGCCGATCTTCTTCAGTCCCAGTGCTTTTGCTGTTGCAATCTGGTCTTTCTTGCAGCCGATGAGACTTTTAACAAGTGTAATCTTCTTCATGATTTCAGCCTCCTCAACCAAGAATTTCTTTCACGGTCTTGCCACGCTTTGCAGCTACTTCTTCTGCTGTCGTGCAGCCTGTCAGTCCTGCAATCGTTGCTCTGACAACATTGCACGGATTGTTGGAACGCAGGGACTTTGTTCTGATGTCCTTGATGCCTGCTACTTCAATCACGGCACGGACAGGACCGCCTGCGATCACACCAGTACCAGGTGCTGCCGGACGCATCAGCACTTCGCCTGCGCCGAACTTGCCGACAATCTCATGCGGGATTGTTGTGCCTTTCAGCGGAACTTTTACCAGATTCTTCTTTGCATCTTCAATGCCCTTACGGATCGCATCCGGTACTTCGCTCGATTTGCCCATGCCGAATCCTACTGTGCCATTGCCGTCACCGACAACAACCAAAGCAGAAAACTTCATGATACGTCCGCCCTTTACGGTCTTGGATACTCTATTGATATGAACAACTTTTTCAAGAAATTCCGTATCCTTTGCCTCGAAATTAGCCAATCGTGTTCCCTCCTCGAATATAAAATCAGAAATTCAGTCCGTTCTCACGGGCTGCCTCAGCCAGTGCCTGGACTCTGCCATGATACAGATAACCGCCTCTGTCAAATACAACGTCCCGGATGCCCTTGTCTGCTGCGGCTTTTGCCACCAGTTCGCCGACCTTCTTCGCACCCTCGATATTGCCGCCGTTGGCATCAAAATCCTTTACCAGACTCGATGCACTTGCCAGCGTCACGCCGTTGACATCGTCAATGATCTGTGCATAGATATGCTTTGCACTGCGGAACACACACAGACGTGGAACCTCAGGAGTTCCGGAAATTTTCGTGCGCACTCTGGCATGTCTCTTCTGACGTGCCTTGCTGCTGTCAAATTTTTTAATCATTTGAGCCGTACTCCTTTCTTAATTACTTCTTGCCCTTGCCGGCTTTACCTTCTTTGCGGATAATATGCTCACCCAGATAGTGAATACCCTTGCCCTTGTACGGCTCAGGCAGTCTCTTTTCACGGATTTCTGCTGCAAACTGTCCGACTTTCTGCTTGTCAATGCCCTTGACAACAATCTGGTTCGGCTGCGGTACTTCAATTGAAATCTCATCCGTTTCCGGAACAATCACCTGATGGGAAAAGCCCAGGTTCATGACCAGATTCTTGCCCTGCTTTGCTGCACGATAGCCGACACCATCAATTTCCAGTGTCTTGCTGTAGCCGTTGACAACACCCTCAATCATATTATGAATCAGTGTTCTTGTCAGACCGTGCAGGCTTCTGTGTTTCTTATCATCCGACGGACGTGTGACAGTAATCACACCATCCTGGAGCGCAATGCCCAGTTCTTTGGAGAACTGCTGACAAAGCTCGCCCTTCGGACCTTTTACTGTTACCTGATTATCAGCGATTTTCACATCCACACCGGCAGGAACAGTAATCGGCATTCTGCCAATTCTTGACATAATCTTCTTCCTCCTTACCAGATATATGCGAGCAGTTCACCGCCGACATGTAAAGCTCTTGCTTTCTTGTCAGTCATGATGCCCTTGGATGTGGAAACGATTGCAATGCCCAGTCCCTTGCGGACTTTCGGCATATCCTCACAGCCTGAATAAATACGCAGACCAGGTTTGGAAACCCTGCGCAGACCGGAGATCACCGGAGTTCTGTCCTCTGTATATTTCAGAGTCACTCTGATAATGCCCTGTTTGCCGTCATCCACGATCTGAAAGCCCTTGATATACCCCTCATCTGCCAGGATCTGGGTGATAGCTTTCTTCACATTCGATGCAGGAATATCCACCGTGGCGTGCTTCGCAGTGCTTGCATTACGGATTCTCGTGAGCAAATCTGCGATAGTATCTGAAATCTGCATGCCTAAGACCTCCTTTTAAATTACCAGCTTGCTTTCTTAACACCCGGAATCTGACCGTCATTTGCCAGTTCTCTGAAGCAGATACGGCAGATGCCGTATTTTCTCAGATACGCATGCGGTCTTCCGCAGATTTTGCATCTGGTGTACGCTCTTGTGGAGTACTTGGGTGTCTTCTGCTGCTTGTTGATCATTGCTTTTTTTGCCATGTTCGTGTCCCTCCCTTAGTCAGCAAACGGCGCACCGAGCAGCTTGAGCAGCTCTTTTGCCTCTTCGTCTGTCTGAGCGGTTGTGATGAAATTGATGTCCATACCACGTACTTTATCAATCTTATCATACTCGATTTCAGGGAAAATCAACTGTTCTTTGATACCCGTGGAATAATTGCCACGACCATCGAAAGAATTGCCGTTGATGCCTCTGAAGTCACGGACACGGGGGAATGCAACGTTGAATAATTTATCTACGAAATCATACATTCTTTCGCCTCTCAGTGTGACTTTCACACCAATCGGCATACCCTCACGCAGTTTGAAATTTGCGACAGATTTCTTTGCACGGCAGACAACCGGCTTCTGTCCTGTAATCTTCGCAAGATCATTCATGATCGCATCAATGACCTTGGAATTTTCTTTTGCCTCACCAGCGCCAACGTTGATGACAACTTTATCCAGCTTCGGGATCTGCATAGAGCTCTTGTAGCTGAATTTCTGCATCAATGCAGGAGCAACGGTGCTGACATACTGTTCTTTTAATCTTGCCATTTCGTCGTTTCTCCTTTACTCGAAAGACTTGCCGCACTTTTTGCAGACACGGAGCTTGATTTTCTTCGTCTTGCCGTTGTCCAGAGTCTTCTCTTCGAACGTATGACCAACTCTGGTAGGCTTGCCGCACTTGGGGCAGACGAGCTGCACCTTGCAGGCATAAATCGGCGCTTCTGCTCTGACGATATTGCCGGACTGACCCATTGCAGTGGGCTTGAGATGTTTTGTGACCATGTTGACGCCCTCAACAATGACTTTGCCCTCTTTTGGGCTGACCTCGACAACTTTCGCAGTGAGTCTGCCGTTTTCTTTCTTATCCGGATTTTTATACTTGTACTCATCTACACCGGTGCGCAGAATGACAGTATCGCCTGTTTTAACGTGAAGCTTTGCGCTCATTCTGAGACCTCCCTTACAGTACTTCCGGAGCGAGAGATAAAATCTTCATGTAATCCTTTTCACGAAGTTCTCTGGCAACCGGCCCGAAGATACGAGTACCTTTCGGATTCTTGTCTTCTTTGATAATTACGGCAGCATTCTCGTCGAAACGGATGTAAGTGCCGTCTTCTCTTCTGAGACCCTTTGCACTGCGGACGATGACAGCCTTGACAACGTCACCTTTCTTAACCACACCGCCGGGTGTTGCTTTTTTAACGGATGCAACAACGACATCGCCGATATTGGCATATCTTCTGCGAGTGCCGCCTAATACTCTGATGCACATCAGCTCTTTTGCACCTGTATTGTCTGCAACTTTCAGATAAGTCTGCATCTGAATCATGGGATGCTTTCCGCTGCGAAATAAATTATAATGATAATTTATAACAGGAAATAAATTTTAAAATTCAAATCCTGTGCAGCTTTCTCCTTTCCTCAAAAATTAATAGTAATTACTTCGCTTTTTCAATGATGTTCACAACACGCCATCTCTTGTCTTTGGAGAGCGGACGTGTTTCCATCACGGATACACGGTCGCCGACACGGCACTGGTTGTTCTCGTCATGTGCTTTCAGGCGAACAGTACGCTTGATAATCTTCTTGTACAGCGGATGCTTTACGTTATCGACGATTGCAACAACGACTGTCTTGTCCATCTTGTCGCTGACAACCATTCCGGTTCTCGTCTTTCTCAGATTTCTTTCAGCCAAAGCGTTCTTCCTCCTATCTTACTCAGCGCTCTGTGCAAGTTCTGCCTGACGCAGACAGGTCTTGACACGTGCGATGTCTTTCTTGACAGCCTTCACTTTTGCTGTATTGTCCAGCTGACTGATGGCAAGCTGGAAGCGGAGTGCAAAAAGCTCTTCTTTCAGGCTTACAAGCTTCTGATTCATTTCTTCGACAGTCATCTCTTTGATTTCTGCTGCTTTCATTGCTGACTCCCTCCCTCTTATTCTGCTGCGGCTGTTGTTTCTTCAGATTCTTTGACAATAAACTTGCACTTGATCGGCAGTTTATGCATTGCAAGACGCATTGCTTCTCTTGCCGTCTCTTCCGGAACGCCCTTGATTTCAAACAGGACTCTGCCGGGCTTGACAACGGCTACCCAGTATTCCGGGGAACCTTTACCGGAACCCATTCGGGTTTCTGCCGGCTTTTCCGTGATCGGCTTGTCCGGGAAAATCTTGATCCAGACCTGTCCGCCTCTCTTGATATATCTTGTCATTGCGATACGGGCAGACTCAATCTGATTGGATGTGATCCAGGCAGGTTCAAGCGCCTGCAAGCCGAAATCGCCATAGCTTACCTTGTTGCCTCTGTAGGCTTTACCTGTCAGACGTCCTCTGTGAACTCTGCGGTATTTTACTCTCTTCGGAAGAAGCATGATTACTTGTTGCCTCCTTCTCTTCTTGTGTTGCTGCCGCCACGGTAATTGTTATTGCCGCCACGTCTGTTCTCGCCACGGAAATTGCCACGGCGGTCATCACGTCTTCTGTTGTCACGGTTATCTCTGCCGTCTCTGTTATCTCTGCGTCTTCTCTCGGTTCTCTCTCTTGCTGCCATTGCCTTTGCTGCATCGCCCTTGAGAACTTCGCCTTTATAAATCCAGACTTTCACGCCGAGCTTGCCATAAGTGGTGTCAGCCTCTGCAAAACCATAATCAATATCTGCACGGATGGTCTGCAACGGAATTGTGCCCTCATGATAACTCTCAGAACGTGCAATTTCTGCGCCTGCCAGTCTGCCCGATACCATGACTTTAATGCCCTTTGCATTGAGTCTCATGGCTCTGCTGATGGACTGTTTCATGGCACGGCGGAAAGATACACGGTCTTCCAGGTCTTTTGCAATCTTTTCAGCCACAAGCTGTGCATCCAGATCCGGCTGCTTGATTTCCATAATATTGATAGCAACCTGCTTGCCCATCATCTTTTCAAGCTTTGCCTTCAGCTTTTCAATTTCTGCACCGCCTCTGCCGATGACAAGACCCGGCTTTGCGCAGTGAATGTGAATTCTGACTTTGTCTTCTGCAAAGCGCTCGATTTCCACACGGGGCACACCCATCGGCTTGAGTGTTTTCAGGATATAATTTCTGATATTATAATCTTCTACCAGCATATCGCCGAAATCAGCCTTTTTTGCGTACCAGCGGGAATCCCAGTCTTTAATGACACCGACACGCAGACCGTGCGGGTTCACTTTCTGTCCCATATAATAGCCTCCTCGGATTAATCTTCTTGTTCTTTCACCACGATTGTGATGTGAGATGTTCTCTTCAGAATCCGGTACGCTCTGCCCTGTGCTCTGGGCATGATGCGCTTCATGATCGGACCTGGTGTAACATAGCATTCAGAGATATATAATTTATCTTTGTTCATGCCATTATTATTGTCTGCATTTGCAACAGCGGACTTCAAAAGCTTTTCCAGAATCGGACTGGCTGCCTTGGGTGTCAGGCGAAGTATTGCCTGTGCTTTCTCAATCTGCTGATTTCTGATCAGATCCAGCACGATCTGCACTTTTCTGGGAGAAATGCGGACATTATTCAGAGTTGCTCTTGCTTCCATGATGTAAACTCCTCCTTCCGCAATTACTTCTTGCCGTTATTGGATGTCTTAGAACCGGCATGACCCTTGAATGTTCTTGTCGGTGCAAACTCACCGAGCTTGTGTCCGACCATGTCTTCCGTGACATATACCGGCACATGCTTTCTGCCGTCATGCACAGCAAACGTATGACCTACGAAATCCGGGAAGATCGTAGAAGAACGGCTCCATGTCTTGAGCACTTTCTTCTCGCCGGCTTCGTTCATCGCAATGACTCTCTTGAGGAGAACTTCCTGCACAAAAGGTCCTTTTTTAATACTTCTGCTCATAGCTTATAAAGATTCTCCTTTCCGATTATTTGCCGTTGCGGCGTTTTACGATATATTTATCTGTCTTGTTATGAGACTTTCTGGTCTTATAACCAAGCGCAGGCTTGCCCCACGGGGTAACAGGTCCGGGACGACCAACAGGAGATTTGCCCTCACCGCCGCCGTGCGGATGGTCGCAGGGGTTCATAACAGAACCACGGACGGTCGGTCTCCAGCCCATATGGCGCTTTCTGCCGGCCTTACCATAATTGACATTCTCATGGTCAATATTGGAAACCTGACCAATGGAAGCCTTACAGTTCACCGGTACTTTTCTCATCTCGCCGCTGGGCAGACGAATCAGCGCATAACCGCCCTCTTTGCCCATGAGCTGCGCCATGTTGCCGGCACTTCTGACGAGCTGTGCACCCTTGCCGGGATATAATTCAATTGCATGAATGAAGGTACCAACCGGAATATCGATCAGTTTCAGAGCATTGCCGGGCTTGATGTCAGCATCTGCGCCGGCACGGACAACATCGCCGACTTTCAGTCCGTTAGGTGCGATGATGTAACGCTTTTCGCCGTCTTCATATTTTACCAGTGCAATGAAAGCACTTCTGTTCGGATCGTATTCCAGTGTCTGAACAGTTGCGTTCATTTCTTCTTTATCACGCTTGAAGTCGATCACACGGTATTTTCTGCGATTGCCGCCGCCTCTGTGACGGACTGTGATGCGACCATAGCTGTTTCTGCCGCTGTTTTTCTTGAGCGGCTCAAGCAGACTTTTCTCCGGTGCGACTTTGCTCAGTACAGAATAATCTGTGACTGTCATCTGTCTTCTGGAGGGAGAAGTCGGCTTATAGCTCTTGATAGCCATTGTTTTCACTCCTTAAAAATAATGCTTTTGCGGGAGCACTGTCCCATACCGGATTATAATCAAATTATTTTAATTTATATTATAATCTAATTAAAACATGCCGTCGAAGAACTCAATTGTGCCCTTCTTCTTGTCGGCTTTCTTTGTGCCCTTTGCATTCTCAGGCTCAGGATTGATCGTGACAACAGCCTTTTTGTAAGCTGCTGTTTTGCCGACATATCTGCCGACTCTCTTCTGTCTGCCACGGCAGTTCAGTGTATTAACTTTCAGAACTTCTACATTGAAGAGCGCTTCCACAGCAGATTTGATTTCCAGTTTATTGGCATCTTTTGCAACCTGGAATGTATACTTACTGTTGGGCATACCATCCATGCTCTGCTCTGTAATGATTGGTCTGATGATGATATCCTGCGGTGCTTTCATCATGCATACACCTCCTCAATTTTTGCAATGGCATTCTTCGCAACGATGAACTTGCCGCCGTTGAGAATATCATAGACATTCAGCGTTCCTACATGTGTTGTCTTGACACCAGGAAGATTGGCTGCACTCTTGTACACTTTCACATCTGCATCTGCTGTGACGATCAGTGCTTTTTTCTCCACATTGAGCGCTTTGAGCATTGCAGCAATTTTCTTTGTCTTGAACTCATCCATTGTAAGCGTATCCAGAACAATCAGATTGCCCTCCTGGACTTTTGCGGAAAGTGCAGATTTCATCGCTAATCTACGAACTTTCTTGTTGAGTGTATAACGGTAGCTTCTGGGTTTCGGACCAAGTGCCACGCCGCCGTGTCTCCACTGCGGTGCTCTGATAGAACCCTGTCTTGCGTTGCCTGTGCCCTTCTGTCTCCAGGGCTTTTTGCCGCCGCCACTGACTTCTGTTCTGGTCAGTGTGGACTGTGTGCCCTGGCGCTGATTTGCCAGATAATTCACAACAGCCATGTGCATGACTGCCTGGTTGGGTTCAATGCCAAATACGCTGTCAGCCAGCTCTGTGGAAGAAACTTCATTACCGGACATATCAAATACTTTTACAGTTGCCATTTCAAGTTCCCCCTCTCTTATGCTTTCACGCTGTCAACGATTGTCACAATACCGCCCTTAGGACCAGGAATTGCGCCTTTAATCGCAATCAGATTATTTTCAGCATCTATTTTTACAATTTCCAAATTCTGGACTGTTACTTTCTCTGCGCCCATGTGTCCTGCCATTCCCTTGCCCTTGAAAATTCTGGACGGGGAAGAACATGCACCCATAGAACCTGCCTGTCTGTGAACAGGACCTGTGCCGTGTGTCTCTTTCAGTCTGTGCTGATTGTGACGCTTGATGGCACCCTGGAAGCCTTTACCTTTGCTTGTCCCGGAAACATCTACGATATCGCCGACAGCAAAGACATCTGCCTTTACGAGCGCACCGGCTGTCAGATCAGAATCTTCCAGTCTGAATTCTTTTAATGTTTTCTTATAGCCTGCATCAGCCTTGTCAAAATGACCTTTTTCCGGCTTGTTGACTCTGTTGGCTTTCTTGTCGCCAAAGCCAAGCTGTATAGCGTTATAACCGTCATTTTCAACGGTCTTGACCTGAATGACCTGGCAAGGACCAGCCTCTACGACAGTCACCGGAATGACTTTGCCATTTTCATCGAAAATCTGTGTCATACCGACTTTTTTGCCGATAATACCTTTTTTCATTTGGGTTTTTCCTCCTTATGGTTATTGGTCGAAAATTAAATTTTTCCGACATGACCTGATTATTTAAAAAAATTATTAAATAATCAAGAAAACAGGAATTACTTGACTTCCATCACAATGTCAACACCTGCGGGGAGCTCCAGTTTACGGAGCGCATCAGCCGTCTTGTCTGTGGGACGGATCACATCAATCAAACGCTTGTGTGTGCGCTGTTCAAACTGCTCACGGCTGTCCTTATATTTATGGACTGCACGGAGAATTGTCACAATCTCCTTTTCAGTGGGCAGCGGGATCGGACCGGAAACGCTGGCACCGCTTCTCTTTGCAGCCTCTACAATCTTGACTGCAGCTGCATCAACAGTCGCATGCTCATAGCCTTTGATCTTGATTCTGATTTTTTCGCTTACTGCCATTCTCTATTCGCCTCCTTGCAGAAAAATAAGCTTGTACTCTGAATTTTTGTATTTCAGAAATTTCCGGAAATTTCAGAGACGGGGGCGCAGTTGTGGGAAACAGGAATCACAGGGACGGAGCAGGGGATTGTTCCACTGCGCCTGGTGTTTCCTGAGACAGGAAACAGAAAAGCCGAAATCTTAAGGCAAGATTCCGGACGAAGTCACACAGGGACACGAACAGACAAAATTTGAAAAAACCGTCTGTTAATCTCTGCACATACCGTGTCATCATTCCTTGCCGTCCGGTTCATGACCGAACATACTCCACGAAAATTACCTGACAAACCGCCAGCAACCTTTCGCTTCTGCGCATATTATCAGCCAGTAATTTCAATAAATCCATTATTTTTACTGGACTTTCATTATTATAGCACAGTTTGAAAGATCTGTCAATGAAAAAATGAAATAAATTCCGGATAAATCGAAAATTTTCTGTAAATAAAATTAATATATTTAATTAATTTCGTGTTCCTGTAAATATTCCCGGATTCGGATCTGCAAAAATAAAATCAGCATTGTCAGAAAATCTCGGAATTGATAATTTGTCAGGAAAATCAATAGTAATTTCCTGTGCTGATGCTCCAGAATTCTCCCGGATAATGTTACAATTTTCCAGATAGATGCAACAGAAGCAACGGAACGTCCGGGATCTTCCAGAAATAGCAAGGGTGTTGCCAGCAGATTCACCCGGAAACGAATCGCAAAATATGCCGTCCAGAAACACAGGCACAGGCACTGGATCACCAGGAACAGCCAGAATCCAGCATCTTCCTGCATCATGCTTTTCCGGAATGCGCCGACTGTCAGAATGCACGACAGAATCAGCGGAAAGAGTGAAAGAAATTCCAGAATCCGGATCACCCCGAAAAAGCGCAGACTGTTCCAGAAAAATGCACAATCCCGGAACGGCTGAACGATTTTTCCAGTAAATCCGAGCATAGAACTGAACCAACTGCAAACACCGCAGAGAATCGGCGTCATAATACAGAAACGCAGCATCCCCCACAAAATCAGGAACCCGATCCAGAACGGTTCACGGCTGAAAAAGAATCCCTCCGGCGTAAGCAAACCTTTGATCCAGAGAATCCCGGACAGCACATCCGGAATCAGCTCCATTCCGATCCAGACAGCCGGCAGAAGTATGGCAATGCCCCAGGCTTTGCCTGGTCTCCTTTGGATGGTTTCCCTTGTAAACTGCCGTAACTCCTGCATTTTCATGATCATCCGCTCCCTGGAATAAAAATTTTAAAAAATTTAAGTCAATCTCTGGAATAGGGCGTCATCCCCAGAATCTCGAAAGCCTGCGCCGTCTGCCACATCTGCGCCGTCAGGACGATTTCAAAACCCTCCCCCGGTTCGCAGTTCAGTTCTTTCGGAGAAATTTTCGGAAGACCGAAACATGCAAGCATGTTGCTGATCACACCGGCATGTGTAATGACGGCGCAGTGATTCAAATCAAATTCCATCATGTCCATTAAAATCCGGTATAATGCCCGATAACTCCGAAGACAAAGTTCTTCCACGCTTTCGCCCTCCGGCGGTTTCAGATCCGGTGAACCGCCTTTGAGCCACGTCCGGTAGGCCTCCCGGTATGTGTGGCTTGCAAGCAGTTCCAGTGCGGATTTACCCTCGAACTTTCCAAAATTTAGTTCTCTCAGATCTTCCGCTAAGTATAACGGCACATCCGGAAATAAAATCTCTGCCGTTTCTGTACATCTTAATAAAGGACTGCTGTAGATTCTTTGGACTCTCGGATATTCGTACAGATCCATTTTGCCGCTTAATTCCACTGCGCCCTTGTCGGACAAAGGAAAATCCGTACTGCCGATATAGATTCCCTCGTCATTTGCTTTTGTCCGCCCGTGCCGGTACAGACTCAGATGATAACCTTTCATCAGAAAAAACCTCCTGTTTTTGATAGAACAATTTTCAAATTTTAAAATTTTTATGAATTTTTCACAAACTATGTCTGTTTCTTTTGTGAGGCTCTGCTTTTTGCACAAGATTTCACAAAAAAAATACGAATTTTTCCACGATTCCACAACTTTACAATTTGTATAATCTGTACTATAATATATAATAACAAGATTATTTTTTCAATCTATTTTTAAAATTTATTTTTATTCCCCGAAAGGAGTCAGATTTACCATGAATTCAGATTTCCCACGTATTATTGCGTTACAACGCAAAGAAAGACAGATCAGCCAGAAACAGGCTGCCGCAGATCTCGGCATTTCCCAGGCACTGTTATCCCATTATGAAAAAGGCATCCGGGAATGCGGGCTGGATTTCTTAGTCAAAATCGCCGATTATTACAATGTTTCCTGTGATTATCTCCTCGGACGGACACCCGAACCGGAGGGCAGAATCATTTCCGTGGAAGACATTCCCGAGGATGACGGCAACAACAGTATGCCAAGCCCGGAAGTTGTTGCATTCAACCGGAAAATCGTCAACAATTCCGTCAGTCTGCTCTATTCCCTTGCACAGAAAGCGAACAGTATTACATTAATTAAAGAAATTTCTTCTTACTTAATGCTGAATGTCTATAAATTATTCCGGATTATCTACAACGCCAACCCCCACAACGACCAGAAATTATTTTCCGTCCACAAAGTTGTCGCCAATGACGACGCAAGTGCCATTATCAGCATGAGTGAGGCAAACGTGAAAGCCGCATCCTGTGGCATTCCCATCGGCGATAACGACTACGTACGTGATACCGAAGTGTTATATTTAACCACTTCTATTCTGTCCCAGACTTACCCGGAATATTCTTCCTCACTCCTGAATCTGATTAAAATCAGTGAAGACAGCATCCACAAAAAGAGAAATGCTTAACAATTAAAATTATTTTTTATTTATTTTATTCTAGCATATTTTCAGAAAAAAAGCAAGCAGTCCGGCGGAACTTCTGCCGGACTGAACTTTTTTGATGTTTAAATTTTTTAAAAATTAATTCGTGATATCCTGCTTATGGAACAGATATTTTTTTATCGGATTGTAAATTCACAAGATAAATTGTATGTGTCGTAATCCCAATCTCTCTCATTC
>CAMWTO010000001.1 GCA_947177205.1 uncultured Ruminococcus sp. | reverse complement strand
TCGAACCTATGACCCTCTGCTTGTAAGGCAGATGCTCTCCCAGCTGAGCTAAGCTTCCACTATAACTGTAATCAGACCAGGGACCAGCTCCGTTTCCGGATTTTCTGTTCTTCATCCCTGCGACTATTACAGTATAACACAAAACAAGCTGTTTGTCAAGCGTTTTTTGGAATTTTTTTTAATTTTTTCCCGATTCGTGAAAAATTCATAAAAATCAGTAATGTTTTATGATAATTTTAACTAATTTTTATAAATCTTCTCTGAATAATTCTTTCACGCTACAGAACAGCGCCTGGTTTTCCGGATTCTCCAGGAATACATCCTGTTCTGTGAGCGTTTCACGGATTTCCTGGATTTCGTTGAGCATTGTGTCATCAATCAGCTCCGCAAGCCGCATGGGTGGGAGACCGTGCTGTCGACTGCCGAAAAAATCTCCCGCTTTGCGCAGTTTCAGATCAGCTTCAGCGATCTCAAAACCGTCCGTAGTACTGCACAGCAAGCGCAGGCGTTCCCGGCTTTCGTCGGTAACGTGTTCCGTCACGAGAATGCAATAACTCTGATAATCGGAACGCCCCACACGCCCCCGGAGCTGGTGGAGCTGTGACAAGCCGAAACGTTCCGCATCCTCAATCAGCATCATAGTAGCATTGGGGACGTCCACGCCGACTTCCACAACAGTCGTACAGATCAGCACATCAATTTCATGATTCCGGAATTTTCCCATGACATCGTCCTTTTCCTGTGCCGTCATTTGCCCGTGCAGGACTGCAATATTCCAGTCTTTGAGAAATTTTTTCTCACACAATTCCGCATAAGCCGTCACAGCTTTCAGATCCGCATCAGAATCTTCAATTGCCGGGCAGACAATATAAGCCTGCCTACCCTGAACGAGTTCATTTTTCACAAAAATCATCGCACGGTCACGCATTTTTCCCGTGATCGCATATGTCTGAATGGGACGTCTGCCGCTGGGCATGGTGTCGAGAATGGAAATTTCCAGATCTCCATAAATCACAAGCGCAAGCGTCCGGGGAATCGGCGTGGCAGACATCACTAATTTATGTGGCGCACCGCCTTTTTTCGCAAGCCTGTCCCTCTGTGCAACGCCGAAACGATGCTGTTCATCCGTGATGACTAATCCTAAATTGCAGTATGTAACAGCTTTCTGAAATACGGCATGTGTGCCGATGATGATTTTTGCAGAACCGTCAGCAATTTTCGCATAACGTAATTTTTTCTGTTTTGGAGTCAGCGAACCAGTCAGCAATACAATCTCAATTCCGAATTTTTCCAGGAAATTACAAAATGTCTGATAATGCTGTTCGGCAAGAATCTCCGTAGGCGCCATTAATACACTTTGGTAATTATTTTGTGCGCAGAAATAACAAGCTGCCATTGCAACCGCAGTTTTGCCGCTTCCGACATCTCCCTGTAATAACCGGTTCATCGGCATATCGCCGGACAGATCCTGCGTAATTTCTGCAATTGCCTGTAACTGTGCATCTGTAAGCTGAAACGGCAGACAATCCAGGAACGGCTTCATAGAAACATCCTGCATCGGATAATCCGTTTTTACTTTGGAGCGCATTTTCAGCATATGCAATCCCAGTTCTAATTTTAACTGTTCCTCAAAAGCAAGCCTGCGTCTGGCATCCGCCACCTGTTCCAGCGTTTCGGGCTGATGGATGTCATGGAATGCCTTTGTCAGCGAGACAATTCTATGCGGATCCCGGAGCTGCGGAGGGATTGTCTCAAAATTCACGCAATCCAGAATTGCCAGACATTCTTTGATGTTCGTCCGGATCATGGGACTAGTCAAACCGGCAGTCAGAGGATAGACAGCTTCGAGGGGATTTTTTTCATCACTGAGAATCTTAGGATTCTGGATCATCCTGCAATTATCATGATAAGGATCTTCCTTGATTCTGCCGGACAGAATATAATCATTTCCCACAGAAAGCCCCTGAAATGTAAATTTCTGATTAAAAATCGTAATATTAATTCTGGTATCCGCATCATCAACCGCTTCTGCCTGAAATATTTCCATACCGGATCGGGTATAAACCGGATTTTTTTTGCTGATAATTTTCACTTTAATAGTAGCAGACATGCCAATTATGGTATCTGCAACCGGAACGGGCTCTCTGTAATCCTGATAAGTCCGAGGCAGATGCCATAATAATTCATACGGCGTATGAATCCCGATTTTCTGATAAAGTGCATTGCGTTTTTTACTGACGCTTTTCAGGTCGCCGATGGGCTGAAATAGTCTTTGCATAATATCTCCTTAAAAATTCAGCAGTTTGTTCCGGTAATATTCATATTGTTTTTGTCTTGCGCTGATTTCAGCAGGGAGTCCGCTTGTCAGATCATTGCAGAGCCTGTCGAATCTGTCCAGGATTTTCACAATTCTTTCTTGTTCTTCCAGCGATGGGACTGGGATTCGGATATCTCCAAGATTTTTTTGAGAAATATTAGGTACAGAACCTACACCTTTTTTTTTCTGCAATTCATTCTGAAAATAGTGTGTTGTTAAAAAATATTTGAGAAATCTGTTATTACATTGAATATTTTTCAATACAACAAGCTGTGGATTTATCGTTGCTTTTTCAGGTAACTGTTCAACAATAGCAGTTTTACCTATTGAAGCAGTCTTGCAAAGTAAAATATCATTCACATCAACCATTATTTCAGGAGATTCATTATATTTTTCCCAGCTAATATAGGTGTTGTTATTATAGTAAATTGTTTGATTATTTATATTAGCAGGACTAAAGGAAATTGCTCCTTGTCCTTTGTTGACAATATCATTCCGAGTATATCCTCTAAATCCAATTCTTCCTTTAATTTTACAAATTTCTCCAAGTGTCCGCCATTTAACTTCATCTGTCCCCTCTCCGCAGACAGTTCCGAAATCAAGCAAGATATCCCTGTAATAAGCATACTGTTTTTTTCTTAAATCAATTTCCGTATAAAGTTCCTGGATAAGCTTTTCATTCTTTTCAGAATATTCATCCAGTATTCGTACGATTTCTTCCTGAACTGCAAGAGGGGGCAGGGGGATTTGAATTTTATTCAAAACCTTTTGCGTAAGGCTTGGTACGCCACCGGCTGTATTATACTGCGCAAGATGCTCCTCTAAAAGGCAATGATATACATATTTTGGAATTGCTTTTGTCCTATCAATATCCGTATAAAAAATTGTGTCAACATTCCAGAATGGCATTTCAACATAATACAATTTATCAATGGAGCCTTTCCGTGGAATCAACACACTCGGCTTGTCATACGCATATCTGTCAACATAAGTTATGATTCCACCTGATCCATAAACGGGAATATTCCCAATGCCAAAATTTTTATAACCACTCCCGTTTTTGATTTTTAAAAATTCATGCAATTCTTTGTACGCCACCCCATCCGGGCACAGCTCCTGCAATAATTTTTTTAATTGATTCATATTGAAATCTCCTGAAAAAGCAAGCCGTTTTCTGAAAAATGAAAGATCTAAAATTCCGGAAAACGGCTGATTTTTTTAATTATTTTCATCTATTATTCTACTGCAATAATATAATAATATACAGGCTGTCCGCCATTCACAAGCATAACTTCGATTCTGTCGCCGAAACGTTCCTGTAATTTTGTGCAGAGCTGATCGGCGGTATCTTCCGGAACGTTCTGCCCGTAAGTGATCGTGATAAAACTGCTGTCGCCGCTGACAAGCTTCTTGGTGAGTTTGTAGGCGGCACGATTGAGATCTTTCTCCGTGAACGCTAACTTGCCGTTGTCTAGGGCAAGAACTTCGCCTTTTTTAATGCTATGCCCTTCCAGTTCAGAATCCCTTGCCGCAAATGTGATCTGTCCCGTGGAAACTTTCTCGAACGCCCTTGTCATAGCAATCCGGTTGCCCTCGACATCAAGGGCATCATCAAACGCCATCAGCGCCGTTAAGCCCTGGGGGATTGTTCTTGTCTGGAGCACATAGACATTCCGATCCGCAAGACTGACGGTCTGTTCTGCTGCCATGATAATATTTTTATTATTCGGCAGGACAAATACATTCTTTGCGGGCGTCGCATGAATGGCTTTTAAAATATCATCCGTGGACGGATTCATCGTCTGCCCCCCACGCACAATGCAGTCCGCACCTAATTCCCGGAACATGTTTTCCAGTCCTTCACCTGTCGCAACTGCTACGAATCCGAACTGTTTTTCCGGTTCTGCCCGGACGTAAGTCTCATCCTGCGCCGCATTCTGTGCCGCACGGACTCTCCCGGCGTGCTGGATTCTCATGTTTTCGATCTTGGGCTTTGGCTCATTGACGAACTGCCCGAATTCCAGCGCTTTCTGCAAGGCAAGTCCCGGATTGTCCGTGTGAACATGGACTTTGATAATTTCTTCATCATCCACAACGACGACACAATCCCCGATTGTCTCCAAATATGCCCTTAATTTGAACGCATCCGGACAGTCTTTCTTTTTTTCAAGCATGAATTCTGTACAGTAGGTGAATTTGATTTCGCCTTCCAGATCTACTCTGCCGATGGCAGTCATCTCCTGCTTCCGGGCGACTTCCTCCACAGCAAGCACGGGTGCTTCTCCTTGAAACACAGCAAACATCGCCTCCCAGATAGTGACAAGACCTTTTCCGCCTGCATCCACCACGCCGGCTTTCCGGAGAATTTCCAATTGTTCCGGCGTCTTGGAAAGTGCCTGCGCACCGGCAGAACAAATTTCCCCGAACACGTCCAGAGCGTCCGGATGGTCTCTTGCCAGGAGCTGCGCCTGCTGGGATGCCATTCTTGCAACAGTCAGGATTGTCCCCTCTGTAGGTTTCATAACGGACTTGTAAGCCGCCTGCACACCGATTTCCAATGCATTGGCGATTTCCAGTCCATCCGCTTCTTCCAGTCCTGCAAGTCCCTTGGCAAAGCCCCGGAACAGGAGCGACAGAATCACGCCGGAATTGCCCCGTGCACCCCGGAGCATGGCGGATGCTGCTTTTTCAGCGACTTCCGAAATGCTGACGGAATCCGGCAGAACGCTCAATTCCCGTTTTGCTGTGTGCATGGTCATAGACATATTTGTTCCGGTGTCACCGTCCGGAACAGGGTAAACATTCAATTCATCAATCATTTTGCGATCTTGCTCAATTCTGACAGCGGCACTGCAAAGTGCATCTTTCAGAAGTTTTCCGTTAATCACACTTGTATTATCTGCACTCATCATTAAAAAAAATCCTCCTGTTATCTGCTCTGAAAAATTTTAAGGCTCTACAACCTCGTCCACATAGACACGGACGTGGGAGACCGGAATTCTCACGGCATCCTCAATCACAAATTCAATCTTGTGCATCAGTGCACGAACAACAACAGGGATATTCACGCCGTAAATGACACGAACGTGAATGGAAATCACGAGTTTTCCGTCCCTGGTCAGGATTTCGACAGCACGGCGTCTGCCATCCAATAATCTTTCAGCAAGACCGGACCGGGCGAAACCGGCAACACCGAAGCACTGCAAGACCGTCTGTTCGGTCAGCTGCCGCAGATACTGGTCAGAAAACATCACTTTGCCGACCGGATTTTCCATATACAGCATATTGCATATACCATCCTTTTTATAATTTAAATAATTTAATGATTAAAATATAATTTTATTATAGCATAATTTGAAAAAGAATACAAGTGCTAATTGCAAGATTTTTGACACAAAAAATTAAGATTCTGAAAGAAGAAGCTGTTTCATCGCCGTCAGGTCAAAGATTGTGATTTTCCCATCCTGATCCAAATCTGCATTCTGCCACAGGGGGAGCGAACCGATTCCCAGAAGCCAATCCTGGACAATCAGGAGATCTTTCGTATCCAGGACGAAATCTAAATTGACATCGCCGGGGATCAGCTCCGGGATTTTATCAGTTTTTTGTAGTAATTTCATCGAACAGAAGCCCTCCTGTCCCTGATAATCCACATGCGCCCAGGAACCGTCTGCCTTCGTCACAGTGACAACCGTCCCAGCCGGAATCACACCCAGAATACTGCTCCCGGTGCCATGACCCGTCCGGAAATTAACATCAGAAACGACTTCATAATATCCGGCATATTCTTCCGTGCAGGTGTCTGTGATTTCAGAATCAGAATTATGATAATACCGGAGAACCCCTTGCCAGTTGCCATATTTGTTATCATACCAGTAATTCCCGACAGAAATTTCCTTGCCGTTCTGGTCACCGCTCTTGGAATAACCGTAATTCTGGTGCGCCGCAACGGTTTTACGATTTCCTAAATAAATTTCCGTATGTCCGTTGGAAAGCAGAATATCTCCCCGTTCCAGCCAGTCCGTGTCGGACAATGCCCGGCTGCCCCTTGGGATCCATGTAAAATTTCCGGCTGTGAGATTCGCTTTGAGATTCCGTGTCGTGTCGGCATCCAACGTAGGAATGCCCGCACTGCGCAAAGCGCAGATCACAAATGAAGAACAATCATAATCCGGATTGCCCCAACGATTAACTTGACTATAGCCGTGAGAATCATCATTTGCCGTCTGGATTGCCCACTGCAAAGCACATTCCATCTCTTCCGAGAGGGCACAGGCTTGTATTTCCGCCATCACCAGACAGAACAGACATGCCGCAAGCAGGACAGCGAACATAATGATTTTTATTTTACTGCAAATATTAGAAAATTTTGCAATGATCCGAAAAAACTTCAATAAACCTTTCAATTCTACAATCCTTTCTGAAAGTTTTTCTTACAGTTTTTTATTTTCACAACAAAAAAGCCTTTCCTGCATCTAAGAAAAGGCTTTTTCTGAAATTCTCAACCACGCCCGAACAATTCGCTTAATTTGTCTTTGAATGTCTTGCGCTTGGTATAATTCTTCTCGCCGAGGGAATCCTCGAATGCTTTGAGCAGTTCTTCCTGCTTTTTGCTCAGACTCTTGGGAACTTCAATATTTAATCTGACATACTGGTCACCTCTGCCGTCCCTCTGGAGTCTCTGGATACCCTTGCCTTTGAGTCTGTGCTTTGTGCCGGGCTGTGTGCCTTTCGGAACGGTCAGCGTTACATTACCGTCAATTGTCGGCACTTGGATTTCATCGCCAAGCACTGCCTGTGTAAATGTAATGGGAATCTCACAGCTCACATCAAATCCGCTTCTTACAAAAATCGGATGCGGACGCACTGTGACATTCACATTCAGATTCCCGTTCGGTCCGCCGTTGATCCCGCAGTCACCCTCATTGGAAATACGCAGTGTCTGTCCGTCGTCGATACCTGCCGGAATGTTGATAGTAATTTTTTTCTGGACACGGGTTCTGCCCATGCCGTGGCATTTCGTGCAAGGATTCTTGATGATAGTACCCTTGCCGCCGCACTTGGCACAAGGTCTCTGGGAAGAAATTGCGCCCATGAACGTCTGTTGTGTGACTCTGACACTGCCACGTCCCTGGCAATCCGGACAAGTCTCCGGGGATGATCCTGCCGCACAGCCGGAACCATTGCAGACATCGCACTTTTCCTGGTGTGTAATCTGGATTTCCTGGGAAGTGCCTTTACATGCGTCCATAAAACTGATATTGATACTGGTTGTGATATCTTTGCCACGTCTTGCAGCATTTGCAGAACTGCCGCTGCTGCGGAAACCGTTTCCGCCGCCGCCGCCGAAGATACCGCCGAACACACTTTCAAAAATATCGCTCATGTCGCCGTATCCGCCTGTAAATCCGCCGAATCCGTCCATACCGCCCATGCCGCTGCCATCCAGACCGCCATGCCCGAACTGGTCATAACGCTGACGCTTTTCGGCATCAGATAGCACAGAATACGCCTCATTGATTTCTTTCATCTTTTCTTCGCATTCTTCGGCATTGTCAGGATGAAGATCCGGATGATTTTCTCTTGCCATCTTGCGATACGCTTTTTTGATTTCATCCTCACTTGCGCCCTTCTGGATGCCCAGAACTTCATAATAATCACGTTTTTCAGCCATATCTCTCCGTCGGAACGGCACTCCTCTCTATCCGCATTTTTGTAAAAACAGGTTTATCAGCAACAGGGCGGATCATTCCGCCCCTGCTGGAAATTTAAAATGAAATCAGAAATTATGCCTCTGTGAAATCCGCATCAATCACATCATCATCATTACCGCCGGACGGTGTTTCTTCTGTGAATGCGCCGCCTGCCATATTCGGGTCAACGCCTGCGCCCATATTCGGTGCACCGCCTGCCTGCTGATAGATCTTAGAACCTGCCTCCATGAGCACTTTCTGGAGTTCATCCATTTTTGTCTTCATCGCAGCCGTATCATTGGCATCAATGGCAGACTGCAATTCGGAAGACTTCGCACGGACAGCATCCTGATCTGCCTGCGCCATCTTGTCGCCAAGTTCCTTCAAAGTCCCTTCACACTGGAGAATCATGTTTTCAGCATTGTTCTTCGTATCGACTTCATCACGGCGCTTTTTGTCTTCCTCGGCATACTGCTCTGCCTCTTTGACAGCCTTGTTAATATCCTCCTCGGACATATTCGTAGATGCCGTAATAGAGATATTCTGTTCTTTTCCAGTACCCTGATCTTTTGCCGTTACATGAACGATACCGTTTCTGTCAATATCAAATGTGACTTCGATTCTCGGAACGCCACGCATTGCCGGAGCGATACCGTCCAGACGGAATGTGCCGAGCTGCTTGTTATCTCTTGCAAACTGTCTTTCACCCTGGAGGACATTAATATCCACAGCCGGCTGATTGTCTGCATAAGTGGAGAATACTTCGGATTTCTTCGCCGGGATTGCCGTATTTCTCGGAATCATGACAGTGCAGACACCGCCTGCTGTCTCAATGCCAAGAGATAACGGTGTGACATCAATCAGCATCAGACCTTCTTTGACATCACCGCCGAGCACACCTCCCTGCAATGCCGCACCAAGTGCAACGCATTCGTCCGGATTGATGCCCTTGAACGGATCTTTGCCGATGAGTTTCTTGACAGCATCCTGCACTGCGGGAATTCTGGAAGAACCGCCGACCATCAGAACTTTATCCAAATCGGATGCTTTCAGACCGCTGTCAGACAATGCCTGACGGACAGGTTCCATAGTAGCCTGTACCAGATCTGCTGTCAGTTCGTTGAATTTTGCCTGTGTCAGCGTTAGATTCAGGTGCTTCGGACCATTGGCATCCGCAGTGATAAACGGCAGATTAATATTTGTTGTCGGTGTCGCAGACAGTTCAATCTTGGCAGCCTCTGCCGCATCTTTGAGTCTCTGCATCACCATTCTGTCCTGGGACAGATCAATGCCCTGTTCTTTCCGGAATTCGTCAACCATCCAGTTAATAATTCTCTGGTCGAAATCATCACCGCCCAGACGATTATTACCAGCCGTAGCCACAACCTGCTGATAGCCCTCGCCCATTTCAATAATGGACACGTCGAACGTACCACCGCCGAGGTCATACACCATGACTTTCTGGTCATCTTCCTTGTCAATACCGTAGGACAATGCTGCCGCTGTCGGTTCGTTGATGATTCTCTTGACAGCCAGACCTGCGATTTGTCCTGCGTCCTTGGTTGCCTGTCTCTGTGCGTCCGTGAAATATGCCGGAACCGTGATAACAGCTTCATTGACTGTTTCGCCCAGGTAAGCTTCTGCATCTGCTTTCAGCTTCTGGAGAATCATCGCAGAAATTTCCTGCGGTGTGTACTTCTTGCCGTCAATATCCACTTTGTAATCAGAACCCATGTGGCGCTTGATCGAAGAAATTGTCTTATCCGGATTTGTGATCGCCTGGTTCTTGGCAACTTTACCGATCAGACGTTCGCCGGTTTTGGAAAAAGCCACAACGGACGGCGTTGTTCTTGCGCCCTCAGCATTTGCAATGACAACCGCATTGCCGCCCTCTACGACTGCAACGCAGGAATTTGTTGTACCCAGATCAATACCAATAATTTTGCCCATAAAAAACGCATCCTTTCATGCTTATTATTTTTTAAAATTAATTTAAATCAACCTGCCACAGCGACCATTGCCGGACGAATCAGACGATCCTGGAGCATGTAGCCTTTCTGGAAGACTTCACAGACAGTGTTCTCCGGAAATTCTTCGCTTGCTTCTTCCCGTTTGATTGCCTGGTGAATATTCGGATTGAATTCTGCGCCAAGCGCCGGAATTTCCGTCACGCCGAGTTTTTCCAGAAATCCCCGGAACTGCCCGAAGATCATTTCCATTCCCTTGTGATATTCGGCATCCTGACACGGCACATCCATGGCACGTTCAAAATTATCCACAACCGGAAGGAGCTGTTCGACGCATTTCGCCGTAGCATCGCCGTAAATGGCAAGCTTTTCTTTCTCTGTCCGCCGGCGGAAATTCTCATAATCTGCCAGCAGTCTGAAATATCTGTCTTTTTCAGCTTCCAGCTCGTCAGATGTCTCAATTTCATCCAGATCGCTGACAGCTTCTTCTGGATTCTCCGGATTTTCTGAATTTTCCGGATTTTCCTGAACTGCCTGTTCTTCTGAAATTTCTGAGATTTCCGGATTTTCGGGATTCTCCTGATAATTTGTATTCTCTTTATTCGTGGGAATCCACTCCTTTCTGAAAATTTTATTTAAGAATTTTTTTAAAACTTTTTTAAAACTTTTTCTGATCTTCTTCATCCGGACACGGCTCTCTGGTCTGCTTTGATTGCTCAGACTGTTCTGAAATCAGATCTGTGATTTTTTGTGAAAAATATGCAATATAGGGAATCACTTTCGCATAATCCAGACGCATAGGACCAATGACACCAAGAGAACCAACATTCTTTCCGCCCTTACGATATTTTGACACAATCATACTGGAATTGCCGATGACAAAATTTTCTCTGTCCTTGCCGAACACGACACGGATACCGCTGAAAGAATCATCCATGAGCTGAATTAATTCATCTTTGTGTTCGATGAACCGGACGATTTCCATTTTGTCCAGATCCTCGTAAGAAAACAGATGTTTCTCGCCTTTGCATAATAAGGCATGCTGCCGCAGATCCCGGTATAATTCAAACACGCCTTGTACAAGCGGTGAAAGACTCATCATGTAGGCAGTCATTGCCGCTGTCAGATTCTCCATCAGTTCGTCAGACAGTTCTGAAACAGAAATCCCCTCCAGATGTTCGGACAAATAGCCGGAAAACCAACTGAGCTGTTCTCTTGTCAGATCAAATTCCAGACGACACGCCTTGTTTTTGATACTGCCGCCGGATGTGATTAACAAAATCACATACACACGCTTTCCTGTCGGGATGACTTCTACTTTGGAAATCACGGAAAACTGCGGAGAAAAATCCGAAACAACTGCGGCACACTTCGTCAGTTCTGCTAACGCCGTTGTTGCATTCTGAATCAGGAGTTCTTCACTCATCTGATTCCCGTTTTCGTTGACACCAAGCATGTGATCGAGTCTTTCCCGTTCTTCTTCTGGAAGATCCGCCGGAGACATCAGCTTTTCAATGTAAAGCCGATAGCCCTGGATGGTGGGAACTCTGCCGGCAGACGTGTGCGGCTGTTCTAGATAGCCAAGCTGTTCGAGAACCGCCATATCATTGCGCACAGTGGCAGCAGAAACATGAATTTCCGGCAGAGAAGCAATCATTTTAGAACCGACCGGCTCGCCCGTCCTGACGTAGAATTCTACAACAGCGGCAAGGATCTTTAGTTTCCGTTCATTGATACGCATCATAATTTAAGATTCACGCCCCTGAAATTTCTTCTCTGCAAGTGTTAGCACTCTCATTCTCCGAGTGCTAAGTTTAGTGTACCACGATTTTTGTAAAAAGTCAAGCGTCTGTGCAATTTTCAGCAGTTTTGATAAATTTTCCCCTGTATTTTCTGTATTTTTATCTAAAAATATTCCCCTGTCAAAAAAACAGGGGAATTTCATTTTATTTCATTAATTTAATTTCATCCAATCAGCCCTGATTAATAATGGCACGCTCTGTCTCTTTGTCAAACAGATGAATTCTGTTTGCATCAAGTGCTACTTTGATCGTGTCGCCGGGTCTGGATGTAGAACTCGGAGAAACTCTGGCTGTGATAGAATTACCTGCGCAGGTCAGATACAGATACGTTTCTGCACCCATCATTTCTGTAATTTCTACTTCACAGTCCACAATACCGGTTGTTGCTGTGCTCAGATACATTGGTTCATCATGAACACTCTCCGGACGGATACCGAGTGTCACTTCACGTCCGACATATTTCGGAAGATCCGCACTGACTTTTGCTTCCGGAACGATGATCTCATACTGTGTACCTCTGCCGGATCTGCTGTCTGCAGAACCAAAATGAACTACGTACTGCCCGGATGCATTTCTGTCCAGCCTTGCATCAATGAAGTTCATCTGCGGAGATCCCAGGAATCCTGCAACGAATTTGTTAACGGGATGCTCATACAGCTCCTGCGGCGTATTTACCTGCTGAATGAAACCATCTTTCATAACCACGATTCTGTCGCCCATGGTCATAGCCTCTGTCTGGTCATGCGTTACGTAAATAAACGTTGTACCAAGCTTTTTGTGCAGTTTGGAAATTTCTGTTCTCATCTGCGCACGGAGCTTCGCATCCAGGTTAGACAGCGGCTCGTCAAGCAGGAACACTTTCGGGGAACGCACGATCGCACGACCGAGCGCCACACGCTGGCACTGACCACCGGACATTGCCTTCGGCTTTCTGTCAAGCAGATGGGTCAGATCCAGGATTTTCGCAGCTTCCATTACTTTCTTTTCAATTTCATCTTTCGGAACTTTCCGCAGTTTCAGACCGAATGCCATATTATCAAATACAGTCATATGCGGATAAAGTGCATAGTTCTGGAACACCATTGCGATGTCTCTGTCTTTCGGCGCAACGTCATTGACAAGTCTGTCGCCGATGTAAAGCTCGCCCTCAGAGATTTCTTCCAGACCGGCAACCATACGCAGTGTGGTAGATTTGCCGCAGCCGGAAGGTCCTACCAGGATAATAAATTCTTTGTCCCGGATTTCCAGATTGACATCTGTTACAGCAACATATCCGCCCGGATATTTCTTATAGATGCCTTTGAGTGATAAACCAGCCATTTATTTAAATCCTCCATTTACAAAAAAATTTTTTCAGACAAGACCGCTTATGTAAATTAAAATTAAAATTAAAATTAAAATTAAAATTAAATTCTCACATAAAAACCGCCGGTCAATATCTGCCTATTATTATCATAACAAATTCTGAAACATTTTTCAATTCGCCGATTACCTAAACTTAGGGGCTTGCATTTATAGAATATGACGAAAAATTTTTCAAAATCTGTTCATAGATCGAATCAAAGTCCGGTGCTTTCAACATTCTTGAAAGATCTTTGTGCAGAAGTTCTAAATATCCCCCGGAGCGCAAATTTTCCGGCAAAACCAGTCTGCCGATGGCAACCCGGTGCAGAGATTCCACATGGTTGCCAAGACTTGCAAACATGCGTTTGACCTGGTGATATTTTCCTTCATGCAGACAGATCAACGCACAAAAACCGGGAAACGCCCGTGCCTGTGCCGGCAGACAATGTGTCTGATCCGAAAGAACAATCCCCTTAGAGATTGCCTGTATATCCTGATCTCCGATCGGATCACGCAGGCATACAAGATAATATTTCGGGATGTGTTTCCCTGGCGCAAGCATATCATGTGCAAACTGTCCGTCATCCGTGAGCAGAACAAATCCTGTGCTGTCAATGTCCAGCCGTCCTGCCGGGAATACACCCTTGATCCGGAGTGATTCCGGGAGCAAGTCCAGGACTGTTTTGTGCATCCGGTCTTCTGTAGCACAGATATATCCCTGCGGCTTGTTTAACATCAAATAGAGATGAGAACCGCCCTGAATCCGTCTGCCCTGACAGGTAACGCTTTGTGCATCCGGATCAATCTTCCGGCTGCCGTCGGATTCTACAACAGAATCCACACGGACAGCACCATTCCGAAGCAAAGACTTCACTTCACTCCGGGAATAATTACTTCTGTTCGCCAGAAACTTATCCAGTCTGATTTCTGCCATTGTCACAACACTCCAATATTCTAAACTCGTCCTGCAATGCATAAATAATAATAATTTATAATCATTACAGGAGCGTGACGAGCCGTTTATGAGTATCAAAAAATATTCCAGATATTTATTTATCCTGATTCCGGCGCTGTTCTGCGCCGTTGTGCTGATCCTGAACCAGAAACAGAAAATCCCCGTACAGCAGATTCCTGCCGTAACAGAAGACGACCGGAGCACCTGGCTCTTGTCCCAGGGATGGGATGGAACACTGCACAACTCCCGTCCTGTGGTCATTCCGGATATTTCAGATATTCCGGATTCCGGGAATCCTGGAAATTCTGATAATTTTAATAATTTTAATAAATATATCGCACTCCAGGAAATGCAAAACTTGCCATTTGCGCAATACACCGGCGCACACGGAATCGTTTATATCTATGAATTAAATGCTTCTGATTATGATCAGAGTTCTGAGAATCCCGTGCTATACGCAGAATTGCTCACAGCGGACGGCATTCTTGTCGGCGCACAGTGCTATCACCCAGGACAGGACAGCGAAACGCTTGACATGCAGGGCAAGCCGGTAATTTTAAATTAATTTTAATTACTGGAATGCCTCAAATAATCTGCCGATTAATGGAATTCTCCTTGCTTTTCCCTGAAAAGCACTGATTAATAAAAGCAGGAATGCTGCAAATCCTGCTACACCGACAAGCAGTCCCAGTAATCCGGCAACCACACCGCCGATCCCCGGAATGAATCTCAGCACTGTCCCCAGAATGCTTTGCACAACGCTCAACGCAATATTGACAACAAGCAGGATCAGCCCCTGATTCGCACAGAATCTCCCATAAGATGACCATCCCTGACACGCTACCAGTGGCAGCCAGAACAGAATAGGAATGCTTGCAAGGACCGCAATCGCCTTATTTTCCTGTATTTCCACCGGATCAAAATAATCTGTCTCATCTTCCGGATGAAAAATCTGTTGAATGATATCATCACTGTTCATAAAAATATCCCTCCGAAAATTCAGAAAAACTTACTTCTCGTTCTGCAATGCCACAATCGCCGCCATGAAACTTGCCGCATCCTTGAAATCCCGATAGACGGACGCAAACCGGATGTAGGCAATTTCATCCAGGTGTTTCAGATGTTCCAGGACAAGTGCCCCGATTCTGTCTGAACTCATCTGACTATTCCAACTGTCAATATAACTTTCTTCGACTTCATCGGCAATCGCATTGACCTGCGCAATCGAAACAGGACGTTTCTTCGTCGCATGATAAATGCCGCTCATGAGCTTGCTTCGGTCGTAAGGCTCAAACGATCCGTCACGCTTGATGACAATCCGCATGGGCTGTTCCACGGCTTCATACGTCGTGAAACGCTTGCCACATTTGAGACATTCCCGCCGGCGGCGCTTGCGGTCGTCAGATGGTCTGGAATCGATGACTTTCGACTCCTGATAACTGCAATACGGACATTTCATTGAAAAATCCACCCCATTAATTATAAATAATAATCTCTATATCCCGGATTGAAACATATTTAAAATCAACCCGGAATATTACTATTATACCAGAAAGGGAAAATTTTGTCAATGCAGAAAGTTCACAATAATCCCGGATTTTCTGCCTGATTTTTGCATATTTTTTATATTTTTAAATTTCCTGCATCCTGTCTGTTTTTCTCAATCCCGGAAATCATTCTGGCTAACATCCGGTAACTGCTCACCAGATCCGAAATCCCCCGGAAGTTCTCCCGGTATAATTCCAGCATCACGGACGCATCCGGTCTGTACTGCGCAAGATGTTCCAGAAAATTCCGGATTTTAAATTCTCCTGCCCCCAGTACCAGACAATCCGCTTTCGGTTCTGCCTGGATTCTGTGGTCGCTCATGTGAATGTGACACACACGATTTCCCAGTGTGTGAAGCATCTGGATGGGATTCTCCCCCGCCCGGACTGCCTGTTTGATGTCCAGGACGAAACGGGCATCATCCCCCAGAATTTTGACCATTTCCCGGAGAAACCGAAGCGAACCGCTCTGACAGCGCTCGACGTTTTCTTGTGCTACAATAATCCCGGATTCTCTGCCAAGCCGGACTAATTTTTCAAAACGTTCACAGTAACATTCCACAGAGACGGCGCAGACCCTAAAATTTCCATGTAACACAAAAATATCTGCGCCCAGAAGATTCATCATTTCAAAATGCTTTTTATAATATTCTAACATGTCCGTCATACGGCGTTCATATCTTGAAAACAGCATCATCGGTTCAATCGGACACGCAAAGGGGTGCAGACTCCGGCATGTCGTGCCGTAACGCTTCATGATGTCCGCTAAATTCCGGATGAACGGCTTGCGCAGTTCGCTGTCCGAATTGATAAAAATTTCGACATGGGAAATGCCATTGATCACCAGATTATACAAAGCCTCCTCGGTCAGATCCGGATAGAGACATGCCGTAGAAACACCTGCCTGCATGGGAACTCTCCTTTTAAGATGAAAAATTTATTTTAAAAAATTATTTATTTTTCTTGCTTTTTTTATTATTTTTTTTGAAAAATTTCTGATAAAACCAGACGACTGTTGCCGTTGCCTGAAGCAATTCCAGAATGGCAATCACTAGCTTAATTTTAAAAATAAATTTCCTGATTTTGGATTTTTTAAAATTTTTCTTGTTTTTCTTCTTTCGCAAATCTGTCACCTCACAATCAAATATCATCCAGAAAGATCTTTGTAATATCCACAAATAATTCTAAAATATCTATCATAAAATCTAGAATATTCCAGACTCTGGATGTTTTCTTATTTTTCCTGAACTGTTTTTTCATTATAAGTTCCTCCTTGCTTATCTGGAATCAAAACAGAATATGCCGATCTTTGGAGAAGCTTATCGCCAGCGGAGACTCCCTGCAATTTAATTTTGCAGACGTGAGTCATTGGCAATATCTTCCATCTGTGCAAGCCACATTTCCATATCTACAATGCAATATGTTCCCGGTTCATCCACCTCTGCATAGACAATATGCTTTTCCAGATCATGCTTTGTTTCGATCGGGAGGGACATATTGGTGTCCTCAAAGAAGTGGAAAAAATTCAGACGTTTCAGACCCTGCATCTCCGGTTCATCCGGATAGCGGTTGAGAGTATTATCCCAGTATTCCTCTGCAATTTCAAACATGATCTTGATTCTGGTGATACCGTCTTCATCGCTAGAAGTAATCTCCGGAATCATGCCCAGAATCGCTTCATTCTCCATCACATTAGAATAACCACTTTCACTTGCATATAGTGTTGTTACTGCCATAGCCGTACCTTCTACTTCAATCGACATCTGATAGGAACTTTCTTTATTGTTAATATACTTGAATATATCATCATCCGCAGTATATGTCATTGTCACTGTATATTCTGCGTCCGGTGTTCCGTGCGTGGCAGAGTTCAGAGGGTCAAGCTCTACTCTGATTTCTATGCCGTCCGGAAGTCCGTCCTCATCCGTATCATATTCGAGCGGATCGGTCTTATAAGTATATACTTCCTCATAATCCGTCAGACCGTCATCATCGCTGTCCTCTTTGTGTGGATATGTACCCGCTGCGATTTCCTCTACGTTGGTCAGTCCGTCCCCATCTGTATCCGCATCACTGTCCGGAACACCCTTTGTGACAGAATCATAAACCGTTGGGTCTGTTAAGCAAAGATATGCTTCTTCATAATCTGTCAGACCATCTCCGTCTGTATCTGGATTATCAATAGCTGTTCCATACAGGATTTCCAGTACATCGTTTATCCCATCACCATCTGTATCCGGAAAGTCAGCATAGTATTCTCCCGCTTCGTCCTGCTTGAAGATCATGGTAGGGGATTCTTTGTAGGTATCATCCGGCTGCTTCTGTATGATCTTGAAATAACGGATCTCAAAATTATCTGTGATCTCATAGTCATATGTTTCATCTTCAGGCTGCAATACTGCAACGGTCTCAAAATTAATATTATCTTCAGAGTTTTGTAGCTCTATCTCTCTTTCTGAGATAGACTCCAGTCCCCATGCAAAGGTAATTGTCTTTTCATAAACAGCTGCATATGCCTGAATATATTCCGATTGAGTTTCTGTTTCTTCCTCCGTATCGGATTCAGTAAACTCTTCTTGTGTTTCTTCTTTTGTTTCTTCTATTGTTTCTAATTTCGGCTCGGCGACAGACAGTCCCTCTGTTTCTGTTGCCTGTTCATCTTCTTTGATAGAACCACAGGCTGTGAGCGTCAGCAGTAATGCTGTCACTGCAATTAAACTTTTTTTCATAAATTATACTCTTATTATGCCCTCATAGTTCAAAAAACGCCCGTCTGTTTCAGAGCCAGACAGGCGCTTTTTTTGTTTTCAAATAATTTCATTAAGCAAGCACTCTCACACGGATCACGCCGTCAATTGCCTTGACTGCTTCTGCGTCCACGTCTCCTGCAAGGATCGTGTAACCGAATCCGCCCTTTGTGCCGGTTGCCTTTGCATCAGCAGCAATGCCGGACAGATCTGCATCTGCCTTGTGCAGAACTGTTGTCTTCTTGCCTGCGGCATCCAGAGATACATTGGGGAAATTCACGGAATTTTTAATATTACCGTTCTCGATATAATCAATCAATTCATTTGCCGCCATAATTGCGCAGTTATCTTCAGATTCTGCCGTGGATGCACCCAGATGCGGAATGGCAACGATCCCATCCACATTAACTGTATCAGCATTCGGGAAGTCCGTCACATAGCAAGCCACTTTGCCGGATGCCAAAGCTGTTTTGAGATCTGCATCATTGACAAGTTCACCTCTTGCGAAGTTCAGGATTTTAACGCCGTCCTTCATCTGTGCAATGGTCTCTGCATTCACAAAACCCTTTGTGTCTGCATTGAACGGCACATGAATCGTCAGATAATCTGCTTCTGTGTAAACTTCTTCTTTGGTAGCAACCACTTTACAGCAATCCGCAATTTCCTGTGCAGCTGCTTCACTCAGGAACGGATCTGTGCCGACAACGGTCATACCCAGAGCGGATGCCGCTTTTGCGACTTTCCGACCGATTGCACCCAGACCGATAATGCCGAGTGTCTTGCCGGTGATCTCACAGCCGCCGAACTGGCTCTTGCCTTTTTCCACCTGTGCGCCAACGTTGGCTTCTTCAGTGTCTTTCAGATCAGCCGCCCACTGCACCGCTTTTGTCACCTTACGAGATGCAAGAAGCAGTCCTGCAACAACTAATTCTTTCACAGCGTTTGCATTCGCACCGGGAGAATTGAACACAACAATGCCCTGTTCAGCACATTTGTCAACCGGAATATTATTTGTGCCTGCGCCTGCACGACCAATGGCAAGCAATTCTTCGCCGAATGCCATATCATGCATTTTTGCAGAACGAACCAGGATGCCTGCCGGATTCGCTACATCACTGCCGACTGTATAATTTGCCTTGTCAAACAGATCCGTACCGCAGGCAGCAATTTTATTTAAAGTTAAAATATTGTACATGGGAAAAACCTCCTAAAACTGAGAAATTTTAATTATTTATTCTCAGCCTCAAATTTCTTCATGAATTCTACAAGCGCCTGTACGCCCTCGATCGGCATTGCATTGTAAATAGATGCTCTCATACCGCCAACGGTTCTGTGTCCTTTGAGATTCTCAAAGCCGGCAGCTTTTGCTTCTGCTACGAATTTTGCATCCAGATCTTTATCGCCTGTGACAAACGGAACATTCATCAGAGAACGGTCTTTCTTCTCAACAGTTCCCTTGAATAATTCGCTCTGATCCAGATAATCATACAGGATAGCCGCTTTCTTCTCGTTGAGCGCTTTCATTGCTTCCAGACCGCCCATCTTTTTGAGCCACTTGAACACTTTACCGCAGATGTAAATGCCGTAGCACGGCGGTGTATTATACAGAGAATCTGCGTCAGCCTGTGTCTTCCAGTTCAGCATGGTAGGTGTATTCTCTACAGCCGGCGTTTCCGGAATCAGATCTTCTCTTGCGATGACGATAACAACGCCGGCAGGACCAACATTTTTCTGCACGCCGCCATAGATCACGCCATACTTGGAAACGTCCACCGGTTCAGACAGGAAGCAGGAGGAAACGTCTGCAACGAGTTCCACGCCCTTGGTGTTCGGCAGTTCTTTATAAACTGTACCATAGATGGTATTATTCTGGCAGATATATACATAATCCATGTCTTCTGTAATCGGCAGATCTGTGCAGTCTGGAATATAGGAGAAAGTCTTATCCGCAGAAGATGCCAGTTCTACAGCTTCGCCGTATTTCTTGGCTTCCTGATAAGCCTTCTTAGCCCACTGACCAGTGATGATGTAGCCAGCTTTGCCCTTCTTCATCAGGTTCATCGGAATGGCTGCAAACTGCTGGGATGCACCGCCCTGGAGGAACATGACTTTGTAATTATCCGGAATGCCCATTAAATCTCTGAGATCCTGTTCTGCGTCCTTGATAATCTGATCAAACGCCTTGGAACGGTGGGACATTTCCATAACGGACATGCCAGTGCCCTGGTAATCCAGCATTTCTTCTGCTGCTTCTTTCAGAACTTCTTCGGGCAGGACAGCAGGACCTGCGCTGAAATTATAAACTCTGCTCATTGGTATCAACCTCCGGAATGATTTTAAAATAAATTTGTAGGAAACTGCAATCTACAGATTGCAATCTGACAGTATTTATTATACTATTTTTTTCCGCACAAGTCAAGTGATTCTGCACGATTCTTTTCAGAATGCAGTGTATTTTGTAAAATATGCTGTAAACGGACAACTGTATTTTGTAGAAATACACCAGTAACTTTGTGAAAAATTTATCAAAATTATATTTTAATTTATTTTCTTCGCAATTGCCGGTACTTTACTCACGACATAAGCAACAATCACAGTTACAATGATTTCTGGGATCATATACAAGCCATTGTAAAAAACAGAATAAATCACAGCCAGGCTTGCACCGGAAAAATTCTCTACAATTTTCGCACCGATTGTATAAAATCCATCCTGCGTAAAGAACCACTCTGCCCATGCGCCGAAAAAGACAGCGCCTGAAATAATATGCACGATATACCGGAATAACAGTGCGATGACCGTCCCCAGACACAAAGCCGGAGCTGTTTTTAACTGATTCCGGAATAATCCGCCGAATCCCAGGACAGTGTAAGCAATGACATAATCCATCAGGACAATCCCGATCCCTGCCCAGATTGCATAGTCCTCCGGCACAAAGAAGCTCTTGACCGTCCCGAATCCCATTGCCATCTGTAGCAGACTGTAAATAAATCCTGAAAACAAACCCCATTTCACGCCATGCCGATAAGAGATCAGGACAACCGGCAGCATACTGGCAACCGTAATGCCGCCGCCGAATGGCAATTGATACGGCTGAATGACGGACAACACAGTTGCAATTGCCAGCAAAAGCCCTGTTTCCACCATTCGGAGCGTTCTGGCATGACTCGATGCCACAGCTGTACCGGATGTATTTGATGTACTCATAATCAAACTACCTCGCTTTAAATTTAAAAAAACAGAAACATCCTGTTTCCAGAATGTCTCTGTCATGATTGAATCTGAATTTTAATTTCTGACTCCCTGTGACAGCATTATCCGTATCAGGTAAAAGGGTCGGAATTTTTTTAAAATTCCCTCTCAGCCTGTCTCACAAGCTCCCCTGCATTATCTTAATTAATTATAATTATCTTGATTATCTTAATTTTGCACCACACGGGAATTTATCATCTACAAATTGCACCGCAATGCTCCCGTCCGGAAGATCACTCGCACAGATCATGCCACAGCTCTCCACGCCGCAGAGCTTCACCGGTTTCAGATTCGCAATCAGGATAATTTTTTTGCCGATCAAATCCTCCGGCTTGTAATATTCCGCAATACCGGACACAACCTGTCTGCCACCCATGCCGTCATCTAACTGCAATTTTAATAATTTCTTGGATTTTTTCACTTTCTCCGCCTGGAGAACTTTTGCAACACGCAGATCAATTTTTGCAAAATCCTCAATCTGGATCTGATCCGCTAGCGGTTCCGGCTGGTATGCCGGTGCAGGCTGATTCTGTGCAATAATCTGATTCAGTTCTTCGATTTCTTTTTCCACATCAATCCGGGGGAATAACATATTACCCTTATGGACTGTGACAGTTACCGGGAGAACGTTAAATTTTGCTGCATTCTCATAAGTCACATGTTTCGGTTCTGCGCCGATCTGCCTCCAGACTTCCGGCATGGTCGTCGGCATGAACGGACTCAGTAACGTCGAGATAATCCGGATGCTTTCGAGTAAATTGTATAATACACTGGCAAGCCTTGCTTTCTGGGATTCGTCCTTGCCGAGTACCCATGGCGCAGTCTCGTCAATATATTTGTTTGCACGGTCAACTAACTTGAAAATTTCGGTCAGTGCAAGATTAATCTGTGTATTGTCAAGATACTGATCCACTTCCTGACGGATTCCGCAGGCAAGTGTCATTAATTCCTGGTCAATTTCTTCCGGCTGACGTTCTTCCGGGAGCGTTCCGCCGAAATATTTCTGCACCATGGCAACAGTTCTGGATACCAGATTGCCCAGACCATTTGCAAGATCTGTATTAATTCTCTGGATCATGATTTCATTGGAAAAAGAACTGTCCGAACCCAATGCCATTTCCCGCAGAATGTGATACCGGATCGCATCCGGGCTGTAGCGTTCCCCTAAAATAAACGGATCAACGACATTCCCCAGGGATTTGCTCATTTTCTGACCGTTGAACGTAATCCAGCCGTGAACAGCTAAATGCTTCGGCAAGGGCAGCTCCAGTGCCATCAGCATCGCCGGCCAGATAATCGCATGAAACCGCATAATATCTTTTGCGACCATGTGGACATCCGCAGGCCAGAATGTTTCAAAATCCTGATAAGCCTGATTTTCGTAGCCAAGCGCCGTAATATAATTTGACAGCGCATCAATCCAGACATAAACCACATGCTTTTCATCGAATGTCACAGGGATTCCCCATGTGAAAGACGTCCGGGACACGCACAGATCTTCCAGTCCGCACCGGATAAAATTATTGACAAGTTCCGTGGCACGTGTCCGGGGCTGTAAATAATCTGTATTTAATAACAGATCTTCGATTCTGTCAGCAAACGGCGACATTTTGAAAAAATACGCCTCTTCTTCGGCATCAATCACATCCCGACCGCAGTCCGGACATTTGCCGTCTTTCAACTGGGATGCCGTCCAGAAACTCTCACACGGTGTGCAGTATTTCCCGGTATACTTGCCTTTGTAAATATAGCCTTTATCATATAATTTTTTAAAAATCTTCTGGACAGATTCCACATGATAATCATCCGTAGTCCGGATATATCTGTCATAACTGATATTCATATAAGACCAGAGTTTCTGGAACACAGCGACAGTTTCATCCACGTACGCTTTCGGCGTAACGCCTTTTTCTCTGGCTTTCTGTTCGATTTTGAGACCGTGTTCATCCGTTCCCGTCAGGAACATCACATCATGTCCCTGCATTCTTCTGTATCTTGCAATCGAATCACAAGCAACTGTTGTATAACAGTGCCCGATGTGGGGATTCCCGGACGGATAATAAATCGGGGTAGTAATATAAAACTTTGACAATCCGAAGCCCTCCTGTCTGAACTTACATTAATTTAAAAATTAATTATTTATTTTATTCTTCTGTATCAGAATCTTGTTCCGGATTTTCTTCTGCTTCCGGTTCTGGTTCTGTAGCAGTTTTCTGATCTACAATGGTGATACCGCCGTCTGTCCATGTGACATAGCCGTCATCTACCCAACTATCTGTGTCACTGCTCCAAACATGCGGCTTATTCGCCATAGACATAGACTGATATTCGATTCCGTAATGATCCCCGACTGCGGCATCTTCCGGAATGGTCACGTTCAATTGCAGGAGACTGCCGGGACTGTCCTCGATCTGTGGACCGGAACTCCACGCCGTCCACATGAAATGTTTTTCTTCATTAATCGAATAATAGACAGAATAACTTGTCTTCTTATTGTCTGCCGTGAATTTGCACCGCTCATCCACCAAAGCGCCCCATTCTGAGTAGGCAATACCGGAATTCTCATCCAGTGTAATCATCACGGGGACAACATAATCCTGCGCTTTGAGTTCATCAAGCGTGACTTCCACACTTTCAATTGTCACATGAATATCGCTGGTACCGTCCGCTTTTGGCTGATTCTCCGGCATTTTCTCCTTTGCATTCTCCGTCAGGACAGGCGTGGTGACCTCCTCGACCTGACCATCATCCCCGGAAACTGTACCTACAGTACTGTCGGGATTTTCTCCAGCAGAATCCGTCTCGGAATCCTGCGTTTTACTGCATCCCGCCAGTGCGGCAGTCGTAACACAACACATGAGAACACACAACAATTTACGAAATTTCATAACTGCTGACTCCTTTTAATTTAATATAATATTTAATATATTTAATATTGATTCTTATTTCTCAAATCTCATAGAAATATCAAAACATTGTACCGAATGTGTCAATGCACCCAGAGAGATAATATCCACACCGGTTTTTGCAATTTCGGCGATGTTCTGTTCTGTGACGTTTCCGGATGCCTCCAATAATGCCCTGCCGTCTGTGATCCTGACAGCTTCTGCCATATCCTCACAGGACATGTTGTCTAACATGATAATCTCACAACGGCAGGCAAGCGCCTCCTGCAATTCTTCCAGATTCCGGACTTCAACTTCAATTTTGGTCATGTGACCGATCTTTTCCCGGAGTGCCGTCACAGCCGGCGTAATCCCGCCGTAAACGTCAATGTGATTGTCTTTCAGCATTGCGCCTTCCGACAAATTATATCTGTGATTCTTGCCGCCGCCAATCGTAACTGCATATTTCTGTAATCTTCTTAATCCCGGCAGTGTCTTTCTGGTGTCCGTGATCTGCGCTTTCGTCCCGGCAACTAATGCTACACAATGATTCGTTGCTGTGGCAATCCCGGATAAATGCTGTAAGAGATTCAGCGCCGTGCGTTCTCCTTTCAGGAGTGTCCCGGAATTTCCTGTCATAACGGCGATTTTATCGCCTTTCTGAATCTTATCGCCGTCCTTGTAATAAGCCTTAAATTCTACATCACCGCCAACTAATTCAAACACTCTCTTTGCAATCTCCAGACCACAGAGAACGCCATCCGCCTTGGCGATATAATAGGCACTGCTTGTGTGATCCTCCGGGAGCAGATAATCTGTCGTCACATCGACATAGTGAATATCTTCTTCCAGAGCATTGAGAATCACAGAATCCACATAACTTTGCAATAATTTCATGATCAAAAATCAGACTCCTTTCTCCTCGACAAGCGCTTCATTGAGAATTAAAAACGCAATTGTCGCTGTAGCTCTTGCCTCTACATAATCCGCATTGATGATATATCTGCCGTCTTCGAGCTGATGCAGAATCTCACAGACCTTGCTGAAATTTTCCTGTGTCTTTCCGGCATTGGGAATGACAAAATAACTTTCCTGCAAAATATGCCGTAGCTGTGTCCGGATACCGTGGGGGACGCATTCCGTACGGTTCTCATAATCAAAAGCATATTTCTCAAAATTTTCAGAATTTTGGAATTTTCCTGATTTTTCCAGTTTTCTGGCAATATCCTGCGCCGCATGCCGGGAGAAGACCAATGCTTCCAACAGAGAATTGCTGGCAAGCCGATTATTGCCGTGTACACCAGTATTGGAACACTCCCCACAAGCATATAAATTCTTCACTCTAGTTCTGGAATCAGAATCAACCTGAATACCGCCCATTAAATAATGCTGACACGGATAAATCGGAATTCTGTCTTTTGTCATATCATAGCCCTGATCCAGTAAATTCCGGTAGATCATCGGAAATCTGTTGCGGACTTCCTCCGGATTCTTGTGCGTAATATCCAGATAAAATTCATCAGAACCAGTTCTCCGGCTTTCCAGGACAATCGCATTGGACACCACATCACGTGGCGCAAGTTCCAGTCTGTCATCATAACGCTGCATGAATCTTTCCCCATGACAATTTAACAGATATGCACCCTCACCCCGGACGGCTTCTGAGATTAAAAAGCATTCTCTCGTATGGCGATTATTAAAAGCCGTCGGATGAAACTGAATCAAACTCAATCCCCGGATCATTGCGCCCATATTGCAGGCAAACATAATCCCGTCACCTGTGGCAATTGCGGAATTTGTCGTGAATTCGTAAACTCTGCCGATGCCGCCCGTTGCCAGAATCAAAAATTGACTGTGTACTGTTCTGTATTGTGCATCATGAAGCGTGAGCGCAGAAAAGCCGGTCTTTGTTTTCTTCACATCACATAACAGCGTATTTTCCCGGATTTCTACATTCGGAAGTGTCTGCACATGTGCCAGTAATTTTTCAGCGATCTCCCGCCCGGTTGCATCCTTGTGATGAAAAATTCTCCGGCGGCTGTGACCGCCTTCCAGTGTCCTGTGATAATCCCCATTTCCGAGCTTATCAAAATTCACACCGAGCGAAATAATCCTTGCAATATCCTGCGCCGCTTCTTCCACTAGCATATGCACTGTTTTATGATTATTCTGAAATCCCCCTGCAATATACGTGTCATTCTCATGCAAAGAAGTCTTATCCTCCGGCGAATTGTAAACTCCGGCAATACCGCCCTGCGCCAGGGCAGTATTGCAGAGTGCAAGTTCTCTTTTGGATAATAATAATATTCTTACTGTTTCCGGCAGATTGATAGCGGCATACAATCCCGCAGCACCTGCGCCGGCGATAATGACATCATAGCAATTTGTATCATGATCCTGCATTTTAAAGCATCTCCTTAATTTGCAAACACAACAGGCTGAATTTGCCAGATTTTTTCTGCATATTCCCAGATTGTCCGGTCAGAACTGAATTTCCCGGCATTGCAGATATTATGCCACTGTTTCTTTGCAAATTCCAGCCGGTCTGCCTGATAATCCTGCAAAGCCTTGATTTTCGTGTCGCAGTAATCCTGGAGATCTCCCAGAACATAATAATGATCCGGTTCATGCCAGCTTGCACCCTCGGTCAGTGCATCATACAATTCTTTGAAATCGCCGCTGCCGCCATCTGAGAACGTGCCATCCATCAAAGTTTGCACAACTTTCCGGAGCTTTGCATTCTCTGCAAGGATTTTCCGGCTGTCGTAAATCGGGAAAATTTTCTCCAGTTCTTCCACTCTTGCGCCGAAAATATAATTATTTTCCTCGCCGGCTTCCTGGACGATTTCCACGTTTGCGCCGTCATACGTCCCCAGCGTCACAGCACCGTTGAGCATTAACTTCATGTTGCCCGTACCGGATGCCTCTGTGCCGGCTGTAGAGATCTGTTCAGAGATGTCCGCCGCTGCGACTAATTTCTCCGCATAGGAAACGTTGTAATCTGCAACAAAGAAAACTTTGATTTTGTCGCTGACTTCCGGATCTGCATCAATCATAGCGGCAATTTCATTGATAAATTTGATAATCGCTTTCGCTCTCCGGTAACCCGGCGCAGCCTTTGCACCAAAGATAAATGCCACCGGCGGAATATTCTCAATACTGCCGTCCTTGATGCCGTAATATAAATACAGAATCGAAAACGCATTCAGGAGCTGCCGCTTGTATTCATGCAGACGCTTGATCTGAATATCAAACACAGTATTCTCCGGATCAAAGAATTTCTCGCAAGATGCCTGATCTGCAAAGCGCTCCGGCTCTCTGGTATAGATATTCTCCACAAGCTGCTGCTTTTTCGTCAGCTTGATGTTCATGAACCGATTTATGACATTCTCGTCTTCTGCGAAGTGATCTAATTCTTTCAGTAAATCCAGATTCTTTTTCCAGTCTTCCGATCCTGCCAGTTCTGTCAGCAAACCGGATAATTCCTGATTGCACAGCGCAAGCCATCTTCTTTGGGTGATGCCGTTTGTTTTGTTCTGGAAACGTTCCGGATAGAATGCGTACCAGTCCGCCAGAGCGGTATCTTTCAGGATCTGTGTGTGAATCTCTGCCACGCCATTGACAAAACTGCCCATGAAAATTGCCATATGCGCCATGTGAATCATATTGTCCTGAATGATTCTCATTTTACGGATTTTGCTTTTGTCTGCGCCTTTCTGGTATAGTTCCGCAATCAGCATTTCGTTAAGTCTCACGATAATCTGATAAATTTCCGGCAATAATTCCTGAATTAACGGCGCATACCATTTTTCGAGCGCCTCCGCCATAATCGTATGATTGGTATACCGGAAAATCTTTCTTGCCATGTCTGCGGCATCTTCAAACGGGATGTTTTCGAGCATCAATAACCGGATCAGCTCCGGGATCGAGATAACCGGATGCGTGTCATTTAACTGAATTGTCAGCACGTCCGCCAGATTGTCAAAATTTCCGTAATCTTCTTTATGCTTGCGCAATAAATCCTGCAAGGATGCCGAACAGAAGAAATACTGCTGTTTTAATCTTAATTTCTTACCCTCGTTGGTATCGTCATTCGGATATAAGCACCGGGAAATGTCTTCTGCATAAATTTTCTCGGCGCAAGCACCCAAATAATTCTGTGAATTGAAAATTTTAAAATCAAATTCCTGCAACGGCTCTGCCTGCCATAACCGGAGTGTCCCGATATTTTTGGTATCATAGCCAATCACTGGCATATCATACGGAACGGCTTTCACAGTCTGATTCTGGTATTTTACCAGAACTGTATCTTCCTCCCGGCGGATTGACCACGCATCGCCGTATCTCGTCCAGTCGTCCGCCGTTTCATCCTGGAATCCGTTTGTGATTTTCTGCTTGAATAAGCCATATTTATACCGGATGCCATAACCATCCAGCGGCAGATCCAGTGTAGCGGCACTGTCCAGGAAACAAGCAGCTAATCTTCCTAATCCGCCGTTGCCCAGAGCGGCATCTTCAATTTCTTCCAGGACAGACAGAGATGTCCCCATTTCCTGCAATGCCTGTTCCATCTCATCATAGATCCCCAGGCAAAGCAAATTATTATAAATGCTCCGTCCCATGAGGAATTCCATGGAGAAATAACACGCATGCCGTGCGTTTCTGTGTGCGTTCCGACTGTCCTCCCAGTCTGTTTCCATCAACTGCATGACCATTTCACCGATTGCCTGATGAAGTTCCTGCGGTGTGGATTCAGCGGCAGGCTTGCTGAGAATGCCTGTTAAATATTTCTTGAAAGTTTCTTTTGTATACTGCATCATGATTCAGTTTCCTCCGGCTTATGATTCGTATTTTTATTAATATTGTTAATAGTATTAACATTATTTTTTGGATGATGATATCTTCTGACCGGCTTTCTGTTTGCCGGAGTGGATTTTTTTGAATTCCCGGATTTTTCCGGTTTCTTCACAGCTCTGCCATACGTCCGGTTCAGTTTCCGGATCTGCTTTGCAAGATCTTCTGAGAAATCTTCTTCGCATGTCCGGTACTGCCAGTTGCCACCCAAAACGGACGGCGTGTTCATCCGACCGGATTTCCCGGCATTCAAAAAATCCTGCATCTGCGCTACGGATAATTCTGCAATGCTCTGCCATGCACAGGCAATCATTGCATCCGGGATTTCGGATTTTTTCCGGACTCTTAAATATTTTTTTGCATATTTGATGGTATTCTTGTCAGAATCTTCCAACCAGCCTTTTAATGTCTGATTGTCATGCGTCCCTGTATAAACAACACAATGCGGTGATACAAAATTATGCGGCAGATGTTCATTGTCCGGATCACTGTCAAAGCCGAACTGCAGAACTTTCATACCAGGATAATGCAATACTTTGAGCATATTCCGGACAGCAGGCGTAATAAATCCCAGGTCTTCCGCAATGATATTCAGACCGCCCAATTCCCTGCCCACAGCCTGGAATAATTTTTTATTTGGTCCTTTGCGCCATTTGCCTTTGACAGCATCCTTGCTTCCGTAAGGAATTGTATAATAACTTTCAAATCCCCGGAAATGATCAATCCGGATCACGTCATACAGATCCGCCGCAAATTTCAGGCGGGATGTCCACCAACTGAAATTATTTTTTGTGTGATACTCCCAATGATACAACGGATTCCCCCAAAGCTGTCCAGTCGGCGAAAACGGATCCGGCGGACATCCTGCGACTTCTACCGGTTTTTTCTGGTCATCGAGGTCAAACAATTCCGGAGATGCCCACACATCCGCACTGTCATAAGCCACATAGATCGGCATGTCCCCGATGATTTCCACCTGGTGCTGATTGGCATATTTTTTCAGGGCACTCCACTGCTGAGAGAACATGAATTGAATAAAACAGTATAATTCTATTTCATCAGCCAGGGATTTCCGAGAAGATTCCAAAGCGCCAGGGTCACGCATGGCAAGTCCCTGTTCCCATTCATACCAGGGCGCACCGTCATGAGAATCTTTCAGCGCCATAAACAGCGCATAATCCGGAAGCCAGTGCTTGTTGGCATTCTTGAACGCTGTGTAGCCTCTTAATTTTTGTTTGCGGAATCTGGCAAATGCCCGTTTCAGAACGGTGATATTGCTCCGGTATAATAATTCATAATCAATGCTGTCCGTGTTTCTCTGCCAAAGCATTGCCGCATAGTCTTCACGTTCGAGCAGACCGAGTTCTTCAAGTTTCTCGAAATCAATAAAATACGGATTTCCGGCATAGACCGAGAATGACTGATAGGGCGAATCTCCATAGCTTGTCGGCGACAACGGAAGAATCTGCCAGTAAGCCGTTTCGCTTGCCTGGAGAAAATCCACAAAATCATAGGCTGATTTTCCCATTCTGCCGATGCCATATCGTGACGGCAGGCTGGAAATATGCAGCAGAATACCACTTTTTCTCATAATTGAATAATTTGCTCCTTTTTTAAAATTTTTAAAAATAAATTTAAAAATTCAGATTTCACTCTTTAGATTTTCTGATTTTTCTGATTTTCTTAGAAATTTTTATTTTCCGGGACTCTTTTTTATTTTCATGATTTTTATTATAATTTTCACAAGCAATAGGAGATTCTTCCGTCAGATAATTCTGTACATGATGCAGCTTCCGGTGCATCTGCCGTGTGCGCACACCCACTAATCGTTCCAATTCATCGCTTGCACTGGAAATTCTGTCCTGTGTTCTTGCCAGAGCGTCTGTGAATTTATCAAATTCTTCCCGGATTTCTTCAAATAATGCCTGGATTTCTATACTTTGATTCTGAATCGCAATGCTCTGAAATCCTGCTTGCAAACTCACCAGCAATGCTGTGAGCGTGGACGGACTTGTGACAAAAATCCGGTATTTCCGGAACAATTCTTCCTGCAACCCGGATTGCAGAACTTCTGCATATAAATTCTCCGTCGGGAAAAACAAAATCCCGAAATCTGTTGTCAAGGGCGGTTGCAGATATTTCCCGGAAATGTCTTTTGCCTCACTCCGGATTCTGTCCGCAAACTGCTTTCTTGCATTTGTAATCCGATTTTTGTCTCCGGATTCACAGGCGTCCAGTAAATTTCTGTAGGTATCCGCCGGAAATTTGGAATCCACCGGCAGCAGCAATTCCCGTCCGTTGCGATCCGGCATCCGGACGGCAAATTCTACCTGTCCTTTGCCGATCCTGGCATTTTTAAGATATTGCTTTTCGCTTAAAAAATCAGACAAAATTGCTTCTAACTGAATTTCGCCGACTTCCCCCCGGAGCTTGACATTGGAAAAAATTTTTTTGAGATCTCCCACACTCCCGGCAAGTGCCTGCATCTCTCCAAGTCCCCGGTGCACCTGTTCCAACCGGAGATTTACTGCGGAGAATGCCTGCTGAAAACGGGTATCAAGGACATCCTGCATTTTCTCATCCATCAGGCTGCGCATTTCTTCTTCCATCATCTGAAAATTTCTCTGCATGATGACCTGAACATGCAAAAGCTTATCATCATTTTCCTGGGATGAACTTTTTAGAAAGAAATTCATTCTGTTAAGCTGTTCTGTGAGCTGATCTTGAATCTGTTCCAGTTTTTCTTCCTGCAAAGCGAACTGCTGATTTTCCGGATTCTCTGAATTTTCTGAATTTTTCATCTGATCCCAAAGCTGCAATAACATTCTGCCTTGAACAACAGCGACAGCGACGAGCAGAGCGCACAGAATCAGAAGAATCCACTGCATAAACAAGCTCCTTTCCGGGTAAAATATTCCTGTATTTTAATCTATCAATCAGGAGGTCACGCACTTGAAAATTGCAAAACTGACAATCCCGTTTCTGATGGGGTATTTTCTCTATGCCTTAATTGAAATTCTCGCAAGAGGCTATACACACTGGACAATGACGCTCACCGGCGGCGTTGTCTTCCTGATGATGTCTGTTGCATTCCGGAATGCACCACCCATGCCCCGGCAATTTTTGTATCTGTTCGGCGCAGTGATTATCACGTCTTTTGAACTTGCTGTGGGTGTCATTGTCAATTTATATCTGGGATGGGATGTCTGGGATTATAGTCATCTGCCGCTGAATTTTCACGGACAGATCTGTTTACTGCACTCGACATTCTGGTATTTCACAAGTATCCCGGCAAAAGCGCTGTATGATCTTCTTGAACCGAAACTGAATGCGCTTGCAGTATAAGTCCAATGCTATTATAGCATATTTTAAAACCAGATACAAGTATTTCTGCAATTTTTGTCAAAATCATCAATTATTTTGCTCAAGAATCATCATTTTTCACGAAAAAATCAGCCGTCCTGTCTGAAAGTGGACGGCTGATAATGGAATTTAAAAATAATTTTAAAAATTATTTTCCTGTAACATCACTGATCTGCTTGTTGCCATGACGTTCATTCCACCATACCCACAATGTCGGCGCAATACATTGGGAGGAATATGTCCCGGCGATCAGTCCGAATGTCATCGGCACAGAGAAACTCAGAATGCTTGTCACATTGAAGATGCCTGCCACAACGCTGATGATAATCATGGTTGCTACAGTTGTAATGGAAGTTCTCAGAGAACGGCGCATGGTCTGGCTTGCGCTTAAATTGACAAGCTCAGAAATAACGGTTGCTTTTGGAAGTTTCTGCTCATTTTCACGGATTCTGTCATAGACAATAATCGTATTATTGATAGAATAACCGAAGATTGTCAGGACAACTGCCATGAAGTTCGAGTCAATCTCAAAACCGCACAGGACAAAACTACCGTAAGTAATGATAATATCATGCAGAAGTGTCATAACTGTGAATACACCGGCAGACCAGCCGCTGATCTTCTTGAATCGCAGTGCAATATAAATAATTAAAATAATTGCCGCAAAAATCACAGCTACGATACATTTTGCGAAAAATTCACGTCCGGAAGATGCACTGACATCATTGCTTTCCAGTTCCTCAATTGCATTCTCTGCGTAAGTATTTGTCATAACTTCGAGCATTTCTTCCTGTTGCTCCAGTGTCAGACTCTGATCATAACTGAACGAAACTGTTAAAATATTCGTATCTGCATCAAAGCTTTCGCCTTTCTGGATTGTGACAGGCGTATTCAGAATGCTTTCAAGTTCAGACTGGCAGGCATTCTCATCCAGTTCCCCATGATAGGAATAAGACACGATGGTACCGCCCTTGAAGTCAATGGAAACTTCCACGCCCAGAAAACTGGTACACAGAGAGAGCACAACCAGAACTGCGGAAATCACAAAGAATTTTTTCTTGTTTTCACTGAAATGCAGTAATTTTGCTTCTTTGTAAGTATCTTTCTTGTAGCCATAAAGAGACGGTTTCTGAAATGCCTTGAATTTGGAAAGCGAGAATGTCAGAATTCTTGCCGCTGCCACACCCATGATGAAATTGAGAATGACACCCATAATCAGGGTAAATCCGAAAGAATAAATAAATCCTTCCGTTGTTGCGCCGAAGAAATAGAAAATCGTAGCATCCAGAATTTTTGTCACAAAATTCGTATTTGTACCAAATGCACCCATCAGGATCACGGCAACAATGGCAAGCGTCAGGTTACCGTCCAAAATCGCAGAAAATGCGTTCTGATAACCGGCTTTCAAAGAAGATTCCAGGCTCTTGCCCTGAGATAATTCTTCCCGGATTCTCTCGGCTGTAATGATATTACAGTCTACGCCCATGCCAACAGATAAAATAATACCTGCAATACCGGGAATTGTAAGTGTAGAACTCGGCAGGAATCCAAACCAGCCGGAAACACCGGCAAGCATGCCGGCTACCTGTCCAATCAATCCAATCACGGCAATGAAGCCGGGAACTCTGTACAGGATGAGCATGTAAATGCAGATAAATACCAGGGAAATCAAGCCGCTTAAAATCATCGCATACAATGCCCCTGCGCCAAGCGTCGGAGACAATGTCTTTGTACTGGTTGCCCGCAAAGAGAACGGTAACGCACCGGATGTAATCTGATCTGCTAATTCCTTTGCGGATCCCGCCGTGAAATTACCCGAAATAACGGCATCGCCGCTTGTAATTGCCTCGTTGACTGTCGCACTGGAAATACGGGTTTCATCCATCCAGATGGAAATATAACCATTATTGGCTGCCTGTGCGGAAGTTGCTGTGGCAAACGCCTCCTTGCCGGATTCGTTCAGTTTCAATTGTACAACCCATAAATCTTCCTGCTGATTGTAACCAGGTGCGGCCTCGGCAACGTCTGCGCCGGTCAGAATCGCTTCTCCTGTGATATCCGTCCCATAACGGAATGTTAATTCTGACATCTGACCAAGTTCATTGACAGCGGCGGCAGGATCAAAATTTTCCTCACCGGACTGCCATGGGAATCTGACAATGATCCGGCTGTTATTGTAATCCACATAGGTTTCACTGTCATTAATGCCGAGCGTTGTCAGACGGAGTTTGATGACCTGCAGAGCAGCATCCATCTGCTCTTCTGTGGCGTCCAGATCGTCCTCCGGTTCAAATGTGACATCCACACCGCCCTGAATGTCAATCCCCAGACGGATGTCTTCGAGTCCGTGGACGTAGGTGGTCTTAATGTCGCCTTTGTAGCTTGCAATGCCGAATACTGTGGACAGTGCAAACGCTAACACCAGAAAAAAGACGACAAAAAAGACAGGCTTTTTTGTTTTGCGTTTCAAAATTGAAATCCTCCTTATTATTTTTTGAATTTTTCATTTTTTGCAGAATTCCCAGAATTTTAATTTTCCCATCATCTGCAAATCTGCATTATTATGAAATAATTATAAACTAAAATTTCCGGAAAGTCAAGATTTTAAATGATTTTAAATAATTTTTTTGCATTCGCACAGGTCAGTTCTTCCAGTTCCTGCACGGAAATATTCCGGATTTCCGCCATACGCTGTGCGGTGTGTTCAATCATCCTGCTGTCACAGCGTTTGTGCCGGAATGGTTCGGGCGCTAAATAGGGACAATCCGTTTCGATCATAATTCTGTCCGGCGGGAGAATTTTCAGGGATTCCACCGGTTTTCTGGCATTCCGATAAGTAATCACGCCGGAAAAACTAAAATACAGCTCCGGAATTTTTAATAATTCCCTGGTGATTTCCGGGGCGCCGTTGTAACAGTGCATGACGCCACGGGGCCTGTATTCTTTCAGAATTTCCACCGCATCGCCCATAGCATCCCGGATGTGCAGAATGACAGGGAGATCCAGTTCCTGCGCAAGATTCAACTGTTTTTTCAATATTTCTTTCTGTATCTCTTTTTCTTCCGGATGCCAGTAATAATCTAATCCGATTTCACCAATGGCACGGCATTTTTCATGTTGCGCAAGCGTCCGGATCTGCTGTTCCCAGTCCTGTGGGATATCCCCGACATATTCGGGGTGAATCCCGGCGCTGCAATACAGATAATCATAGCTTTCTGCAAGTTTCTGGCTCTCATAACAGTCCGGGATCTGAATCCCGGCAAGCATAATAGATCTGACCCCCTGCGAAGGGAGAATATTCCCTAATAGTTCTTCCCGGTCGGCGTCAAATTGATGATCTGCGTAATGCGCATGAGAATCAAATATCCTGTGCTTCATGATTCTAAGCCACTTTCTTCGGGATGATCTGAATTTTCCGGATTATCTGCCGCCTGTGCCGGCGTGACAGAATTATCCTGATTACCTGAATTTTCTGAATTCTCCGGGAAAAATTCTTTGATACTATCATAAAAATCCGTGTTCAGGACAAAAATATTGTCTTCGCTGGTCGTCCCTGTGGCTAGCCGGAATGTACAGATCCTGCTTCCATAAGTATACATGAATTTCAGGGCTGCTCTATGATCGCTGTAATCAATCGAAGAAATATTTGTATTCATCATATTAATTAATGTCCGGAAACTCGAATCCATAGACGCTTCAATCCGGTCGTAGTCTGTCTGGTTAATCATCTCACACAGGACATCCGCAACAACAGAACTTCTTTGGCTTTCTCCCTTTTCAAAAAATGGATTGGTGATTAATTTCTCAATCTGAGAAGGTCCTAAATACTGCGGTTCGGAGCTGTCCGCAAAGCCTTGCGTCCCTACCGGGATCTGATAATAGACACCTGCAAAAATATTACAGATTTTCTGGAATGATTCAGAATCCAGAATAATATATCTGTCCGTCCGGATCTCCGCTTCGCTCTCAATAGCATCCATGACGGACTGGATGCCGCCTTTCCGGTAGAATCCCGCAAGTGTGTCCTGCTTGTCATTCACAATAGAAAGCATGTTCGACGGCAGGGACAATAACATAATTCGCTTGTCTTCCGGAATGACTCTTGCAATGACAAACGTCAGCGGACTGGCGTCCTCCGGTTCATCCAGGACAAACAACAGCGTACAGCTGTCTTCGGCAGTCGGCTGAACGACACTGCTGTGCATTTTCTGGATACCCTCTTTCGAACTGATTCTGTTGAACAGGTACATGGCAATACCGCCGATGCAGACAATTCCGAGCAGAAATGCAAGCAGGAACGGGATGGCGACATGTCCTTTCTTAGATTTTGCCATAATATTCCAATTCTCCTTTCCGGGCTTTGAATTTTAAATTTTAATTTTTCAATATCATCTGGTACTATCTACCAGAATTCTGGTTTTTTCCGGAAAAATTTCTATCATTTTTTCAGCATTGGAAAGTTCTTTCCGGCACTTGCTTTTTTAAGAATTTAGTGTTATAATAAACATGAATCTGTTTGCACTTTGCATACGATGTTCATGCGTCCCGGTGCTTGCGGTAGATGTTCCCGGTGTCCTGCCGGTATTCCACATACCAGTCCTCCGGCGGCGGAAGATAGGTCGTATTCGGCTTAGGTTCAATTCTCCAGTACGGCACATGAATTTCCCTGGCGTACCGGATTGTGTTGGAAGATCCGGAATGGTTGCTGATTCCACAGATCCCCAGAACAGCATCAGAATGTCGGACAATGAATTTGTTTCTCCGGTGAAAGCTTTCCTTTTCGCCGTAATTACCTGACAGGATGATCAATTCATCCAGCATACATTTCATATAATAAAATGTCCGTATGCTGCCGTAGCGTTTTTCATAGAATGTTTCATAATCCGGGAACGGCTGAATCCCGAACAGCATCAAATCCGGGAAGTCATTGCGTTTTTTCGCCAGATAGATCGACGCCATGTAGTCCGCACCGTCGGCAAGTCCGGTGTAGAAACAGCGGAATCCCTCATGAAGACGACAGTCAAGCTGATAGTGAACGGCTTTTTCCAGAGCGTGAAACCTGTCCTTCTCTTTCGGGAGCTTGTTAGGTCTGTGTCCGGTGATGCCAAGCGACGGCACAGCCTGGAACATTACGGAGGGGAGTTTCGGAGAAACGGCTGTCACTGTTTCTTCCCTGTCCAGTATAATCATGAACGGATAAATCCTTTCTGAAAACAAAATTTTATAAATTTTAAATTTTATTATATTATTATAACATATCTGTGTGAAAATCACAAGTAGAAAAAGAGAATTTTCCGAAAAAAAAAACAGTTCTGTTGCGAATTGCCTAAAAATATTTTCTGAACAGACTGTTTTTTGTTGATTTTTCCTGATATTTTAGAAAATATAAAAATAAATTTAAAAATTAAATTATGAATTATGAGAATACAAGAGGGTGTATGTTATGCAAAACTACCGTAAAAGAGCCTGGGCGGAAATTTCCCTGGATGCCCTGGCTGAAAATGTCCGTCTGATCCAGGAACAGCTCCATCCCGGTACAGAATTCTGCGCCGTGGTCAAAGCGGATGCCTATGGGCACGGGGAAGAATTCATCTGCAAAAAATTATACAATCTGGGAATCCGGTTCTATGCGGTGTCTAGCTTTGAAGAAGCCGTCAGAGTTCGCCGTTGGTGTCCGGATGGCGAAATTCTGATTCTGGGATATACTGCACCGGAATGTGCGCCGGTTCTTGCACAGGAACATATCATACAAGCGATTTTATCGGAAGAATATGCACGGGAATTAGAAAATTATTTAGAAAATGATCCGGAAAATAATTTAAAATTAAAATGCCATATCAAATTAGATACCGGCATGGGACGGATCGGACTATCTGCGAAATCTGCACAGGAGCGTCAGAATGTAATAGAAATCATGCAGAAAATCCATGCACTAAAGCATCTGAAAATTGACGGCATTTTTACACATTTCTCCGTTGCAGATGAACCAGATTCCAAGAATATTGCCTATACTGCACGACAGAAAAGATCCATTATTCGGGCAGCACAGATGCTCCAGGAAAAGAATATTCCACTCCGGCATGTGCATTTTCTGAACAGTGCCGGAATCTGTTATCACAATGACTCGGAAACCGGATCAGACAGCACACTGGCAAGAGCCGGCATCATTATGTACGGGCTGATGCCCAACTCTGCGCTTGCCGTGCCGATTCCGGTCAAACCAGTTTTATCATTCTATTCCAGAATCAGCCATATCAAGACCATCCGTCCGGGAGACTGCATCAGCTACGGCAGAACCTACAAGGCAGAAATCACCCGAAGAATCGCTACTGTGACAATCGGCTATGCTGACGGCTATCCAAGAGCCTTATCCAATCAGGGAGAAATGCTTGTCCGGGGAATCCGTTGTCCCATTGTGGGACGTGTCTGCATGGATCAGACCATGATTGATATTTCTAGAATTCCGGAAGAATTGGAAATCCAGCCGGGCGAAATCGTCACATTGAGCGGGCAGGATGGCAAGGCATCCATCACGGCGGACGACATCGCCGGACTTTGCGGCACAATTGGCTATGAAATCGTCTGCGGCATCTCAAAACGGATTCCCCGGATTTTCATAGAAAATTCCCGGATCATTCACGAAGATCATTTAATATAAAATTTCTGTAACAAAATCAAGCCGGACTGCTACTAAATTATATATTATATAATATATTCAGAAAGGAACGTGCTAAAATTATCATGAGTGAACCATTGGACATTCTTTATAATCCACAGCCTGTGAAGAGCATTTTCCTGCAAAAACAAGGTGAAGACGCTCGCCGAGAACTAGTGGAACTGGAATATAATTTTTATTTTCGTATACTTTGGATCGAAGAAGTCCTGAATCATTTGCGCAAAGCCGGTGCGGAAAACATCAAAAGCAATTTAAAATCCGAATCTGAATCCGACTTTACAGCAAATTTAAACGGCTCGACACTCATCAGGTTTCTGAAAATCTACATCAGATCAGAAAATCTCGACCGTCATCCTTTGGCGCAGATCATCCGGGAAATCTCCCCAGAAGACAGCTATCAGCTGTTCTGTTTACAGACCCTGTCAGAACCATTACTGACAGATGATGAATAAAATTAAAATTAAATTAAATAACTCACTGTTAATTTTGGAGGAACTTTATTCATGAAATCTTATTCTTTGGGAATCGACGTCGGCTCGACAACGGTCAAGACAGTTGTATGCGACGAACATAACCAGATTTTGCATTCTGCGTATGAACGGCATTTCTCAAAAGTCCGGGAAACGGTCGCCGCTCAGCTGCAAAATATTGCCAAAAAATTTCCGGATGCACAGTTCTGCACCGCTATGACCGGTTCTGCCGGTCTGGGTCTTGCCAACGCCGCCGGCATTGCGTTCGTCCAGGAAGTCCACGCCGCTTTTCTTGCTGTCCGGACATGCTATCCGCAGGCGGATACCGTAATCGAACTTGGCGGCGAAGATGCCAAAATTATTTTCCTCACCGGCGGCGTTGAACAGCGCATGAACGGTTCCTGCGCCGGCGGAACGGGCGCTTTTATTGACCAGATGGCAACGCTCCTGGGGATTACCGTCCAGGAACTGGATGAAGCATCCCTCAAAGCAAGCCGGACTTATCCGATTGCATCCCGGTGCGGCGTGTTTGCAAAATCCGACATTCAGCCGCTGCTGAACCAGGGCGCAGCCAGGGAGGACATTGCCGCAAGCATTTTCAGAGCAGTTGTCGATCAAACCGTTGCCGGACTTGCCCAGGGCAGAGAAATCAAAGGCAATATTCTCTTTCTGGGCGGTCCCCTCTCGTTCCAGAAAGGTTTGCGCAAAGCATTTGTCGAAACGTTAGGATTATCCGAAAATCAGGCTATTTTCCCGGAACAAGCCCCTGTTTTTGTCGCCCTGGGAAGCGCCCTCTACGCAAAGCAAAGCAAGGACTTTCCCAAGTCTGCTGAAACATTATTAGAAAAAGTCCGGAATGCCAGAACGGTTTCTGATGTCATGACCGGTGAAACATTATTTGCATCCCATGAAGAATATGCCAGATTCATCGAACGGCACAAACAATGTGATCTGCGTTATGCCGATCTGAAGACTTACACCGGTGATGCCTATCTTGGCATTGATTCCGGATCAACTACGACAAAATTAGTCTTAATTACGGAAGACGGCAGATTATTATATCACTATTACGGTTCAAACGAGGGTCAGCCGCTGGATAAGATTGCATCAAAATTAAAACAGATTTATCAAAATAAAAATCCCGGATTGAACATCCGTGCAAGCGCCGTGACAGGTTACGGCGAAGATCTGATCAAAGCCGGATTGTCCGTGAATTTCGGAATTGTGGAGACGGTTGCGCATTTCAAGGCGGCATCTTTTTTCTGCCCCGACGTGGATTTTATTATCGACATCGGCGGTCAGGATATGAAATGTTTCAAGATAAAAAACGGCACAATTGACAGCATTATGCTCAATGAGGCGTGTTCTTCCGGATGCGGTTCATTCATCCAGACATTTGCCATGGCGCTCGGCTACGACATTACAGAATTCTCCCAGATGGGCTTATTCGCTGAAAATCCCGTCGAATTAGGATCAAGATGCACGGTCTTCATGAACAGCAGTGTCAAACAAGCCCAGAAAGACGGCGCAACGGTCGAGGACATCTCCGCCGGATTGTCTGCGTCTATTATCAAAAATGCAATTTATAAAGTCATTCGTGCCAAGAGCGTTGATGAACTGGGCAAAAATATTGTCGTGCAGGGCGGTACGTTCCTGAACGACGCTGTTCTGCGCTGTTTTGAGCGTGAAATCGGCAGGAATGTCATCCGTCCGGCAATCTCCGGATTAATGGGAGCATTCGGTGCGGCGCTCTATGCCAAAGAACATGCCCAGGATTTAAAAAACTTAAATAACAATCAATTAATCTCTCCGGAAGCACTGGAACATTTCAGTTATACTTCCAAAAATATCCGCTGCGGCGGCTGTACAGCAAATTGCTTGTTAAATGTGATTCGATTCTCCGACGGTGGAAAATTCATTTCCGGAAATCGCTGTGAAAAAGGGGCCGGCATCAAACGAGAAACAGAAATTCCGGATCTGTATAGTTACAAATATCAGAAAATTCTCGATCTTGTTAAGAAAAAACCAGCCCGGAAACGTGGCACGGTCGGCATCCCCTTCGTCCTGAATTATTATGAACTGCTCCCGTTCTGGCATAAATTCTTTACCAGTCTGGGCTTTGAAGTCGTCATCTCCGGCGAAAGCACTCGTAAAACTTACTTCAAGGGACAGCACACCATTCCGTCCGATACTGTCTGCTATCCGGCAAAGATTGCGCACGGACATATGGAAACGCTCCTGGAAAAACAAGTAGATTTCATTTTCTGGCCGTGCATGACGTATAATATTCAGGAATCCGATACCAGTCATCATTTTAACTGTCCTGTTGTGGCATACTATCCGGAACTGATGAAAGCCAATCACAGCAGTCTGAATTCTGAAAATTTTCTCTATCCGTATCTGGATCTGAACAATCCCAAACATGTCATTTCTGTCATGAAAAAATTACTTGCCAATTATAAAATTCAGAAATTCATCCCGGATGCCGTGAAAGCGGCTTACCAGGCACAGGCAGCATTCCGGAAAGATCTTACAGAACAGGCCAAAAAAGTCATTGCGCAGGCAAGATCAGAACAACGCAAGATTATCGTTCTTGCCGGTCGTCCCTATCACCTGGACAAGGAAATCAATCACGGCATTCACAAATTAATTACCAGTCTGGGGCTTGCCGTTGTGACGGAGGACAGCGTTGCACAGCTCGGCGAGATGCCGAAGCTCCATGTGCACAACCAATGGACGTATCATAGCCGGCTTTACCGTGCGGCACAGTACGTCACGACACAGCCGGATATGCAGCTCGTGCAGCTTGTTTCGTTCGGATGCGGTATTGATGCCATTACCACTGACGAAGTCCGGCGTATTCTGGAATCTTCCGGAAAACTCTACACACAGCTTAAAATTGACGAAATCACCAATCTTGGTGCGGCAAAAATCCGCCTGAGAAGTCTTCTGGCGGCAATGAATGCATAAATTTTAAAATAGATCAAATTTCAGAAACCAGAAAAATCAGAGAAACCAGAAAGGAGAATCCCTGCTATATGCCTGAAAATTCCTGCAACTGCCATGTTGAATTGTCCGGGGACGGCTACCCGATCTTTACCCCCGAAATGAAAGAAACGCATGTCATTCTGATTCCGACCATGCTCGAAATCCATTTTGAATTGCTGATCAGTGTGTTCGGACATTACGGTTATCGTTGTGAAGTCCTGCACAGCGAATCCCGGAATGTTGTGGAAGAAGGACTGAAAAACGTCCACAATGACACGTGCTATCCGGCATTGCTGTGCATTGGTTTATTCATGGAAGCACTCAAAAGCGGCAAATATGATCCGGACAGAACAGCACTCATGCTCCCTCAGACCGGCGGCGGCTGCCGGGCATCCAATTATATTTATCTGCTCCGCAAAGCCCTGAAAGATACGTTTCCGCAAGTCCCCGTAATCTCCCTGAATTTCGTCGGACTTGAAAAAGATCCCCGGAATGGCTGGCACATGTCCATGCCCATGATTATCCGGTCTATCTATAGTCTGATCTACGGCGATATTCTTCAGAGTCTCTATAATCAGTGCCGTTCTTACGAATTAATCAAGGGCAGTTCCAAAAAATGCCTTGACAAATGGATTCATACCATGCGCAAAGTCCTGAACACCAAAGATTACACGAATACAAAAAAATATTATAAATTAATGCTTGCGGATTTTGCCAGAATTGAACGCTCCCGGATTCCCCGGATCAAAGTCGGAATTGTCGGGGAAATTTATGTCAAATATTCCCCCCTGGCAAATAATCACCTGGAAGACTTCCTGATTTCTGAGGGATGTGAACCGGTCGTTCCGTCCATGCTGGAATTTGTGCTGTATTATTGCGTCAACAAGCTTCATGATGCCAAACTTTACGGCAAAACGAACATTTCCACGCCGATTTATCACATGATTTACAGAATGTTCCTGGAAAAACAGAAAGAAGTTGCCAGAATCATCAAGGAACATGGCGTATTTACACCTCCGCATGATTTCGAGCATTTAGTCGAATCCGTCAAGCGTTATATCAATCTGGGCGTGAATATGGGCGAGGGATGGTTGATCCCGGCAGAAATGGGGGCGCTTGCCGAAAGCGGAACGAAAAATATTATCTGTGCCCAGCCGTTCGGCTGTCTGCCCAATCACATCATTGCCAAAGGCATGAGCCGGGCTGTGAAAGAACATTATCCGGATGCGAACATCATTGCCATTGACTACGACCCCGGCGCAACCCGTGTCAACCAGGAAAACCGGATTAAATTAATGCTTGCCAACGCCAGGACAAATGAGGCATAATCCTGCATAAAACTATTTACAAATCCGGAAAACTATGCTATAATAATATCAGATCAAATAAATTTAAAAACCGGAGGTGTATCAAATCCCATGAAGGAGACTGTCGATGTTGGTATGATTCTGGAATTCCTGCTCAAATCCCTTGGCGTGTTTGCTGTGATTTTTCTGATTGCCGTCCTCACGCCCTGGATGGCGAAGCATGTCGATTCCTGGATTGCAAACTACAAAAAATCCCACGGCGGAAAAAAATCTCCCGAAGATCCGAGATTATATACCGTCCGGTCAATTTATGAACTGCCTCCGGAAGAATCCGGAAAATCAGAAATTCCGGACTCTGAAAATTCTCCAGACTTTCAGAAGAAAAAATCAAAAAAAGCCGTTGTTGCTGTCAAGAAAAAAAATAAAAATAATTAATATTTTAAAATCAGAAAGGATTTTTTATCATGGCTAAAAATCAGAATCAGAAAAAAGCCGTTGAGGCGATTACATCCATGGAAGAAGACTTTGCGCAGTGGTATACAGACATTGTCAAAAAAGCAGAACTGATTGCTTACACCAGCGTCAAGGGCTGTATGGTGATCCGTCCTTACGGTTATGCGATCTGGGAAAATATCCAGAAAATTCTGGATTCCATGTTCAAGGAAGCCGGACATGAAAACGTGTGCATGCCGATGTTCATTCCCGAATCTCTGCTCCAGAAAGAAAAGGATCACGTCGAAGGATTCGCTCCCGAAGTTGCCTGGGTCACGCACGGCGGTACGGAAAAACTTGAAGAAAGGCTCTGCGTCCGTCCGACTTCTGAGACGCTGTTCTGCGAACACTATGCACAGACCGTCCATTCCTACAGGGATCTCCCCAAATTATACAATCAATGGGTGAATGTCGTTCGTTGGGAAAAAACCACAAGACCGTTCCTGCGTTCCCGTGAATTTCTCTGGCAGGAGGGGCACACGATCCATGCGACTGCCGAGGAAGCAATTGAAGAAACAGAAAGAATGCTGAATATCTACACAGAATTCTGCAAAAATTCCCTTGCAATGCCTGTCGTTCAGGGCAAAAAAACCGAAAGCGATAAATTCGCCGGTGCGGTGTCTACTTATGCAATTGAAGCACTCATGCATGACGGCAAGGCGCTCCAGGCTGGTACTTCCCATTACTTCGGGGATGGATTCGCCAAAGCATTTAACATCCAGTTCGCCGGCAAAAATAACACGCTGGAATTTCCTCATCAGACAAGCTGGGGCGTGACAACAAGACTGATCGGCGCAATCATTATGACACACGGTGACAATAATGGCTTAGTTCTTCCTCCGGCAATTGCGCCGATTCAAGTCGTGATTGTGCCGGCTGCAATGCACAAAGAAGGTGTCCTGGAAAAAGCAAATGCACTCTATCAGGAATTAAAAAATGCCGGAATCCGTGTCAAACTGGATGATTCCGAGAATTCTCCCGGTTGGAAATTCGCCGAATACGAAATGAAGGGCGTCCCTGTTCGTGTCGAGATTGGTCCTCGTGATATTGCCGCAAATCAGTGCGTCATTGCAACACGTCACAATTCTGAAAAGACAACCATTTCTTTGGATGATCTTGTGACAAGCGTAAAATCCAAATTGCAGGAAGTCCATGACGGATTATATACGGCTGCACTGGAGAACAGAAAGAACAAAACATACCAGTGCCGTACCATTGATGAAATCAATCAGGCGCTTGCTGAAAAAGGCGACGGATTCATCGAAGCAATGTGGTGCGGTGAGGAATCCTGCGAGGATGAAGTCAAGGCGCAGACCGGTGCAGGTTCAAGATGCATTCCGTTTGAACAGAAACAGATTTCAGATACTTGTGTCTGCTGTGGAAAACCCGCAAAACACATGGTTCTCTGGGGAAAGGCGTATTAATTTATGCCGGATCATTTAAAAAATAATTTAAAATTATTGCTTTCTGCTGTTTCCTGTGCTGTGCTTCTGACTGCGTGCGGAACACAGTCCAAAAAACCGGAAACCGGAGAAATTCCGGTCATTCCGGAAATTTCGGAAAATCCAGAGAATTCAGAAAATCCAGAAAATCCAGAAACAAAACAGATGCCGGATTCCGACAGTACAGAATCCGGCACAGAAACGTCTCTTAAATTGGTTGCGTTTGAACATTCTCAGAAAGAAACAAGAAATTCAGAATCAACAGAATCTGCGAAAAATTCAGAAAGTCCCGGAAATTCTGAGAATTCTACAAGTTCCAAACAGAACGGCGAATCATCTCGGACAACGGAGACGGTAACTAAGACAATTTCCAAAAATTCCGGAAATTCTAATAATTCTAATAATTCTGGCAATTCTAAAAATAATTCCAATAATTCTAATACTTCTAAAACTACAACGAAAAATACGACCAAAACAACGGCGACGCAGGTCACATCCAATCCCACAACTGTCACAGAGACTGTTACGGAAATCCCTCCTACTGTGCCGGATGTCACGCAACCCGAAATGACCGAACCTCCGGAAGTTCCGGAATCCACTGAAGTCACCGAGCCGGAAGTTGTTTATAAATCCGGTTCTGTCTGGGAAATTATGGATCAGATGACCATCCGGGAAAAAATTTATCAATTATTCGTTGTGACACCGGAACAACTCACCGATTCCAGTCTTGCCACCGCCGCCGGCGAAAAAACCAGAAATGCTATTCATTCCCGTCCTGTCGGCGGTATCATCTATTTTGCCGATAATCTGGTGAATTCTTCTCAAGTTTCCTCGATGCTCTCGAATTCTCAGCAGTACGCTAGAGAATCCGGCATTGGTTTATTCTTAGCCGTGGACGAAGAAGGCGGACTTGTTGCCCGCTGTGCCAAAAAATTAGGCACGACAAAATTATCCCCCATGGCAACTTACGGCACACGGAACGATTTCAACGAAGCATTCTCCGTAGGACAAACACTCGGAAATGATATTTCCCAATTCGGGTTTAATCTTGATTTTGCACCCGTTGCCGATGTCAATTTAAACAGCGGCAACGAATTAGGCAACCGGATTTTCAGCGATGATCCGGCTGTCACTGCCAACATGGTTTCCGGCGTTGTGCAGGGGCTCCAGAGTACCGGCGTTGCCGCAACTTTGAAACATTTCCCCGGTCTTGGTGCAGAAAATGGCAACGCCCATTATGATGACGCTGTTCACATTGACAGATCCCTGGATCAGCTCCGGGAACAGGAATTCATTCCGTTCCGCTCTGGAATTGCTGCCGGGTCGGATTTTGTGATGGTCAGTCATCAGATCGTTTCGGGCGTCGGCGACGGCATGCCTTCCTGCCTGTCCTACACCGTCTGCACAGATCTGCTCCGGGATGAACTCGGCTTCAATGGAATCATCATCACGGATTCATTCCAGATGAACACCATTTCCGGGAGTTATGCTCCGGCGGATTCCGCCGTTCTGGCAATTGATGCCGGCGTGGATATCATTCTCATGCCGTCCGATCTACAGGCTTCTGTCGATGCGCTGGAAGATGCCGTCAATTCCGGCAGAATTTCAGAATCCCGGATTGATCAGAGCGTAGAAAGAATTTTACTGGAAAAAGAAAAATTAAATCTTCTGGGGTGATAAAAAATGATGCAGAATTTTCAGGATCTTAATATCCAGAATCAGAGATTTGCAAAGCAGATCGCTTTTCTGTTGGAATTAGATAAATTAAAGAATATTTACCGCAGATCCCTTGTGCTCCATGAAGACCGGAGAGAAAACGACGCCGAACACAGTTATCATCTGGCAGTCATGGCTTGTATTCTTGCGGAATATGCCAAAGAAAAAATAGATGTTCTCCATGTCATGAAAATGGTTCTGATTCATGATGTCGTCGAGATTGACGCCGGAGATACATATTTTTATGATACTGCCGGCAATCAGGATAAAGCCGAACGTGAACAGAAAGCCGCTGACCGGATTTTCTCCATGCTTCCGGAAGATCAGGCTTGCGAATTCCGAGCATTATGGGACGAATTTGAATCCCGAAATTCTCCGGAATCCAGATTTGCCAATGCCCTTGACCGAATTCAGCCGATGTTGCTGAATTATATGAAAGGCGGTCTTTCCTGGAAGTCACACGGCATCCGGGAAGACCAGGTGCGGCAGAATCTAACGAAGATCCACGACGGGAGTTCTGAAATAGAGGTACTCGCTGAAAGTATTATTCGGACTGCTGTGGAACAGGGTATCTTATAAAAAATTGATCAAAATATAAAATTAATTCAAAAATTATTTTTTCATTCAAGGGGGTATTTTTTTGAAAGAAATCAAAATCGGACAGAAAGCCGAAGTTTTCACAAAGGTCACTTCGGATAAATTAGCGGTTGCTGTCGGCAGCGGTTCGCTGAAAGTCTTCGCCACACCGTCCATGTGTGCATTAATGGAAGAAGCCGCCTGTGCTGCGATTGCGCCGTTTCTCGATCCTGGTGAAACAACTGTCGGGACTGCACTCAGCATTGAACACACGTCTCCCAGTCCTCAGGGTGTCACGATTACGGCAGAAGCCGAAATTACAGAATCCAACGGACGGGAAATCCTGTTGCATGTGATGGCGTTCGACACGGTCGGCGAAATCGGACACGGAACACACAGACGTTATATCGTAGATGCTGAAAAATTCCAGACAAAGGCAAATTTAAAAAAATGAAGAATAATAATTTAAAAAACAATTTAGAAATCGAAAGAAAATACCTGATCGCCTACCCGGATTCTGTGGTTCTCAATCAGATTCCGGAGGATATGGCGACCCGTATCACACAAATCTATCTGAAATCTGATGATTCCGGTTTTGGCAGACGCATCCGGGAGCGCATTTTCCCGGATCATACGGAATACACCTACACGAGAAAGAAAAAAATTGCGTTCGGTGAACGGATGGAACTGGAAGACCAGATCTCAGAAACGCAATATCAGCAATTATGCAAAGAAGCCGATACGACACACCAGATGATTTCTAAAATCCGATACGCCATTCCCTACCGGAATCAGATTCTGGAACTGGATCTGTACGAGTTCAGCCGGAAACTTGCAACACTGGAAATTGAACTTTCGGATATTAACTCGCCTGTTCAGATTCCGGACTGGATTCATATTCTTGCGGATGTCACGGACCAACCCGGCTACAGTAATTTTTCACTTTCCATGACACTGACTTTTCCCGAAGAAAGGAATGGTAATATTTGACAGATACAAAATCAGAATCCTCTCATGGCAGATTCCTTTGTGCGGATGCGCTTAGCTGTCTGGGCGTGATGCTCCTGCTTGGTTTGCAGTATATCCGGGAAACCGGTTTTATCGAATCTACAATTACATACGACAGTGCGCCTTTCATTGCGATGCGCTGGTTCTGTCTCTCCGGTGCGATGCTCCTTGCGAGCTGTGTAGGCTATGTGAAATCTTCCGAGCAATTCTCTCTGCACTCGTTCAAGCCACTGTTCCGGCTTAGTTATATTTATGTGATTGCAACACTCTGCACGCTCCTGCTGAGAAAAGTCTTTTTTGAACAGGAAATGACGCCGGATATTATCTTTCAGGCGCTCCGACAGTTCTCCGCTACGGATACGGCGAAATTCCTTGGCATGTATTTTGCGCTCCTGCTTGCCGCTCCGTTCCTGGGCGCCGCTTTTCAGAAATTACAGTCCCGGAATGCCCGGCTTGCTTTTGTAGTTGTTACCGCTGCTGTCAGCACACTCCAACCGATGTTGCTCCTGTCATCCGGAGACTATCTTCTCCCGGAATGGTGCAAGATGCTTGCACCGATTGCCGGTTTCGCCGGTGGGGCATACATCCGGGAATATGCCGCAAAACACAGCAGAATTCTCTGGCTGTTTCTGCTTTTGCTTGTCTGGGGCGGACAGACGGCCTGTGTCACATATGTCTGTACAGACCGGGGATTTCTCTATTATCCGCAATTCGACAGCATGGCAAGTTTATTGTCCCTGCTGACGGCATTGTTCACACTGGGTCTGTTCCACAGTCCGGCACGTGGAGAATCCGGTCGGCATAGTTTTTTTGCCGGTGCATCCGGCGGCGCACTCATCACGTTAATGCTCGGCGATGTAGTCATTGATTTCCTGATGCCGTCAATCCAGGAAAATTTCCCGGAATTGGAAATGCTGCTGATTGTAGGATTTTTTGCTGTTCTGGTGGTGTTCATCCTGAGCTGCACGGTGGGGTTGTTCTTGCAGCTGCCTGTTTTCCTGGTGAGAGCGTTCACGGGAGAATCAGAATATGAAGATGATGAAGAATATAAATATAATGAAGATAATAAAAATCAGGAAAAAATTAATATTCCTGATAATTCTAATTCTCATAATTTTGATATGCCTATCCCACAGCATAAATCGCTCCGTGTTCTGGAACCAATTCCGGAAAATCAGGATAGTCCGGTAATCCCGGAAATTCTCAAAAATCCGGAAAATCCCGATCCTGTACTTGAAATTGCGCAGAGAACACAAAAAATTCAGACGATCCGGGATTATCAGAAAGCACAGAGAATCCGGGAACAGGAAGAAGAAAAACGGGAGGAACTGCGTAGAATTCAGAATCAGAAAAGCCGCCCAATCCGGAAAAATCCTGCCAGTTTGCAGGAAATCCTCCGGGAACAGGGCATTCCCTATGAAACTTCTGCGGCTGATCCGAATTCCATTGATGAACTGATTGCCAGGATTACCGGAAACGAATAAAAATAAAAATTAAAATAAATTAACTGGAGAATTTTTCAATGAAATTATTATTTGTCGGTGATGTCGTCAGCGAAACCGGCTGTGCGTTTCTGTCTAAAAAACTCCCCCTACTGAAACGGGAATCCGGAATTGATATCGTAGTCGTCAACGGCGAAAATTCCGCTCTCGGCAACGGCATTACCAACCATTCCGCCATGCAGATCTTCCGGGCTGGAGCGGATATCATCACGACCGGGAATCATGCATTTCAACGTCGGAAAGAATTACAGATCTTTGAACATCCGGATGTGATCCGCCCTGTCAATTATGGTTCTGCCTGTCCGGGCAGAGGGTTTGTAATTCATGACATGGGCTGCTGTCAGATCGCCGTTGTGAATCTCTCCGGCGTGCTGTTTCTCGAAAATCTGGAAAATCCGTTTTCCAGTATGGATTGTGTTCTGGAACAGATCCGGAACGAATCCCCTACACCGAATATTTTCGTGGATTTCCACGCTGAGGCAACGTCTGAAAAACGTGCCATGGGATTTTACCTTGCCGGACGTGTCACGGCTGTTCTTGGAACGCACACACACGTCCAGACCGCAGATGCCTGCATTCTCGATTCTCACACCGGCTATATCACGGATGTGGGAATGACCGGCGTAGAACGTTCTGTCCTGGGTGTGGATGTGAAAACCGCCACGGACAAGCTCCGGTTTCATGCACCTGTCCCCTATCAGGACGCAAAAGGGGCTTGCTATCTCAACGCCGTTCTTGTGGAATTTGACAAAACCTGTGGTAAATGCACGAAAATCACACCTCTGATTGTGCGATAATTCACAAATTTTCAAAAAGCTATTGCATTTTCTTTCAGAATGTAGTATAATAAACGCAGAGTGGAAAACAGAAAAATTTGAAATTAAATTTCTGTTCTCAGATCTCAGACATCATCTATTATCTTTTCTTATTTTTACATCATACATGGAGGATCTTATGGAAGTATTGAAAGTTTCATCACGTTCCGTTCCCAACTCTGTCGCAGGTGCTATCGCAGGTGTCATCCGTGAAAACAGAAACGTGGAAATTCAGGCAGTGGGCGCAGGTGCTGCCAATCAGGCAATCAAATCCATCGCTGTGGCAAGGGGATATCTTGCACCCATTGGCATTGACCTGGTGTGCATTCCGGCATTTACCAATATTCAGATTGACGGCGAAGACCGCACAGCAATTAAACTGATCTGCGAGCCAAGATAAAATTTTTAATTTTTTTAAAAATTAAAAAATTTTAAAATTTAAAAAAAATTTTTAAAAACTGTACGTTTGCGTACAGTTTTTTGCTTTTTTCAGCCTATGAGTGAAAGGGGGCTGCGATCTGCTATGCAGAATTTAAAAAATCCCAGAAAAAATAAAAAAAAGTCAGATAAAGATCTTGTCATTGATGGTCTGAAAAAATTAGCATCCGGCAAAATCAATGACGCTGTCTCTCTGGTTTTTGCCGAAGATATTCCGCCGCCGGAACAGCTTGCCAAACTCCAGTTGTTTAACATTTCTTCTGTCAAACGTGTCAAGGGCGGCGGCGTGGAAGTGCAGTTCTTCGACAGACAGAAAGCATTGGAAAAACTCTATGAGTATGCGCTCCAGGATGAAAATCTTTCTGACAATCTGCTTCAGGCGCTTACAGATCCGGAACAAATCCCGGATGATTCCGGAAATTTTAAAAAATCTGAAACGCCGGATCTGATGGCATGAAATTTCAAAAATTTTCTCCCAAACAAAAACTTGCGCTTCGATGGTGGGCGCTCCCGGCATACGCTCAGTATGATGCATTGATCTGTGATGGCGCTGTCCGGAGCGGCAAAACGCTGTCCATGTCCCTGGGATTCGTATGTTGGGCAATGGTCACCTGGAATCATGCATCGCTTGCCATGTGCGGCAAAACAATCACTTCCGTAGAAAGAAACCTGATCAGACCGCTTGTTTCGGTTCTGGAATCCGCTGGCTTTTCCGTTCGTCAATCTCTCAGCAAGCATTATATTGACGTTACGGTTTATCATCATACCAATCGCTTTTACCTGTTCGGCGGTAAGGATGAAAGTTCTGCTTCCATGATCCAAGGCATGACACTTTCCGGCGTCCTTCTGGATGAAGTTGCTCTTATGCCAAGATCTTTCGTAGAACAGGCACTTGCAAGATGTTCCGTGGATCATGCGAAACTCTGGTTTAATTGCAATCCCGAACATCCTTATCACTGGTTCTATCTGGAATGGATTAAAAAAGCCGAACAGAAACATGCATTATATCTGCATTTTACCATGAAGGACAATCCGTCTCTGTCAGAATCTGTCCGGGAACGCTATGCCAGAACTTACGGCGGTGTGTTCTATGATAGATTTATTCTCGGAAAGTGGACTGTTTCGGAGGGTGTTGTCTATCCGATGTTCAGCAAGGCAATTCATGTCGTGGACAAAATTCCGGAATGTCAGCGCTATTTCATCTCTTGCGACTACGGGACAGTCAATCCGACTTCCATGGGACTCTGGGGAGAATCTGACGGGATCTGGTACAGAATCCGGGAATATTATTTCGATTCCCGCCGTGAGGGCATCCAGAGAACCGACGAAGAACATTATACGGCACTGGAATTACTCGCCGGCTCTTTGAAAATCGACGCTGTGATTGTCGATCCGTCAGCGGCAAGTTTCATCGCCTGCATTCACTCCCATCAGAAATTCCGAGTCATCAAAGCCAGAAATGATGTCCTGTCCGGTATCCGGTTTGTGAGCAATGCGCTCCGATTGGAACAAATCAAATTTCACAGTTCCTGCGCTGACACACTCCGGGAATTCACCCAATACTGCTGGAATACGGACAGCATCGGAGATGCACCACGGAAAGAATTCGATCATGCAATGGACGATATGCGCTATTTTGTCAGCACCGTTCTGTACAAAACACAGGACCCGTTTGTCGCACTGAGCGTAAAGCGCTAAATAATTTAATTAAAAATTTAAAAAATAAAATACCGAGGTGAAGTAAGCTTTTGAACTCAGGAAATTCAAAAAAATTAAATTTTGAATCAGATCAGTGCACTGTCCCTGCCGTCCAGACTGTCGGCATCCACAAGCCGGAAGATTTCCTCGTCCAGCTCTATGCGTATGATCTGTTTGACAAAATCCGCAGGACTGTTCCCATTATTGATGCCGCAATTGCAAAATTAATCCGCTTGACGGGCTCTTTTCAAGTGGTGTGCAGTGATCCCGGACAACAAAAAAATCTGGATCGCTTTCTCAGAGATGTCCCTGTTGGTTTCACTGGACAATCTATTTATAATTTCCTGGACTGCTATCTGGATAGTTTGCTTGTCTATGGCAATGCCGCCGGGGAAATCGTCATGGACCGGCAACATTCCTGCATTGTTGGTCTCTGGAATGCCTGTGCGCCGGATCTGATCATTCGTCCCGGAAATGCACCATTTGAAAAAAAATTCTTCGTCCGGAATGCAAACGGCGAAATGCTTCTTAAACACCCGGAACGGATTCTATTCTCCGCACTCAAGCCTCCTCCCGGCGGTATCTACGGCGTTTCTCTGCTCCAGGGTCTCCCGGCATTCTCTGAAATTCTTCTGAGAATTTATGAGTGCATCGGTCAGAATTTCGACCGTGCCGGCAATGTCCGTTACGCTGTCACTTACAAGCCGTCATCTGATCCCGGAGACATGGCGTATGCCAGGGAACGTGCCGAGGCAATCGCTGCGGAATGGTCTGCCGGGATGCAGGCGGCAAGATACGGCGAAGTCCGGGATTTTGTTTCTGTTGGGGATATTGATATTCGTGTGATCGGTGCTGAAAGCGAAATGCCATCAACAGAAATCCCCGTCCGGCAGCTCCTGGAACAGATTATTTCTAAATTATCTATTCCGCCATTTCTGTTAGGGCTCAACTGGTCATCTACCGAACGCATGTCCGCACAACAGGCAGATATTCTGACGTCTGAACTGGAATATTATCGCAGATTATTAGACCCTGTGATTTTAAAAATTGTCAGGATGTATCTGCAATTAGCCGGAAAATGCTGTGAAGTTCAGGTCGTCTGGGATCATATCAGTCTCCAGGATGAAGTACAGCTTGCACAGGCAAGACTCTGGAACGCACAGGCAGACGTTCTGGAAAAAGAAAACAATCTGCCGATTCAGGAGAATTAAAATAATTTTAAGTTTAAAATTATTTTTAATTTTTATTTTAATTTTCATGGAGGTCTTTCTATGTATCAGGAATATCAGGAAAATTTCAATCATGTCAAGCTCGAAAAAGGCATGTATCATCTGGCAAACAAGAGCTTTTTGCAGGCTCTGGAAGAGGCGGACGCTTCTTCTGCTTACGAAAATACGCCCCTTGCCGGACTGGACGCTTACGAGCGTCAGCTCAAGCGTTTTGATATCCGTGTCAGCGGTGTCAACTGCGACAAAGTCGAAAAATTCTTCACGACAACGGAAAGCGCTGTTCTCTTTCCGGAATTCATCCGCCGTGCAGTGATGCAGGGCATGGAAGAATCTGTACTTCCAGAGATCACAGCTGCTGTCACCTGGAGTGAATCCAATCGTTACCAGGGTTGTGCGCTGACAGATACCACTGCATACAGCACAACGACCGCCGGGACGGCGATGCCTGTTTCCAGCATTCTGGAAAGTGCAAATATTTCAACAATTGAAAAATACGGAAGAATCGTTCAGGCATCCTATGAGGCAGTCCGTCAGCAAAGACTGGATGTCTTTGCACTGATGCTGCGCCGGATCGGCAAACAGCTTGCTGAAAGCATTACTGCCAAAGCACTTGTGATCATGAAAAATACTGCAAATGCAACAAAGACAACTGTCGCAGCAAAAGATTTTGCATATTCTGATCTGGCAGAACTGTATGGCAATTTCAAAAGTTTCAACATGAAAGCGCTGTTAGTTTCTCCGGGTGTGATGGCAAAAATTCTGGTCATGGATCAGATGTTAGAAGCTTCTTCTGAAGACGTGACGGAAATCCGTCTGCCCTTCGGCACAAAATTAATCAACTGCTCACAGATGGATGATACGATTCTGCTTGGCGTGGATACAGACTTTGCACTGGAACAGATCCAGAGCAGTGATGTGATCCTGGAAACAGACAAATTAATTGACAGACAGCTTGATTGCATTGGCATTTCTGTCAATGTCGGATTCCGGGTGCTGATGACGGATGCTGTCAAAATGATCCAGTTTTCTTCTTAATATCTTGAAGCATAAAATCATAGCAGGGGATTTTTCCCCTGCTCTCTGTAAAATTCTGAAAGGAGTTATCTGTTTATGACCAATCTCGAAAAAATCAATCAGTTTACAAGACGGGAACTGCAAGAAGAAGAAGTCTATCAATTTGATGTGATTCTCTGCAATAATGAGATTGACAGAGATCTGGAACGCTTTTCTGACCAGGCATTGCAACAGATGCAGAAATTATTTATCGGCAAAACCGGAATTTTTGACCACAATCCCAGATCCAACAACCAGACTGCCAGAATTTTTGACACAGAACTTGTCAGATCACCGGATCAGAAAACCAAAGACGGCAGACCGTTAATTTCTCTGAAAGCGAATGCCTACACGATCCGGACGGATTCTAATTCTGATTTTATCCGGGAAATTGATGCCGGAATCAAAAAAGAAGTCAGCGTTTCCTGCTGTGCCGGAAAACAGATCTGTTCTGTATGCGGTGCAGACCGGCGTGAAAGCGTATGCAGTCACATTCCGGGTAATTATTACGGTGAAAAATATTGCTGTGTGATTCTGGATGATATCCAGGATGCTTATGAATGGAGCTTTGTCGCCGTTCCGGCACAGGTGGGCGCTGGTGTGACAAAATACTTCCGTTCTCAGGAAAATCCTGACCAAAATTTTAATCAGGAATTAAATCAAGATTCTCCGGAATTCTCTCAATTATTGTCTGAAATTGAAACACAGATGCGTTCAGAAGTCCTACAGCTCTGTGGCAGACAGGGCGCTGTTTCCAAGGCGCTCCAGACCGCAGCCGAAAGAATGGATCTGAGAGAACTTCTGCAATTTAAAAAATCCCTGCTGGAAGAACAGAAACCGGATCTTTCCGGCGTTGAAATTCAACTTGCCGGTTTCCGTCAGCGATCTTAAAATAAATTAAATTAAATAAATTGAAATAAATGGAAAGGAGAAAAATCAGCATGGACATGCATTATAATTTGCATATTATTACGTCGCTCTTTTCATTTTTCACCGGGGAAGCCGATCCGGATCAGTTTCTTCCTCTCCTGACGGCATCTATCCAGGAAGTCCGTTCGGTTCTTCTTGAAAATGCGGATGAATCTGATACCCGGCTCTGCTATCTCGTTGCTTCTGTTGCCAATCTACGTTACACGGAAATTCACGGCGCAAGGGAAAATTGCCTTGCCACTTATGCCGGGACAATTTCACGAGAATCCGACAGCGCACAGAGAATGCGTTTCGCACAGCAACTTGTCAGATCCTACCAGACGCTTTGCCGGGATCTGATCCAGAATGCTGACGCATTCTTAATCTCTACAAGGGGGTAATTGTAACATCATGGAAAGTCTTATTCAGGAATTAATGACAATCCTGAAAGCGGATGATACAAATTTTCAGGTCTATCCGTCTTTTGATGCCGTCCCTGTCCGGGAAAAATCCCGGCAGTTGTTCGTGGTACTTGCTCCGGAAACGATCAAATTAAACTGCTGTGCCCGTGAAATTACCAGGACAATTTCCAGTTTTACAGCGGATTTCCGGGTGTCTGTGCTTGTGCCCATGACAACGCCAAGTGAACATGTCCTGGAATTTTTCTATAGCAAGATTGTCCCCCGGATGCACCGTGCCGGATGTCATCTTGAATCCATGCAGACGGATGCTCCCAAAGCCGACACCCGACTCCAGAAACTTGTTTATAGCGGATTATTTCGTCTGCGTGGGCTGTATCTGCCGGAAAATCCTGTTTCCCAGGAGGTGGAAACATGAGTTTTCAGCTCTGTGATCCGGTCTTTTTTCCGGTACAGATCGGCGATTTTGTCATTTATCTGTCAGAATATCAAATCACACAAAGCAGTTCTCTGAAAGAATCCGGTTCAGTAGACGGCAATGTCATTCTGACTTCCTGTGTGAGTCTGGGAAGCCGTCTCAAATTAAAAGGAAAACTTGCGCCGATGCTCTCTCCGGATCAGGTGATTGCGACATTATCCGGCAGAATGCTACATCCGGAAAATCTGCAAATCCGGAATCTGACGTTCCCCGGTGCGATGCTTTGCAGTTTCACAGTCGGGGAAAATTCTGAAATGCCGGATATTTCGCTTGTTTTCTACTGCAATCAAAAACCAGTCCTGCCGGCGGAGGAATCTGAACATGACGAATAATCATCTGAAAATCCGGTTATATGCTTTAGATCCGGATACGGATTATCAGGAATTCCAGGACTGTATTGCATTTACACTGGAACGGGAGATCTACACACCGTTTGATACGGTCACGGCGACACTCCCGGCGGAAGAAATTTCATTCCGGGAAATCAGCCGTATTTCCGTATTACTTGACGAAACGGAAATTTTCCTGGGTCTGGTGGATTCCATCCGGTTCAGTTTCCGGAATCAGAAACAATTTCTCAAAATCCGTTCCAAAAGTTTCACTTCGCTTCTCACACAGAATGAACTCCCATCCGGGCTGCACAGCAATCTAACAATTCAAGACCTGATCAAAAATTTTTACCAGTTTCCGTATATCACATGCGAGGATTTCCCCGATTCCGGGTATCTGTTTGTCAAATCCGGCAATACGATGTGGGACGGCGTTGTTAGTTTCTGCTATAAACTCACGGGACATTATCCGTATGTGACGGAAAATCATATTCATCTGTTAAAGCCGTCAAAGAATCCTGAAAATAATCCCATCACGGAATTTTCTCCGGGAGAAGTTCTTGAATACGGCACTTTGCAGGACTGTTCCCGAATGATCAGCCATTATCACATGTCGGATATGCTGAACGACACGCCGGACGCATTTATGCAAGAAAATTCTCTGGCATCCGGATTAAAAATTGTCCGGCATAAGCATATTGATTTTGATAATTCTTTCCGTCATGCGCCGGATCTGGCACTTGCTTACCGGAATTCGTATTCTAACCGTGGCTTTCGTGCGGATTATCTGGTATATAATGGCTTTTATAATCTGCAATTAGGAAATCAGATTCAGTTCGGGGATATTATCCCGGCACAGATTCTTTGCAAAGTCCATGCGGTATACAGTCCGCAGGGATTCCGGACGGAACTGACATGCTACCAGGACGGATTCTATAATAAAATTTAAAAAATTCTCTATTCCGGAATAGCTTATCATAAATTAAAAATCTCCTCTGAAAATCCAGCATTTTCAGGGGAGATTTTTTTAATTTCTGATATATAGCACAGTTCTAAAAATCAACCAGCCAGTCCGCCACTTTCTATTGACCCGTTTTTTAAAACATAAACAATCAACGTATGATAAGAAAAATAATCCGGCGAACATAGAAAATATAAGTCCGATGTTATTTTATCAAATTTTTGGAAGCCCCCCACCTCTTAGCGAGTGTAACGAGCGTAGGTGAGGGAGAGTTCACAAATTTCCCTCTACTACAATAATAGATGTGTGTTTCAGTGCTTTTTTTATCCATTGGAGAAAATCCATAAGGAATATTTTGGTGTCATCATCAACATGCGGCAAATCCTGCTCAATTTCTTTTATGATCCTGAACCAATCATTTTTTCCGATCCAATTATCAAAACATACATCGAAAGCCAGCTCCAATGTTCCGTCAAATGCATCTTTGATGGGATATATTTTTTTGAAGTAGCCAAGCAAAATTTCATAATCTTGTCTGTAAATTGTTAAAGGCGAAGTGTAACAATGCCATTCTTCTGGCATGGGATTCCAATCAGGCGCATCAGAAATTCTAAGGGGATTAAAATACAGACAGATCTTTTCGCCTTTTGGTGAATGTAATCTTAATTCTATATATGTTTGCTTTTCGCAATCATTCAGATCCAGCCATACCATAATGTTGTGATTACCCTCCATAGCTTTCATGATTTTCAGAATTTTCAGGTAAATTTAAATCTTCCAGAATTTTTTGATATTGCTGATCTTCTGCTTTGATTTCAGATTCTTCCAGTGCCTCATGTTCCTCCGGTGTCATCTGATTTTTTTTGATTAATTTAATTAAAATAATAATGATTAAAATTAATACAGCAACCCCGGCAATCACCAAAATCACAGAGAGAATGTTAATCGTTGTATGTTTTTTGAATCCCTCGATCTTCACCGGAAGCGCTACACCGTTTTCGTCCGTTTCTTCTCCGTCCGTGTAACCAAATGCGTAATCGCCGATTGTCCGGCAATTCTTCGGGATTGTGATTTCTTTCAGCGACTCACACGCATAGAATACGTAATCTCCCACACCTCGGAGCGTTTCCGGGAGCGTCACGCTTGTCAGTGCACTGCAATCCGCAAACGCATTTTCATAGAGAATTTCCAAACCCTCCGGGAGCGTGACTTCTTTCAGTGCAGTGCAATACTCAAATGCCCCTGCACCGATATATTTCAGACCTGCCGGAAATGTGACTGTTTCCAGATTCGGCGCAGAAAAAAATGCCGCATCATAGACCGTCACAACGCCGTCCGGGATCGTGAATGCTGTATCCGGTTTGCCGCACGGATACGCATAGAGCGTTTCTTGATTGTCTTTATAAAGTACACCATCCTGCACGGTATATGTCGGATTGCCTTCTTCTACAGAATATTCTGCGAGATTCACACAGCCCAGAAATGCCAGCGTTCCGAGATTTTCAAGATGTGCCGGGACTGTAAATTCCTGAATATTCACACAGCCATAATATGCCGCTGAACCGAGTCCCGTCAGTGTAGACGGCAATTCCGCATTGCTTACGGCATAGCAGAACGCAAATGCATAATCCCCGATGGTCTCCAGACCCTCCGGGAGCTGTCCGTAATCAAATAAATTACAACTGTAGAACGCCGAAGAACCAATATTTTTCAAATTTTTGGGAAGTTCCACCGATTGCAGTCCAATGCAGTTATAAAATAATCCTTCCGAAATATCCGTGATATTCGACGGGAGTTTCACTTCTGTCAGACTCGGACAATTGGCAAATGCGTAACGGTCAATTCGTTCCACGCTGTCAGAAATCTCAATGGCTTTCAGGGATGTGCAGTTCTGGAATGCGGATTCTCCGATTGCCCGGACATAGCGCCCCATCTGGACATATTCCAGATTTTTGCAGTCATAGAATGCACCATCTGCAATTTCCAGAATTTTTCTGCCATTGGTCTCATCCGGCAAATTGACAGCAAGCGTTCCCGTGTCGCAGGAATAAAGCATAACACCGCCGTCAATATACGCATAGGTAAAAATTCCCTCTGTATAAGTTTCCAGTTCTTCCCCGGTTTGTTCCGCACGTGCCGGGATTGTGAGACGCAGACAATTCAGAATCATACACAGGACTGTCATCCAGAGAAATATTTTATTTTTTAAATTTAAACTTAAATTTAAATTTTTCATGCTTCTCTCCTGCCTTTCAGAATTTTAATCATGGCAAAACTCAGAACTAGGATAATCACCAGAATCACAATAATTAAAATTAAATATAATTGGTCATAATTCCGAATCAGTTCAAATGCAATGTGATTGGTTGCTGCATATTTCCAGGCGGCAGAATCCGGATAGACATAGAGCGTAATATTTTCCTGGAGTGTGTAATCATCGGATGCCTCGTCATAGAGATACCCCATGCATTTGGTATTCACCGTTGTTAAGCTCTTTGGAATTGCCAAAACTCTAAGTTCCGTGCAGTGGCAGAATGCGTATTCTCCCATTTTCTGCAATCCCTCCGGCAGATTGATTTTTTGCAGTGACACGCACGAATAAAAACATTTATTGCCGATTGCCAGTAATCCGGACGGCAGATTGACCGTTTCCAGTTCGGCACAACAGCCGAATACTGCACCGGGGAGATCCGTGACACCCTCCGGAATCGTGATTTCTTTCAAAGCAACACAGTAATAGAATGCGTCCTCGCCGATTGTCCGGACTTGTTTTAAATCAATGGATTCCAGATTGACAGAGCCGACAAATGCCCAGTCTGCAATGGTCTGGCAACTATCCAGCACAGTATAATTCTGCTCCGGCTTGGATTCCGGATATTTCAGGAGCGTCCCCCCAGCTTTATCATAAAGTACCCCATCCGGCGACTGATAAGACGGATTCTCTGGATCAACTTCAAATTTTGTCAATCTCTCTGTTGTATCAAAAACGTACTTGCCGATTGCAGTCACACTTGCCGGGATTGCAATCTCTGTGAGGGACGAACAGCCAAAAAATGCATAATCTCCCAATTTTGTGACCGTATCCGGAATGATGACTTCTGTCATGGAATCGCACTGGGCAAAGCAGTTCTCAGCGAGTGCCGTTACAGGATGACCGTCGATCTCCGCCGGAATTTCCGCCCGGACAATATCCGGATTCTGACAGATAATCTCCGCCGTCTGGTCTTTCCTGACCTGATAGGCAAAATCCCCGGAATTTTCCGCATGAACTGGATTTTCCGGAAATACTGCACATAACGGCACACACAGCATCCCGGCAAGGACAACGCCGGATAATTTTTTTAAAAATTTCAAAATTACACCTCCTGGAATTTTAAAAATATTTCTCAAAAGCCTTTTTTATGCATTTGCTTCCAATTCTTCCATAGTCTTAGTCATAGTTTTGCCCTGCTGCATTTGCACAATACTTTCGTTAAGAGCATTCATATTGGAAACGCTGTAAAATGGATCTAATTTTAAATCATTATCCATTCTAACCATGCTCCTTTCAGCATATATTAAAAATTAATTTAATTCATGTTCTTTCTGGTAGCGTTTCTGCATGATGACAAGCCCGATGACTGCCAAAATTACCAGGGCAACCACACCAAGCACAATATAGATAAATACAATTCCCTGCGTAATACCGCCGGTGCATTTGATACTATTTTTGGCGGCATACTCGAATGCTGCTGTGCCGTTATCTGCATCAATTTCAAAATCCGGAAGTCGCTTGTAATCATCCTGTTTGCTGTTCTCATCTCCGGCATTGCTGTTGTTATTGCTGTTATCATTGCCATAGTACCAGCCTAACGCATAATTGCCGATTGTCGTCACGTTCTCCGGGATTGTTAGACGTTTCAGAGATCCGCAGTTAAAAAACGCATAATCATTCATTCCTGTGAGTGATTCCGGTAATTGAATTTCTTCCAGCATGACGCAATTATAAAAACATCCTGATCCCAGATTCGTAATCCCCTCCGGAAGCGTGATCTTCTTCAATGCCACGCAATTGCCGAATGCTGAACCTTTCAGCTCCGTGATGCCGTCCGGGATTGTGATCTCCTGCAAACTGGTACAGTAATAAAATACATCTTCGCCGATTTCCTGCACGGAAGAAATATCAATCTGCTCCAGATACTGATTTCCCATGAATGCGTAACTTTCTAATTTGGTACAGTTCTCCGGAACGGTGTAACTGGTATCTGTTTTCGCACTGGGATATACAATCAATGCTGTTTTGTCATAATCAAATAAAATGCCGTCCTGATCCAGATAATTCTGATTGACCTTGCTGACGTGAATGGCTTGCAGGGAATTACAGCCCTCGAATGCGAAATTTTCAATTTCCGTTACGCCTGCCGGAATGATAACATCTCGGAGCGCACAGCCATAGAACGCTTGAAATCCGATTTTTGTCACGCTCTCCGGGATGTTGATTTCTTCCAGTCCATAGCACTGATAGAATGAATAATCTTCAATGACTGTAATCGTGTCCGGGAGCGTGACTTTTTTCAGTCCCGGATTATCCTTGAAACAGTCCACTTCTACCATTGTAATGACATGTCCGTCAATTTCCGCCGGGATTTCAGCTTCCGTGATCGTATTGTCCTGACAGGTGACAGAAACCGTTCCGTCGCCGTAGTCATTATAGAGCCACAGTCCGTCTTCTGAATATCCATTCGGGAGAGAAATAATCTCTCCCGGATTCTGGGAATTCTCAGAATCGCCGGAATTTTCGGCATACGCTGGGGTCATTGATCCCATTGACAACAGCATACTCCAGAGTAAAATAACTGCCAGACCGATCCCGGATATTTTGAAATAATTTTTTAATTTTAATTTAGTCTTTCTCATGATTTTTATGATTTTTTGGTTTCTTCAGAATGATAATTACCAGCGCAATTGCCAGGATAATTGCAATTCCGCCAACGGTTGCCAGCAGAATCCGCAAAAATTGATTTCCCTTGACCTGCACGCCAATGATGTCCTCCAGGTTTTCTTCGGGGATCTCCTCCGGATTGTCTCCGGGAACTGCCGCATCTGCACCGTCTTCGTCTGTCTGTTCTGAATCGCCGGAATTCTCCGGATTTTTTGAATTTTCTGATTCTGTTTCCGGGACTTCGCTCAGATCCACAAATACAAAATCATTTTTATAATCATTCTCCGGATCTTCTTCCGTGCAGTAGGTCTGTCCTGCCGTGCCGGGATAACCGGAAATGACAAAATCCGAAATCGGGTTCAGGTTTCCATTGGAATCTTCATCATAACCGAATGCGCCATAGCTGATATCATTGACATTTGCCGGAATCGTGATTTCTTTCATTCCAGTTGCGCAGAATGCGTACTGTCCCACTGTGCTGAGCGTATCCGGGAGCGTCACATGTTCCAATGCCGGACAATTACTGAACGAAGCATCCGAGATGGTCTCCACACCGGACTGCAATTCCAGTCCGGTTAATTTATCACAGTAAGCAAATGCGTATTCATCAATATTTGCACTTGCAACGCTGACTTTTTCAATCTTGGAATAGGCAAAGCACCAGGAATCCACATAGACCACATGCGCCGGGATGGTCATCTGTTTCAGGTTCTGAGAAAATCCGAAACAGCCGGGAGCGATCTCGTCCACAATTTCCGGGATCTGGTAAGTATCGCCGTCTTTCGCCGCCGGATAGGCAACCAGAAACTTTCCCTCATCCGCATACAGAACGCCGTCCACGGAATTTAAATAAATACTCCCGGACTGGACGTTGATCTTTTTCAGACTCGTACAGCCGAGAAACACGGAATTCCCGATGTCCGTCACCGTTGCCGGGATCGTCACTTCGGTAATTCCGGCGGCGTTCATGAATGCCGCATTGCCGATATAACCCACATCACAGCCGTCAAGCTGTGATGGGATTTCAACTGCGCCCTTGTACGTCTCCGAGGGGATAAAATCATAGATTTCCGCACGTCCTGCCGTGTTGATCTCAAACCGGTATAATTCTTCCGGCTTGGGGGCTTCCGTGGCGGAAGTCTCCCCGGAATTCTCAGAACTTCCGGGATTTTCTGAACTGTCCGGATTTGTCGGATCTGAAACAGAAATTTCTTCGCCTTCTGCGGATACAGAAACAAAATTTAAATTCAGATTACAAAGCATTGCCAGACAAACAGCAAGTGCCGGATAAAATTTTTTATTTTTTTTCATTTGCAAAAATCTCTTTCAAAATTTTTTTAAATTTTATTTTAAAATTTATTTTAATTATTCTACTGTGACGGATTTTGCCAGATTTCTCGGCTTATCCACGTCCGTCCCCTTGTGAACGGCGGTGTAGTAAGCAAGCAATTGCAACGGCACAACGGCAAGCATGGGCATTAATAAATCATCAAAATCCGGCAGACCGAATTTGAAATCTGCAATGTCTGCGTCCGGAATATAATCCTCCCGGCACACAAGAATCACTTTTGCGCCTCTTGCTTTGACTTCCTTGATGTTGCTGATGGTCTTGTCAAACAAACCTTTCTGTGTCGCAATTGCAATCACGGGCATGTTCTCCGTAATCAGCGAAATTGTGCCGTGTTTGAGTTCTCCTGCCGCATAAGACTCAGAGTGAATATAAGAAATTTCTTTTAATTTCAAAGATCCCTCCATACTCAGCGCATAATCCAGTCCACGCCCGATGTATAACAGGCTGTCGGCTGTGATTAACTCCATTGCAATCATCTGTGTCATAGATTTGTTTTCCAGAATTTCCGTGATCTGATCCGGCGTTTCCTGTAATAATGCAGTCAATCTCCGGCATTCTGCTTCATCAATCCGACGATTGGCCAGTGCCAGTTCAAATGCAAACAGATACATGACAGCAATCTGCACCATGTAAGCTTTTGTGGATGCCACGGCGATTTCAGGTCCTGCATGGGTATAGATCAGCATGTCGGCTTCTCTCGCAATCGAACTGCCCTTTGCATTGACAATCGCAAGTGTTTTTGCGCCGAGGGATTTTGCTAATCGCAAAGCTGCCAGACTGTCCGCCGTTTCTCCGGACTGAGAAATAATAATGACCAGATCATTTTCAGAAACTAATGGCTCTCTGTACCGGAATTCTGACGCAATATCAACATTCACAGGAACTCTTGCCAGTTTCTCAATCACATATTTGCCGACTGTTCCGGCATGCATTGCCGTACCACATGCTACAATATGAATTTTATGGAAATTGAGCAATGTTTCCGGCGTGATGCCACACTCTTCCAGATTCGGCAATCCGTCCGTAATCCGGGGCGTGATCGTTGTCTTGATCGCTTCCGGCTGTTCATGGATTTCTTTGAGCATATAATGCTCATAGCCGCATTTTTCAGCCGCACTGACATCCCAGTCTGCTGTCTTTAATTCTTTCCGGACTTCCTGATAATGCAGATCATAAATTTTTGCTTTTTTCTTGCTCAGGACGGCAATTTCACCGGGTTCCAATAAATAATAATTCCTGGTATATTGCAGAAGCGCCGTCATATCCGAGGCGATAAAACTCTCATTCTCACCAATGCCGACAATCAGCGGACTTTCTTTTCGGAGCGCAAAGACCCGATCCGGGAAATCCGCAAACACGACACCCAATGCATAAGAACCTTCTAGTTCCTGCCTTACCCGGATGATGGCGTCAATGGGATTGTTGTGATTTTCCTGATAATAATAATCCAGTAACTGTGCAACAACTTCCGTATCTGTATCAGAACTGAAATCCCTGCCCTGTGAGATTAAAAATTCTTTTAATTTTTTGTAATTTTCAATAATGCCATTATGGACAAGCGTGACATTGCCGCCGGCGTGAGGATGGGAATTCCGGTCGGACGGTTCGCCGTGCGTTGCCCATCTGGTGTGACCGATGCCGGCGTGACCGGACGGCTTGCCATCCTGCTGCATTTTCTGTTCCAGATCTGCAAGTCTGCCCTTGGATTTGGCAACCCGGATTGTTTCATTTTCAAATATGGCGATTCCTGCCGAGTCGTAGCCTCTGTATTCCAAACGGGACAGACCGTCCATGAGGACATCTGCCGCATCACGGAATCCAACGTAACCTACAATTCCACACATAACATTAATTCTCCTCTCAGAAATCAAGCCTGATTTTGATTTGTTTTTTTTAATTTTCAGGCAAGTATAGTTTATTATAGCACATTTCAGATCAAATTGCAACTGATTTCACGAAATTTACAACAAATCAGCACAAAGATTTCCGGATTTTTCAAAAAATATCTTGCAATTTCCGGAAAATTATGCTATACTGGAAAAGCGAATAAATTTTATGAAAATAAAAAAAATAAAAATGCAAAGAAAGGATGCTTTTTTATGATCAGAGAAAATTTAAGAAATATCGCCATCATTGCCCATGTTGATCACGGCAAGACAACTCTGGTAGACGAAATGCTCAAACAGGGCGGTGTCTTCCGGGAAAACCAGGCTGTCGCTGAGCGTGTCATGGATTCCAATGAGATTGAACGGGAAAGAGGCATTACCATCCTGGCGAAAAACACGGCTGTTCAGTATAAGGACATCAAAATTAATATTATTGATACGCCTGGTCATGCCGATTTCGGCGGCGAAGTCGAGCGTGTTCTATCCATGGTGGACGGCGTGATTTTATTAGTGGATGCCGCTGAAGGTCCGATGCCGCAGACAAGATTTGTTCTGTCCAAAGCCCTGGAAATGGGTCATAAAATTATTATTGTTGTAAACAAGATTGACAGACCGGATGCAAGACTCGATGAAATTGCTGATGAAGTCCAGTTATTATTACTGGATCTGGATGCTGATGAACAGCAGTTGGAAAGTCCGATTTTGTACTGTTCCGGCAGAAGCGGCACAGCATCCCTTGACAAGGACACACCCGGCACGGATCTGACACCTTTATTTGAAACCATCCTGGATTATATCGCTCCGCCGGAGGGTGAACCAGAAGAACCCTTCCAGATGTTAGTATCTTCCATTGATTATAATGACTACGTCGGCAGAATCGCTGTCGGCAAAATCCAGAGAGGGACTGTAAAAGTCAATCAGCCGGTTTTGGTCGTCAATTCCAATCAGCCGGAAAAGCATAACCAGGCAAAAATTGTTTCTCTGGCACAGATGCAGGGACTTGCCCAGGTTAATACAGAAACGGCAACCGTCGGCGATATTGTAATTTTAAGCGGCATTCCGGATATCACGATTGGTGATACGATCTGCGCTCCGGAACAGCCGGAAGCTTTGCCGTTCACACACATCAGTGAACCCACTGTGGAAATGACATTCTCTGTCAATGACAGTCCGTTTGCAGGACGTGACGGTAAATATGTCACATCCCGTCAGCTCCGGGAGCGCTTATTCAAAGAATTGCTTCGGGATGTGTCTCTGAGAGTCACCGAAACAGACAATACAGATTCGTTCAGCGTTGCCGGACGTGGTGAAATGCATTTATCTATCCTGGTAGAAAATATGCGTCGTGAGGGCTATGAATTATCTGTGTCCACGCCCAGAGTCTTATATAAAACCATCAACGGCAAACTCTGCGAACCGCAGGAAAGACTTGTCGTAGACGTTCCGGAAGAATGTGTCGGCACGGTTATGGAAAAAATGGGCACTCGCAAGGGCGAATTGCAGTCCATGCAGCCGCAGGGGACAAGAACCCGTCTGGAATTTTTAATTCCGTCCCGTGGATTATTCGGCTACAAGAGCGAATTTCTTACGAATACCCGTGGCGAGGGTATCATGAGCAGTGTCTTTGACAGTTATATCCCCTATAAAGGCGACATCCCCAGAAGAAGCGCCGGTTCTCTGATCTGTCATGAATCCGGCGAAGCTGTCACTTACGGATTATACAATGCACAGGAGCGTGGCACGCTCTTTATCGGCGCAGGTGTTCCGGTCTATGAAGGCATGGTTGTTGGTGTTTCTCCGAAAGCAGATGATCTTGTTGTCAATGTCTGCAAGAGAAAACATCTCACGAACACCCGTGCCAGTGGCAGTGATGATGCACTCCGTTTAGTACCGCCCAGAATTATGAGTCTGGAAGATTGTCTGGAATTCCTGGCAGATGATGAACTGCTCGAAGTGACACCGAAGAATCTAAGAATCCGCAAACGCATTTTGGATAATGCACAGCGTGCCAAGATGAGGAACAAGAAATCATGAGAAATTTTAAAAATTTAAATTTCATGTTAGTATGCCTGGTCAGTCTCTCCGGGATGTTTCTGTGCGGCTGTGATTCCAGTCCGGATTCCAGCGAAACGGACGATCCTGCTATCATTCAAAATTCCGAAGAAGATACCGCAATTCCGGAAGAAACAGCGTTTGATCCGGAGCTGTATCCGACATCAGAACCGCCGGAAGAAACATTGATCCCGGATTCTACGGAAATTGACCCGGATGCCACAAGCCTGGATCAGTTTGTCTATGAAATCCATGCGGACGGAACGGCAATCATCCTGGATTTCACCGGATCCGACACGGAACTTGTGATTACGTCTCAGATCGGGGGCTATCCGGTGACAGAAATCGGACAGTATGCGTTAGAAGCCGCCTGGGATGTGACGAGCATTACATTGCCCGACACAATTCAGATTATCAATGAACAGGCCTTCGCTGATTGTGAGATGCTTTCAGAAATCAACATCCCGGAATCTGTGACTTCTATCGGACGTGGTGCATTCTCCAACTGCATCAGTCTGACAGAACTGACAATCCCGGCATCCGTCACGGAAACGGACGAAGAAATGCTGACAAACTGCCTGAATTTGCAGGATTTGTCAATCCTGAGTCCGGCTCTCTCCTGTGATAACTGGGGATTAGCAGAGATCGAATTTGAATCCGGTACGCCTTGCGTGATTCATGCGCCTGCTGATTCCAAAGTTCTGGACTGGGCAGAAGAAAACAATTTCCCGACAGAAACAACAAATTAAAATAAATCCAACAAAATTCAGCCCTGTCCAGGGCTGAATTTCTGATATACCGAAGGAGATGGGAATGATAAAATCGGAATTTAAACAGTTTTTCCCATATGATGCTGAAGAATATGCTGCTGTTATCCTGTTTTTTGATAATATGATGAGAAGAAATTTTCTTAAAACACTAAGAAAGATTGCCAGTCAAAAAAGTGGAATGATTTGTGAAACAGTAGGATATAATCTTCCGTATGACTGTGATTGGATTGAGGATGGCATTGAGTTGTGGTGGGTTTGCGGTCTTCATGAGTATCATTGTAACATCAGTCATACTATGTTTGTAGAATCAATTGAAATCGCTACTGCTATTTGGTTAAAAAACAAGCAATTATCTTTAGAAGATTCAACAATAGAAGAAGTAAACAACTGTATTAAAAAAATAAAGGAGATATATTAGCAAGAAAACCCCCATCTGTAGAGACGGGGGCGGGAGAGATTAATGGACAAGAATCTTTCCATTCTCGTTTTCTGATTCGGATTCCGGAATTTTTTCGGTTTCTGTTTCCGGCTTATCAGAATTGCCAGAATTATCAGAATCTTTTTTCTGGAATTTACTCCGCATAAATTCGATTCCCTGAAATAAATATTTATAAAACAGCTCCAGAATCACAGAAGTCAAAAAGCTCATGACAACCAGGATTCCAAGGTCTACCCACACATTTGATGTACAATAGACAAGTTTCGTTGCTTCCAGGAAATAATAGCAGTAGAAACTATGAACAAGCCATATATTCGTACTATGTTTTCCGATCAGATCAAAAACACGCCGCAAAGGCTTGACTGAATCAAAAAATACAGACAGTGATGCCGCCAGAAGCGGTGTATAGATCAGATCCAGTTCCGTTCCTGTGATAAAACATCTGCACCATATGATAGCAACAGCACCTGCAAGACCAAATACAGCCCGGAAAGGCATTTGATACAATATTTTTTTCAATCTTACAACTACATCATATTTTGCAAAAACAATCCCGGCAAAAAACGGACTCGATGATGCTGTCTGAGAACAGAACCGTGTAAAAAATACATTGCCGGAAAGTCCGCCCAATCCCTCCACAGACGGCAGATTCGGCAGTACAGAACGCAGAAGCATATCTATGACAAAGATAAGCAGCAGTTCTCCTGCAAAAGAATTCAGCTTTTTTGTCAATTTACAATAGACTGTCCCCAAAAGCAGAACGCAGATATAGGTCTTCATGAACCACCATTCAAGGTTTATAGAATCCGAAAGCATTGTGAAATTGGATATTATGGTCGTGATCAGTTCTTTTGCACCGGAAAAATTATACCGTGTGGCTAATCCCGATACGCCGTCTCCGGAACGGCTGAAAAACAGATATGCAACCGGAACAAAAATAAAAAACACTTTCCAGTATTTTTTAAACAGTCCCAAAACGGAATTCGTCAGACAGAAACTTCCCTTTGCGATACTTTTATATGTGCCGTATCCGCCTAAAAAGAAAAATATAGCAACACAGAATCTCATATTAAATGCTAATCCTGAGAGAATTCCCTCTTTGATAAACCAACTTTCTTTCGGCTGGAATCCCTCAAATCCGACAGGATACCGATCCCCAAATCCAGCAAGATGATGTAACAGCATCATAATCACTGCAATTCCCTTAACGGCACGGGTATCTTCCCGACCAAAACCGATATTTTTAACAGAACTCAAAAAAAAACTCCTTTTTTATAATTATTTCATAAATATTTGATAACTATTTGATAACTTTTCACAGTATAGCATATTTTTCAGCATTTGTCAAGGTAAAATTTCTTCCCAATTTTGCAAATTTTTTCAGAACACTTGCTTTTTTCTTCCGGATATGCTAAAATGAAATAGATAGTCAATCAATTAATTAATTATAAATCTGAAAGGAGTTTTTTTCTATGAGTACACCGCATTTGCAGGGACAGAAAGGCGATTATGCCGACATCGTCCTCATGCCCGGCGATCCGTTACGTGCACAATTTATCGCAGAACATTACCTGGAAAACGTGACATGTGTCAACACCATCCGCAACATGCTCGGCTTCACTGGCACTTACCAGGGCATCCCCGTATCCGTCCAGGGCAGTGGTATGGGTCAGCCCTCGATTGGAATCTATTCCTATGAATTGTATCACTTCTTCGGCGTCAAAAGCATTATCCGGATCGGCACGGCAGGCGGAATCGCTCCGGAAGTCAAGCTCCGGGATGTGATTCTCGGACAGGCGGCTTGTACCAATTCCAATTTTGCGGCGCAGTATCAGCTCCCCGGAACATATGCGCCGATTGCGTCGTTCCGTCTGTTAAAGACAGCATCCGACACCGCCGAAGAACTGGGGTTATCTGTCCGGACGGGGAATCTGCTTTCCAGCGACACATTTTATGATGATGCAGAATCTCTTGAAAAATGGTCGAAAATGCATGTTCTGGGAATTGAAATGGAATCTGCTGCACTCTACATGAATGCCGCAAGAGCCGGCGCAGAGGCGTTGTGTATTTGTACTGTGTCTGACTGTCCGCTCCGGAAAGAATCCACATCCGCCGAAGAACGACAGACAGGCTTCACAGATATGATGCGCCTTGCATTGGAAACAGTCAAAAAATTATCTCATACTAAAATTTGAATTTAAAAAATTTAAAATTTCACATTAAAATTTAAGAATGTTTTAAGCTTCACCATGTAGAATAAAAACCAGATTAGGAAATTTCCTTTATTTCTTCATGAATTTTCTAATTGATTCCCCCATTAAAATTATCTGTTTTTATCTAAGTTTGAACGATGTCACGGTGTGAGCGGCATCGTTATTTTTTTCAAATCAGAAAGGAAAATATACTATGAAATCAGAACTTATTGACAGGATCAATCAGCTTGCCAGAAAGGCAAAATCCGAAGGACTCACACCGGAAGAAAAAGAAGAACAGACGACATTGAGAAATCAATATCGCATGGAGTTCCGGAATAATTTAACCAATCAGCTCGAACATACTTATATTATGGATGAGAAAGGCAACAAGCGCAAGTTAGGCAAATCCTGAGACAGAAAAAGCCGTCAGATCTTTTCTGACGGTTTTTTAATTTATTAATTAATGAAAACATTCTATGACATCCACATCTTCCACAACAGCAACTTCCTGCCGGCACACATGCTCCGGAATCGCATGTTCCGCCGGTGGGGCTACGAAACTATATTCCGGGACAGCTTGTTCTTCTGGCGGGATTGCATATTCTGCTGGCAGTTCAGGTTCTACAAAAGTAACTTCCTGGATTGCATCATTTGTCATATAAGCAGACCCTGCAACGACAACATTTTCTTCCTGTTCCTGAACAACAGTATCTACAGCTTGTACTTGTTTCAGCTCCACAATGCTTGCGGATGTCGAATTTTTTCCGGCATGTCGTTCCATAAAATTTTCTGTCCAGGTTGCAATTTCTGTGAAATTCGCAAGAACACTCACTAGTACCAGCACTTTACCGCCGGTTGCAATCAGATATTCTTTTGTGGATTTTCTATTCTTTTTCCTGAGATTCACCATGATTTACCACTCCTTGAGATTCCACAATTTTAATAATCTTATTATACAATAATAACCGACTTTTGTCAAGTAAAATTTTTACGAATTCTAACATTTCCATAATCACTGATTAATATTGTTTATTATAGTCAAGTTCAGTAGGGAGATTATTCCAAAGTTCTGTTCTTGTTTTATTTTTTCTTAGTTTTTCCACTATTTTTTTATCAGGGTCGGGATATATGATAAAGCTATCTATTTCGCCCATTTCCGGACGTATTGGAAAAGCAAGTTGTTCTGTTTCTATTGAAAACTGTGCATGTATGCCAGTTTTATTTCCTCTTGCGTCAAGTCTTATCCATTTTTGGTAGTCTTTTATGTATACACCATTTAGACCATGATATATTAAAATAGGAGCTGTTTTATCATCTAAAATTAATTTTTGATAACAAAAACCCGTTGGAACAGATTTACAACGTAATAGAGCAGACAATAAATGTGATTTCGCAAAACAAATTCCATGACCAGACTTTAGCACTTCTGAAGCAGTGCATGTAATAACATCTTCGTTAATATCTGCTGAATGTGAAATATTGTCTCTTACAAATTCATAAGCTAATTTAATAAAATTAAGCTCATTATTTGCCTTTCGAAATAATATATTAGCCAATTCTAAAATAGATTCATCTTCATAATCAATCACATCATCATGTTTTAAATAATCATCAATTTTATTTGAGTACAAAATAATATTCATTTTTATAACCATTCCTTAAATAATAAAGGCTATTACCATTGCTAAATAGGAATATTTTGTATTTCGATTTAAAGCAATATATATTATTCCATACATTAATGAAAATGCTATTACTCCCAAACCTGTAATAATACTTCCTTGTGTTAAGATATGAATCAGTCCCCAGGTACAGCCTAATACGATTCCTCCAAAAGGAATCATGCTTTTTTTCTTTAATAAAGATTCCACAAATTTCTGTCCGAATACAACGATTAAAAAAACTAAGCCAATTTCAAACATATAGTATATATACTGGAAAATAAACTCTATTAGTTCTTTCTTTTGAAATTCTCCTACGATTTTTAAGCTTCCCCAATCATATGCATTTAAAGCAATACAAGCAACAATTAAAATCAAACTAATGACGATTCCTTTTGTTGTTATCTTTTCATGATTCCATACACGAAAGTCCAATTTCTTTTCAGAACTTTTTACAAGTACTATCATCATAATAGCCCAGCATAGGATTGTTAAAATCCAATGAATAATACTTTGAATCGTATTATACTCACTTATCTTACCAAAAAAAATAGGCTCTATGATACTTATCAATACTATTTCCAGTCCTAGTCCTGCAAACGAATACAACGCATACCACAGATAATCCCAAGCACTTATTTTTGTGTTCTTCATTAAGCCACATCCTCTATGAATTTTGATTTATAAGCCTAAGCCTTGTTCTCTAATTATATCATGCAGAGCTGAAAAAGTCAAGCAGTCCTAACAGTCAGAATGTACTTGATCGTTTAAATCTTAAATCTACATCAAAAAAATGTAAAATACACTTGACAATTGATGTAAAGTGTGCTATACTATTATTGTAAAGTTAACTTTACTTTAAGCGCAAAGGCGGTGATAGATTGAAAAATAAAATTCAGGAACTGCGAAAATCCCGGAAAGTGACACAACAGGAACTTGCGGATGCACTGCGTGTGACACGTCAGACGATTATTTCCCTGGAAAACGGAAGATATCATGCTTCGCTGACTCTGGCACATAAAGCCGCACAGTTTTTCGACATCACAATAGAAGAATTGTTTATTTTTGAAGGCGAAGAAAATTTATAAGGAGATGATACCATGGAAGAATTCAAGAAGAAATTGACGAAAAAATACAGATTCATAACAGCATTCTGCTGCTCTTCCTTACTTATGTATTTCGGATTGAAGTATTTGGTAAACTGTACGAATGATTTTGCGCTGGAGCTTGTAAGTGGTGTTTTCAGCGGAATCATGCTTGTTTCTGTGTTCAATCTCGCAAGAATACATGCGGCTCTGCATAATGAAGAAAAACTCAAGAAGATGTACATTCAGGAAACTGATGAAAGAAATATTGAAATCAGCAAGGAAACAATGAAGACTGCAAGCGTTACTTCACTGATGGTAACTGCAATTGCTGTCATTGTATCCGGATTTCTCAATCCTGTGATCAGCATGACACTTTGTATATCTATCATGGTGAATGCTGTCATAGCAGTAGCAATCCGATCTTATTATAACAAAAAGATGTAAGCTGAAATTGCATGAAAAATGGTCAGCCGTGTGATACAGTTGACCATTCGTGCGATAAATCAGAATTTACTCTTTTTTATCGGAAATTATATCTCTATTTTCTTTTGAACATACAACTTTAAAACAAGTAAGCCATAGCTCATAAATGCGATTGATGCATAGTAAACAATACCGATTATAGCAGCTTTAACAAATGTCAGGCTTTCAGTTGAAACCAAGCCATACACTAAATTACCAGTAATAAGAAAACGAATATAATCAAATAGCAAGTAAAACATTACCATAGCTGGCGTAATAAAAATTCTTCTGACATAATCTTTTTTATCCTTCAATTCAAGTTTTGTCGTAAACAAATACATTGTCAAAACCAAAACGGGATTTATTCCATGCATGAAGAAAAACATTCCACTAAAATTAAAATCGTACCAACCAAAGATTTTAAAAAACACAGTACAAAAAACGGTTAATATACATGGCAATACAAATTGATACAAAATCGCAGGTAACGCTTTCTTTCTAATTAAACTTACCATTCCATCCAACAGTAATAACAAGCCGCATGAGAAATTTGAAATAAAAGTCAGCTCATGCATATAGGAAGATTGAAATTTATATCCACCAAGAGCTGTCAATATTATAAATAATCCCACAATAATTTTTGCTGTTTTTATTATAGATTTGTCTGCGTAACATACTCTATTTTCTTCACAACTCATAATTTTTTCTCCGTAAAAATTCCGATTTATCAGCTTAATCTTTATTCAACTTATTATATCATACGGAGCGGAAAAAGTCAAGCAGCCATAACAGTCAGAAATGTACTTGATCGTATGAAAAATGGGCAGCCGTATGATACGGTTGACCATTCGTGCAATAAATCAGAATTTAAACGATTAATTCCTTTTGCCTATCAGCGTTTATTAATTTTCTAAATTTTCCAGTTTTTTGCAAAGAGCTATGAAATCATCATAAACTGTGATTGTCTGCAAATAACGAAAATCCAAAATATATCCTGACGCATGATGTCTCAAAAAATCAGCATCCCACAACGGAACAGAAATAAAACCCATTTTATAATCATATTTTAATGGTTCATACTTGTCTATGTTTGTCCGAAAATACTTTACCTTTGCCATACAAAGCTTATTAATGCGAAAAAGAAGTCCTAAAACATCACTTCTTTCAAAAAAAGAATCTTTAAAAATAAGATGTTTATGGGAATTCTCCCTTTCTGAATACCATGCATTATTTTCATGCTTTAACTTGTACTTTTCTATCAAAAGATACTTATCATCCATTTTTATCTCCTTTTTATCAGCAAATTCCAATTTATCAACTTAATCTTTATTCACCTTATTATATCATAT